>DASWTI010000284.1:0-16548 GCA_036402215.1 Pseudonocardiaceae bacterium
AGGGGAACCACCTGGCCGGCGGGCGGGCTGCCGCCGGGGGTCGGTCGTGTCGTCCACCCGGACATCTTCGTGCCCGGCCCGCTCATCCGCCGAGGGCGGCCTCGACCAGGGTCGCCTCGACGGTGCGCAGCACGAGCTCCAGCTCGTGCTGCGGATGGAACCGGGTGTCGGCCGACATGGTGAGGTCGATGCCGTCCGGCACGTCGTCCACCCCCAGGTAGAGCCGCTGCCGGGACAGGTCGGTGCGCGGCACCACGCGGTACCGGGACAGCGGCAGCGCCGCCAGCACGTCCCCCGGTGATGGTGGCGGCAGGTCCGCCGCGGCCCGGCGGCGGTCGTTGAGCGTGACCCCGAGGTCCACCGGCCCGCGCTCCGCGGCCAGCCGCCGCAGCAGCGCGCCGCGTGCCTCCGGGTCGTAGTACGAGCGCAGGTAGGTCCCCATGGCGGCCTGCGCGGCGCGGGCCACCACCTCGGCGAACGGCGCGCCGTCCACCGGCAGCACGCACGGCCCGGTCTGCGCGAGCTGGGCCACGGCGGACCCGAGCCCCGGCCGGAACCGGTTGCCCACGGCCAGCAGCGGCACCACCGGGTCGGTTCGGAGCACCCGGGACAGCGTCACTGCCACCGCGGCCAGCAGCACCGCCGACCCGTCGGCACCCAGCCGTCCGGCCAGCACCCGCACGGCGAGCGCCGACGCCGGGGAACGGAACCCGACCATGAGCAGCTCCGGCGGCCCGTCCGCCACCGGCACCGGCGTGGGCGGCACCGTGCGCAGCACGCTCTCCCAGCGGCGCATGGACCCGGAGCTCTGCCGCCGCCCGGCCGTGGTGCGTTGCAGCCGCGCCAGCTCCAGCGGGTGCACGGCCTCCGGCGGCGGTCCCGGCGCCTCCCCGGTCGCCGGGTCCATGGTCGTGAGGTCCGCCACCAGCACCGCCAGCCCGTGCCCGTCGATCATCATGTGCTGGTACACGGCCACCGAGTGCGTCACGGAGCCGTCGGTCGCGCACACCGCGGCCATCCGCACCGGCCACTCCCGCGGTCCGAACGGCGTCGTCAGGTACCGGTCGCACACCGCGGCCGCCGTGGCCGCCGGGTCCTCGCCGCCCGGCACCACGTCGAGCGTCGCGGTGCCGGCCGCGGCCACCTCCTGCCGCACCGTGCCGCCGTCCACCAGCAGCCGGGTCCGCAGTGACGGGTGCCGGGTCAGCACGAATCGCAGCGCCGCGGCCATCACCGCCACCGTGGTGCCCGGTGGCACCTCGGACACCCCGCCGATGGTCCCCGGGGTGCCCTCGCGCATCGCCAGCCAGACGTCGAGCTGGCCCCAGGTCAGCTCCCCGGCGCCGTGCTCCTGGCCCGCCGCCCCGGTGAACGGCACCTCGACCCGCTCCCGGCACGGCGCGTTCCCCGCGTCACCGGCCAGCGGCGGGGCACCGGCCGTCACCACGCC
This sequence comes from Pseudonocardiaceae bacterium, assembly GCA_036402215.1. Classification (GTDB taxonomy): domain Bacteria; phylum Actinomycetota; class Actinomycetes; order Mycobacteriales; family Pseudonocardiaceae; genus DASXTS01. The sequence continues at coordinate 1,451 of DASWTI010000284.1, forward strand.
GGGCGCCCGGGAGCCAGCGCCGCCTCCAGGGCCACCTCCTCGATGGCCGCGGCGAGCGCCGCCATGCCGTCGGCGTCGAAGTACCGCTCGTCCGCGGAGATCGTCAGGTCGAGCGCGCCCGGCGCGTCGTCCACCCGCAGGAAGAGCTTCTGCTGCGGGATCGCCACCTCGGTCGCCGGCCGCGACGTGCCGCGTGGCGCGGCCCGCACCTCGGCCTCCGTCGGCGCCGGCCCCGCGGCCGTGCCGGGCCGCCGCCGGTCGTTGAAGTAGCAGGAGAAGTCGACGACCTCGCCGCGCTCCTCGTTCACCCTCGCCATCACCTCGTCGCGCCGGTAGGGGTCGTAGTAGGCGTGCTTGTAGACGCCGATCGTCAGTTGCACGGCCCGCCGCACCGCCTCGCCCACGGTCAGCCCGGCCACGTCGAACAAACAGGCGCCGCTCTGTGCCACGGCGCTCACCGAGCCGGCCAGCCCGGGCCGGAACCTGTTGTGCACCATGAGCATGGCGAACACCGGGTTGCGGCCGGTGAGCCGGGCCAGCGCCACCGCGAACCCGGCGAACAGCACCGGCGAGGTGTCCACGCCGTCGCGCGCGGCCACCGCCCGGCAGGCCAGCAGCAACGCGGGGGAGCGGTGCCGGATCATCGACACCCGCTCCGGCCGGTCGGTCCGCGGCGGCCCGAAGCGGCTGGCCGGGGCGGCCCGCAGCACCCGTTCCAGGTGCCGCAGCGAGGCCGCGTCCTGCCGCAGGGCACCCGCCGTGGCCTGCCGGCGGGCCTGCTCCAACGGCGTTTCCCCGGCCGGCGGCGGCACGGCTCCCCGGCCCAGGTGCGCCAGGTCCGCCATCAGCGCGGTCAGCCCGCCGGCATCCAGCACCAGGTGCAGGTACACCCCCACGGCGTGCGTCAGGACGTCGCCGTCGCGCACCACGGCCATCCGCACCGGCCAGTCCTCGGCGAAGGCGAACGTGGTGCGCTGCAGGCGTTCCATGGTCGCCGCGGCGGCCCCGGCCGGGTCACCGGCGGCGTCCACCAGCTCCAGCTCGACGACCCCGGAGGCCGCGCACTCCTGCCGCGGCGCGGGCGTCCCGCCGGGGTCCAGGTGACAGCCGTCGTCCACGCCGTCGAAGCGCAGCCGGGTGCGCAGCGCCGGGTGCCTGGTCAGCGCGAATCGCAGCGTGGCCACCGCGTCGGCGATCGTGGTGCCCGGCGGCAGCGCGTCCACGCCGCCCAGGGTGCGCGCCCGCCCCGACACCAGGATCGACTGCCAGATGCTCATCTGGCCCCAGCTCATGACGTCGACGCCGGCGCCGTCCCCGTGGAACGGCACCGGCACCCGGTCCGACACACAGCCTCCCGCGGCCGTCGGTGGTGACCTGTCCTGCGTACGTCAGTGCTCGAACACCATGGCGGAGAAGGTCGCGCCCAGCCCCGCCGCGGCCACCAGGTACCGCAGCCCCGGCACGAGCAGCCCGCGCTCGGCCGCCGTCCGGTAGTTGATGAACGCGTCCGCGGTGAACGTGTGCCCGGTGATCGGCACATTCTCCAGCAGAACCCGGTCCACCGGGTAGTCGATGCGCCGGCAGATTCGTTGCCAGGACACGGAGTTCACGTTGTGCGGCAGCACCAGCCCGATGTCGTCCAGGACCAGGCCGGCCAGCTCCACCGCCCTCAGCAGCACCGCGGCCATCAGCTCCGGGTACTCCCGCAGATAGGCCTCCCGATCCAGCAGCCGGCCGTCGAACTCGCCGCGGACCACGGTCGCGTAGGACAGCAGCCGGTCCGACGGCCCGTCCGCGCGCACCAGGCAGGCTCCCGAGCCCTCGCCGAGGATCGAGGTGTCCGGCACGATCTCGGCGAAGCGGGTGAACGTCTTCTCGCCGGCCACCACGAGCGCCAGCGCCTCGTCGGCGCCGTCGACGCCGGCCGCCCGGTCCGCCGCCAGCAGCCGTCCCGCCAGGTCGATCGCCAGCAGGCCGGTGGCGCACGCCTGGTGGGTCACGGTGAACGCCATGGCGTCGCGCAACCCGAACCGCTCGCACAGCTCGTGCACCGGGTTCATCGGGTACGGCACCGCGGCCGGCATGCCCCGCGCCTGCAGCACGTAGCGCACCCGGTTCTCGTTGCCGCGCAGGCCGTCCAGCCGTTCCACGGCGGACGACAGCAGGTCCAGCAGCGTCCGCTCCGGCTCGCGCCGCACCTCGGCCAGCCCGTGGAACCGCCGGAACACCCGCACCTGCCGGTCGCTCAGCCCCAGCCGGCCGGCCAGCTCCTCGATCGGCACCCGCCGCGGCGGGAGGTAGCTCGCGATCTCCAGCAGCGCCGTCACGAGAGCGCGGGCACCGGCTCGGAGCGCACCCCGGTGGCGGCCGCCGGGTCGAGCGCCATCGCCACCACGACCTCCTCGATGCCGCGCACCAGCGCCTCGGCCTGAGGTTTGGACAGGTAGCTGGTGTTGACCGAGGCCGTGATGTTCACCGCGTCCACCGCGTCGTTGGCGTCCAGGTACAGCTTCTGCCTGGTGGGCGCCGGCTCGGTGTTCCAGTACAGCTCGCTGCGCGGCAGCGCCTCGACGATCTCCTCGGCGGTGGGCACCGGGCCGCCGGTGGTGTTCCGGGTGACGTCCCTGCGGTCGTTGAAGAAGCAGGACAGGTCCACCGGCCCGATCTCGGCGTTCACCCGCGCCAGGGTGGCCACCCGCTCGTCCGGGTCGTAGTAGGCGTGCTTGTAGGCGGTGGTCGCGGCCCGCCAGGCCCGGGACAGCGCCTCGCCGAGCGTCACGTCGGCCACGTCGATGACGCACGGGCTGACCTGTGCCAGCGGGCTCACCGAGTCGCCGAAGCCCGGCCGGAACCGGTTGCTCACGGCCAGCACCGCGACGAACGGGTTGTTGCCGGTGACCCTGGTCAGCGACACCGCGTACGCCGCCAGCAGCACCGGCGAGCTGTCGATCCGGTGCCGCTCGGTGATCAGCCGCAGCGCCCGGTACGCCGCCGGCGAGGTGTGGCCCACGGTCGCGAACGTCGGCTCCGCGCCGTTGTGGGTGAAGCGGTCCCGCGGGATCGCGCGCATCACGCGCTCCAGGTGCCGCAGCGAGGCCTCGCACTGCCGCCGCGAGGCCGGGGCGCGCTGCCGCCGGGCCAGCTCCAGCGGCTGCACCGCGGTCACCGGCTCGGCCCGCTCACCGGCGGCCATGTTCGCCAGGTCGGACATCAGGATGCTCAGCGCGAACGCGTCCATCGACGTGTGCAGGTACACCACCACGGCGTGCGTCAGCTCGCCGTCCTTGCGGATGACGGCCATCCGCACCGGCCACTCGTGCTCGTAGTCGAAGTTCCGCGACTGGTAGCCGTCGCGCACCTCCTCGGCCACCACCGCCGGGTCACGGTCGCCCGCGTCCACGATCTCCAGCGGCGCCTCGCCCTTGTCGGAGAGCACCTGCCGGGCGCCGCCCTTGCCGTCCGGCAGCAGCCGGGTGCGCAGCGACTGATGGCGGCTCATGACGAAGCTCAGGGTGTCCGCGGCGTCCTGCACGGTCTTTCCGGGTGGCAGCACGTCGATGCCGCTCATCGTGCGGGACTCGCCTGCGGCCCACATCGTCTGCCACATGCCCTTCATGCCCCACGTCAGTTCCTCGACGCCGGACCCCTCGCCCGAGAATGGGACCAGGATGCGTTCAACCATGTGCTCTCCCACCCCCGGCGGCCGAGTTCTCCGGGCGCAATCCTCTCAGCCGGCGCGGTCCTGTCAATACATCCACGGAGGGCCTCCACAACTGCGCCGATGGGCCGAACGGGCGTAGCGCGGGGCGGGCTCGCCGGTATCGTTCCAACGGGCTTGGCATCGTTATCACGGAACGGAGCCGGCCGAACACGAAACGTGGGGCGGCACTTTACACACGGCGCTCGCCGGGAACAACCGGACGATGGGAGGTCGGGCATGCGAATGTTGGTGGTCGGCTCCCATCCGGATGATATCGAGCTGGGTGCCGGAGCCTTGGTCGCCAAGGCGGTGAGCCACGGTCTGCACATTTCCTTCCTCATTCTCACGGACGGGCCGGACCGCGCCACGCGCCGTTCCGAAGCCCTGGCGGCCGCCGCGGTGCTCGGCGTGCCGGCCGGCCGGGTGTTCTTCGCCGGCCTCGCCGACGGGCACCTGCGGGCCGACGGCGCGGCCGTGGCACGGGTCCGTGAGCTGCTCGCGCAGGGTGACGTCGACCCGGACGTCGTGGTCACGCACAGCCAGGCGGACAGCCACAACGATCACGTGGAGGCGCACCGGATCAGCCACGCGGTGTTCCGCAATCGGGTGTTCCTGCACTACTCGATCCACCTCTCCGGCGAGCTCGACCGGTTCGCGCCGCGGGTGTTCGTCGAGGTGTCCGGCGAGCGGCTGACCACGAAGTCCGAGGCTCTCGCCCGGCACCGCTCCCAGCGGGTGCGCATCGAGAAGGCCGATCTCGCGGAGTACGAGGCCGCCATCGGCCGGCTCGCCGGACTGGAGCGCGCCGAAGGATTCGAGGTCGGATTCCAGGCGAATACGAACGGTGTCGCCGGCAAGACGATCGCGCTGAGTGACTCACCGTTCCACAGATTCTGGACCCCGGTCGTCGGGGACGGTGACGTCACGTTGTTGTACGAGGCCTACTCGGCGCCCGGGGCGACGATCGACTGGCCCACGATCCACGAGAACGCGGGACGCGACCGGCTGCGCCAGGCATTCGGCACACAATGGGCGCCGCGGCCGCCGCTGCACGAGAAGTTCTCGAACAGCCCGGACGCCGCCGACATCGTTCGCGGCGGAAATGTGATCCTGGCCGGCGGGGCCGTGAGCAATCCGGTCGTGCGGGACATCTACAACCGTTTCCGCGACACCCGGTGGGCCATCGAGTACGACCTGCCGCGCGCCGAGCCGGCCTACCTGCTCGACCGCGCCGACGGCCGCCGCCGCTACCCGGAGTTCACCGCCGACCGCACGCTCGCCACCGACGTCGGGCTGCTCGCGCTGGTCGGCAACCCGTACGCACCGGGCTCGCACGTGGTGTGCGCGGCCGGTGCCACCGGCTTCGGCACCCGGGTGGGGCTGGAGTTCCTGGCCGGCCCCGGCGCGCGGCCCGGGCTGGCCGCCCTGTTCGAGGGCCCGCCGGGTACCCAGGTCGCGTTCCGGGTGGACGCCGCCACCGGCGAGCTGGAGATCATCGACGTGCACCACGGAGGGCGCGACGTGAACGGAAGGGTGGCGACGTGAGCGATGACGGGGACCGGCCGGCCCGGGTGGTGATGGTGACCGGGCACGTGTTCGGCATCCGGGCGTTCGAGGGCGTCACCTCGGCCCCGGCGTACCTGGAGGGCCGCGTCGAGATCCCGCTGGTCATCGGCCTGGACGCCGGGCTCGCCGGGGGCACGGTCGGCTACCACCCGGTGCGGCCGCTCGCCGAGCAGCTCGGCGTGCGCTGCTTCGACACCACCGACGGCCGGCTCACCTCGCACGCCGGGCTGCTGCGGGAGCTGCGGCCGGACTACGTGCTGGTCATCGGCTGGTCCCGGCTGGTGTCCACCGAGGTGCTGGGCATCCCGGCCGCCGGCTGCGTCGGCATGCACCCGACGCGGCTGCCGTCCGGCCGCGGCCAGGCGCCGATCCCGTGGACGATCATCAAGGGCCTGCGGGACACCGCGCTCAGCGTGTTCTTCCTGGAGGCCGGCGCGGACACCGGCGCGGTGATCGCCCGGCACGAGCTGTCCGTGCACCCCAGGGAGACCGCGCTCTCGCTGTTCAACCGCGTGGCCCAGACGCACTTCACCGCCGGCTTCGAGCTGGCCGCCGGCCTGGGCGCCCGCTCGGTGCGCGGCGAGCCGCAGGACCCGGCCGAGGCCACCGTCTGGGGCAAGCGCCGCCCGGCCGACGGCGAGATCACCCCGGACCTCACCGCGGACCAGGTGGACGCGCTGGTCCGGGCGCTGCTCGGCCCCTACCCCAGGGCGTTCGCCGTGGCCGGCGGCACCCCGCACCCGGTGGTCGCCGTCGAGCGGGCCACCGGCGACCGTCCCGCCCCCGGCCGGCTGCGGTTCACCTGCGCCGACGCCGTGCTCGACCTCGTCACCACGACCCCGTAGCCCCGCGCACCGAGGAGACCGCATGTCCGACGGCAAGCTCGTGGAACTCGACCCCACGCTGAGCGTCTTCGCGTCGAGCGCCATCGAGGCCCGGTTCCTGCACGAGGAGATCTTCACCGAGGGCTGCTACGACGACATCGTGCTGCCGGAGCACCCGTTCGTCGTGGACGTCGGGGCGAACATCGGGATGTTCCTGCTGTGGGTGGCGCGGCGGCACCCGGGCGCCGAGGTGCTGGCGTTCGAGCCGATGCCGGACTCGGTGGCGCTGGCCCGGCGCAACCTCGAACTGCACGGCGTGACCGGCGTGACGCTGCACGAGGTGGCGCTCGGCGCCGAGGCCGAGCGGGACGTGGTGTTCACCTTCTACCCGATGATCCCGGGCAACTCCACGCGCTACCCGGAGATCAAGGAGGTGCAGAAGGCGAACATGGCCAGGACGCTGGCGGTCAAGGTCGTGGAGCGCATGCACCGCGGCCGCGAGGTCACCGTCCAGGTGGAGCGGCTGTCCGCGTTCCTCACCGCGGACCGCCCGATCGACCTGCTCAAGCTCGACGTCGAGGGCGCCGAGGTCGACGTCCTGCTCGGCATCGACGCCACGCACTGGCCGCTGGTGCGCCAGGTGGTGATGGAGGTCCAGGACCTGGGCGGCCGCCTCGCCGCGGTCCGGGACGTGTTGCGCCGCAACGGCTTCGAGGTGACGGTGCGGGTCGCGCCGCTCATCGAGGAGGACAACCGCGCCTACCTCGTGCACGCCACCCGGCCCTGACACGACGGTGCCCCGGCCCACACCGGACCGGGGCACCGGCCGCGGAACTCAGCGCACGCGCTCGGCGAACATCCTGGTGGCCCACACCACCGCGAGTGCCGAGCCGAGCACGGCGACCAGGAACGAGACGCCGACCTCCAGCTCGAACACCTGGCCGTCGAACAGCCGGCGCACCCCCTCGGTGGCCCAGTAGAACGGGTTCACCTTGGCCACGCTCACCAGCCACAGCGGGGCGAACGCCATCGGCAGCAGCACCCCGGACAGCAGGGCCAGCGGCTGCGACACCGTGTTGATCAGCGGGCCGAGCGCGGCGACGTTCTTGATCTGCAACGCCATCGCGTAGGACACCGCCGAGGCGAGCAGTCCCATGAGGGTCAGCACCAGGTAGGCCAGCAGCAGCGGCCCGATGGACAGCGTGAGGCCGAACGGCAGCGCCAGCAAGGTGATCACCACGGCCTGCGCCATCATCGTGGTGACCTCGCTGAGCGCCCGGCCGAGCAGCAGCGCGAACCGGCTCACCGGGGTCACCCGGGACTTCTCGATGATGCCCTGCCGTAGCTCGGCGATGAGGCTGAAGCCCACGAAGAAGCCGCTGAACAGCACCAGCACGATCAGCAGCCCCGGCACGTACACCCGGTACGCCTCGGCGTAGGTCGGGGTGCCGAGCGCGGACTTGAGCAGCGGGGCGAACAGCAGCATGTAGGCCAGCGGCTGCACGAAGCCGATGACCAGCCGGATCGGCGTGCGCACCACGAGCGTCATCTGGCGCTGGTAGATGATCCAGGTGTCCCTGAGCAGTTTCACTGGCGTGGTCCTTGTCGGGGGAGAGGCGGACGGGACGGGGTGCGCGTCACTCGCGCAGCGAACGGCCCGTCTTGATCAGGAACACGTCGTCCAGGCTCGGCCGGTTGAGCTCCATCTTCCCGAAGGTGATGGTCGCGCCGTCCAGGGTGCGCAGGATCTGGGCGATGGCGGTCGCGCCGTCGTCGACGTAGAGCCGCAGGCTGGTGCCGCTGCGCTCCAGCCGGCGCACGTAGTCCGTCGCCTCCAGCAGCTCCGCGGCCTTCGCCGCGTTCTCCTCGTCGGCGCCGGCCTCCTCCGGGTTGTCGGTGCCGATGCCCACGGTCACCACGTCCCCGGCGATCTCGTGCTTGAGCGCGGACGGCGTGCCCTCGGCCACGATCTCGCCGTGGTCGATGATCGCCAGCCGGTCGCACAGCGCGTCCGCCTCGTCCAGGTAGTGCGTGGTCAGGAAGACGGTCATGCCGCTGTCGCGCAGCCGCCGCACCTCCTCCCAGAGCCGGGCCCGGCTCTGCGGGTCGAGCCCCGTCGTCGGCTCGTCCAGGAACAGCACCTGCGGCTCGTGGATGACGCCCATGGCGATGTCGACGCGACGCCGCTGGCCGCCGGAGTACGTGTTGCACTTGCGATCGGCGTACTCGGTGAGCTGGAACGTCTCCAGCGCGGTGACCGCGCGGCGCTGCGCCTCGGCCTTGCCGATGCCGTACATCCGCGCCTGCAGCACCAGTTCCTCGCGCGCCGAGACCTCGTCGGTGGTGCCGCCGCCCTGGGCGACGTAGCCGATCCGCCGGCGCACCTCGCCCGGCCGGCTCAGCAGGTCCACGCCGGCCACGGTGGCCTGCCCGCCGTCCGGGGTGATGAGCGTGGAGAGCATGCGCAGCGTCGTGGTCTTGCCGGCGCCGTTGGGCCCCAGGAACCCGAAGATCTCGGCCTTGCCGACGTCCAGGTCGACGCCGCGGACGGCGTCCACCGTCTTCGCCTTGCCGCCCTTGCCGACCGTGTAGGACTTGCGCAGACCCCTGGTCTCGATCATCCGTACTCCGAACCGCTCTGGCCGGCCCCGGCCGGCGGCGCACGTGCGTCGCGTCAGGCTAGAGGCGAGGCACCCCCGCCGACAATGGTCGGTTCGGGGGCGGCGGAGCGCGGGGAAGGGCGCGGCACCAGGCATTCCAGGCGATCGGCCGCGAGCTCCGCGCCGCCGGCCGCGGCGAAGTCGTCGCGGACCCGCCGCGCGCCCGCCCGGTAGGCCGGATCGTCGAGCAGCGCCCGCACCGCCGTGCGCAGCCCGTCCGGCGTCACCCGGGCCGCGTGCACCCGGATGCCGGCGCCCGCCGCGACCACCTGCTGCGCCGTGATCGGCTGGTCGTTGATGAGCGGTGCCATCACCAACGGCACCCCCTCGGCGAGCGCCTCGCACACGGTGTTCATGCCCCCGTGGCACACCACGGCGTCCAGGTGCGGCATGAGCTCCAGCATCGGCACCCGACGGGTCACCACCAGGTGCTCCGGCGGGTCCGGCACCGCGCCGTCCGGCGCCACCACGATGCCCTGCACCTCCGGGTGCAGCGCGGCCAGCGCCTCGGCGGCCCGCGGGTAGAAGGCCACCGCGTGCTCCGGCACCAGCGTTCCCATGCACACCAGCACCTTCCGGCGGTCCGGGTCCACCCGGTGCCACGGGAAGCCCGGCTCCGGCGGGCGCGGCGCGAGCACCGGCCCGACCAGCGCCCAGTGGTCCGGGATCGGCATCGGCCCGGTGAGCGCGGGCGTGGTGAACGCCAGCAGCAGGTGCGGCGAGAACCGGTAGTCGAAGAACTCCGCCGCAGGCAGCCCGGCGATCCGCCACAGGTCGGCCATGCGCTCCCGCACCCACTCCTCGACGCGGGGCAGCGCGGCGAACGGCCGGGCCAGCTCCAGCGACGACGGCGCCAGCGTCACCCACGGCAGCCCGTGCCGGTGCGCCACCAGCGCCCCGGCCGGCGCGTGCTGGTCCACCAGCACCGCGTCCGGCCGCCAGTCCTGCACGGCGCGGTCGATCGCCGGGAGCGTGAAGCGGGTGAAGGGCACGATGAAGCTCTGCCACAACGTCTTCATCGCGTACGCGCCCTGCCGCCCCTGGTCGCGGTAGAGCCGGCTGCCGGTCGGGAAGATCGTCGCCGCCGGCCCCAGCAGCGGGCGCAGCGCCGCCTCGGAGCCGGCCCAGGCCACTTCGTGCCCGCGCGCCGTCAGCGCGGCCCCGATCGCGATCGTCGGGTTCACGTGACCCGCCAGCGGCTGCACCGTGAAGAGGAAGCGGCTCACCCGGCCACCCGCGCCACGTAGTCCACCACGTCCCCCACGGTCAGCTCGATGATCCCGTCGATGTCCAGCCCCGCGAGGTAGCCGGGAAGGTCCACGCGCTCGCCGAAGCGTTCGCGCAGCCGGGCGGCCAGCGCCAGCACCTCCACGCTCTCCATCCGCAGGTCCTCGTCCAGCCGCGCCGTCCTCAGGGGCGCCCACCGCGGGTCGTCCCCGATCACCTCGACGAGCAGCGCCGTGACCTGCCCGTGGATCTCCTCCGTGCGCACACCGAGAACCTAGGAGCGCGGTGCCTCCCCTGACCAGAGCCCATCGCGTTCACGCCATCGGCCGAAGGTCGTTTCCCTTGTGGCGTAACGCTTGGCCCGCTCACACCGACAGGACCCACGCGGCCGGGCGGCACCAGCCCCCCGAGCGCCGCCCGGCCGCATTCACGAATCGGGAGCTCCATGCCCGCCCACGACCGCGTCGTCCCGGTGTACGACGACGGGACGACCTCGGGCAGCGGTTTCCTGCTGACCGACGAGGTCCTCCTGACCGCTGCCGGCGCCGTCCGGCCCGGCGGCTACGTCCTGGTGGCGGGCCGTGCCTGCTCCATCCAGGAGTTCGACACCGATCCGTCGGGCAGCATGTCGTTGTGCCGGCTCGACGACCGGACGGTGACCGCGGGCGTCGCGCTGGAGCCCGTCCGGTTCGGCGTGGTCATCGGCGAGCGTCCGTTGCCGGCCGAAGTGACGAGCGCCCTGCCCGCCCACGCCGCCGGCGAGCACCAGGTGGCGACCGGGCGGCTGTTGCCGCTGTCCGGGCGCAAGGCCAGCGAGGTGGTGGTCGAGCTCGATCGGCCCGGCGGCGTCCTCCGTGAGGGGCTCGCCGGTGCCCCGATCCGGTGCGGTGACCTGCTGGTGGGGCTGGCCACCGACGTCGGTGGTCCCGGCCGGGTGCGGGGCCCCGCGGTGTCCGCGTTGCTGGCGTGGCTCCCGCCGTGGCTGCTGGGCGAGCCACCGGTGCCGGAGGCGGTCGAGCTGGCGGACGCCCTGTACCGGCCGGTGGCACCGGCGGACCGCCGGACGGCGGCGGCCCTGCTCGACCCCTGGGCCGCGGTGGTCCCCTTCACGGGACGCCGGACGGAGTTCAACGACCTGCGGCTCTGGGCCACTACCGCGTCGCAGCCTCCGGTCATGTGGCTGACGGCGCCGGCCGGTCACGGCAAGACCCGGCTCGCGCTGGAGCTGGTGAACCAGCTGGGCCGGGACGCCCAGCTCGCCGGCTTCCTCCGGCCCGGCGCCGCCCTCTCGCCGCTCTCCCGGCACCTGACGCGCGACGTGCTGGTCGTGGTGGACCGCGCCGATGTCCGGGGGCTTCAGCTGGGCGAGCTGCTGAGACTGGTGTCCACCGGCCGGACCCGCGTCAAGGTCCTGGTCCTGGAGCGCGAGCCGCAGCCGGACCGGCCGGGCGACCTGAGGCTCGCGCTGGCCCCACTGTCGGACGCCGAGCGGCGACGGCACCTTGCCCTGGCCCACGATGCGTTCGTCCACGCGGTGCCGCTCCCGGAGGAGGTCGCGCCGGCGGAGCCCGACCTGCGTGAACCCGGGTACGGGTCGGTACTGGCGGTCCACGAAGCGGCCCTGCGGCCGTTCCTGGACCGGCTGCCCGACGCACCGCCGTCGGCGCCGCCGACGCCGGTCGTCCCGCCACCACCGGAGACCGATCCCGGGGCGGCCGGGCTGGGCACGCGGGGGTTCGGCGACCGGCCTGCCGGGCGGGATCTGTTGCAGCGGCAGGCGATGATCGACGCGCTGGCCGAGTTGCTGACCGACTCGTCCGCCGACGAGCGCGGGGACGATCACTGCGGGCCGACCGTCGTCGCCGTCGAAGGGCCGTGGGGGTCCGGCAAGACGACGGTGATGGATCTGGTGCGGGAGCGGATCGAGGAGACCGCACCCGCGCCGGAGAAGCGGAAGCCCCCGCGTCGGCTGCGGGTGCGGGAGGCGTACCGGGCACTGGGTGCGACCTCCGCCCGGGACGGCGTGTGGCGGCCGGACCTGGCGGCGGCGCCCCGGGTCCTGACGGCGCGGTTCGAGCCGTGGTCGCACCAGTCCGGGGAGCAGGTGTGGGCCGGGCTGGCCAGGGCGCTCATCGAAGCCGGGACGCCGGTGGTCGGCTGGCACCGACAGGTGCGGGAGCGGTACTGGTTCGCGCGCAACCTCTCCCGGCTGGACGCCCGCGCGGTGCAGAAGGCGCTCTGGGGACGGATCGTCTCGCCGCTGCTGAAGGTGGCGGTGTTCGCCCTGCTGGCGCCCGTGGTGGCGCAGCTCGCCCGCGCCACGGACACCACGTACACCGTCGGCGGGCTGGGGCTGACCGGGAACAACCTGGCCTGGCTGCTGCCGGTGGTGCTGCTCGTCGCGGGGACGCTGCACACCCTCGGCAACTACCTGTTCCGGCCGGCGGCGCACGTGCTTCCGGCGGAGCTGTTCGCCAAGCCGGTGATCAGCGGGGCGCTGGCGCCGGGGATGTCCCGGGCGGCGGACACGGCGCTGGAGGACCCCTACTACCGGGCCCGCTCCGGCTACCTCTACTTCTCCCAGCACGACGTGTTCGAGGTGCTGGGAGACCTGAAGGAGGCGGGCTGTCAGGTCGTCGTGTTCGTGGACGACCTGGACCGGTGCTCGCCGGGCACCACCGCGCAGGTGTTCGAGGCGATCAACGTGTTCCTCACGAAGTGCTTCCCCACCACCAGGTTCGTCATCGGGCTCGACGCGGTGGCGGTGGTGGCGCACCTGGACGACACCTACCGGGCGCTGTCGGCCCGCGCCGGTGTGCGGACCGAGGCCGATCCCACGTCGGGCTGGAGCTTCCTGCGCAAGCTGGTGCAGCTCCAGGTGGTGATCCCGCCGATGCGGCCGGCCCAGGTCGCCCCGCTGCTGCGCGACCTGCTGGGGGAGACGGGGCCGGCCGTGGCCACGGCGGCGACCGGCGGGTCCACGGCGCCGCGCGCGACCACCAGCGGTGCGATCACGGGCGGCGCGGTCACTGCGGCCGTCCCGCCGACCGCGACGGCGGCGGCCGCCAGGGCCGCGATGCCCACGGCGGCAACGACTCCGACCGGCGCCGAGGAACCGCCGCCGACCCAGCTGCCCACCCTCGAACGCAGCCCGGAGGTGCGCCGCCGCCTGGTGGACCGGCTCTCCGACCGCACCGGCCTCTCCGGCCGGGAGACGAAGCGGCTGCTCACGACCTGGCAGTTCCTGGTCCGCGTCGCCGAGCTGGTCGAACCGCTCTCCGGCCCGGACGCGGTGGGACGCGCCAGGGACCTGGTGCTGCTCGCCGAGGTCGTCGTCCGCTGGCCCGCCGCCCAGCGCGCCCTGCTCGGCCGGCACGACGGTGAGCCCGGTCTGGCCCGGCTCGCCAAGCACGTGGACGACGACGTCGACTGGGCCGTGGCCACCCGCGAGGTGGGCCTGCACGGCGAGGAGCACCGGCGCTGCCGTGACGAGCTGCGAAAGCTGCTGCGGACCCACCCGGACGTCGCGCTCGGTGAGCTCGCGGCCCGCCTGACCTGACGCGCCGTGGTTCCTACGGACGGACCTGACGCCGACGGCACCCGGAACGGTGGGATGGTCGCCGACACGGCAGGCGAGGAGGCGACGAGGTGGCACTCGATCCGCAGGTACGGCAGATGCGCGAGCAGCGGGCCGCGGCCGGCGTCGCGCCGCTCTACACGCTGAGCCTGGAGCAGGCCAGGGCCGAGGACCTGCGGTCCATCCAGGAGGCCGGGGGCGACCCGGAGCCGGTGGCGGACGTGGCCGAGCACGACATTCCCGGCCCGGACGGCACGACGTTGAGGGTGCGGGTCTACCGGCCGGTGGGCGACGGGCCGCTGCCGGTGCTGGTGTACCTGTTCGGCGGCGGCTGGACGCTCGGCACCATCGACACCTCCGACGGCATCTGCCGTTCGCTGACCAACTCCGTGGGCTGCGCCGTGGTCTCCGTGGGCTACCGGCTGGCCCCGGAGCACCGGTTCCCGGCCGCCGTGCACGACTGCGCCGCCGCCGTGCGCTGGGTCGCCGCGAACGCCGCGGAGCTCGGCCTGGACGCCACCCGCGTGGCGATCGGTGGCGACAGCGCCGGCGGCAACCTCTCGGCGGCCACCACGCTGCTGCTGCGCGACGAGGGCGGCCCCGCCCTGGTGCACCAGCTCCTCGTCTACCCGAACACCGACCACGGCGCGGACACCCCGTCGATGCGGGAGAACAGCGATCCGTTGCTGTTCAACCGGACCTCGGTCGGCTGGTACTGGGGGCACTACCTGGCCGACCCGGCGGACGGCGCGAACCCGCTGGCCTCACCGCTGCGTGCCGCGGACCTCGGCGGCCTGCCGCCGGCCACCGTGATCACCGCCGAGTACGACCCGCTGCGCGACGAGGGCGAGGCGTACGCGGCGCGGCTCGCCGAGGCCGGCGTGGACGTCACGGCGGTGCGCTTCGACGGCATGGTGCACGGCTTCTTCGCCATGGGCGGCGTGCTCGACCAGGCGGCGGAGGCGCACGCGCTGGCGGCGCGCCGGCTGCGCGCGGCGTTCGCCGCGGTCCGCGTCCCGTGACCGGCACCCCGCTGCGCCTGGCGGACCTGCACGCCTCGCTGCGGGACCCCGTGATGGACGCGATGATGTTCCTCAACGAGATCACGTCGCGCTTCCCGGCCGCCGTCTCGTTCGCGCCCGGCCGCCCCTACGAGGGACTGTTCGACGTCGACCGCGTGCCCGAGCACCTGGCGGCGTACACCGAGCACCTGCGGGCGCACGGCGTCGACCCCGGCACCGCGATCTTCCAGTACGGCCGCACCAACGGCCAGATCCACCACCTGGTGGCCGAGACCGTGGCCAACGACGAGGGCCTGCGGGTGCCGCCGGAGGCCGTGGTGGTCACCGTGGGCGCCCAGGAGGGCATGGTCCTCACCCTGCGCGCGCTGTTCGCCGCACCGGACGACGTGCTGCTGGTGAGCGAGCCCTGCTACGTCGGCATCACCGGCGCCGCGCTGCTGCTCGACGTCGCCGTCGAGCCCGTGCCGGAGGCCGCGCACGGCCCGGACCCGGCCGCGGTGGCCGCGGTGGCGCGCGCCGTGC
>DASWTI010000285.1:0-26316 GCA_036402215.1 Pseudonocardiaceae bacterium
GACGTCGGCGACGCGCGGGTGACGGCCGGGTCGGTGGGGCGGGTCAGGGACGGGGGCGCAGGGTCGTGGCGTGGACGTGGGTGGCGATGTCGTAGCCGGTGGCCAGGCCGTCGTCGGCGTCGAACTGGAAGTGGACGCCGAGCCAGACTCGGCTGCGGGCGTTCTCGGTGGCGGCGGCGGTGAACGAGGTGAAGGTGCGGGTGACACCGACGGCGTGGGGATCGTCGGTGGTCGCGGTGAAGGTGACGGCGTCGCCGAACTCGGTGCGCATGACGCCGGCCCAGGCACCGGCGAGGGTGGCGTGGCCGGAGACCCAGGCGGGGAAGCACGGGCTGAAGGACACCGAGTTGCGGTCGGCGGACAGCGGCTCCCAGGTCGGGTCGGGGTTGGTGGCGTCCTGCTTGACGGCGGTCTCGGGGCGCCACAGGTCGATCGAGGTCCGGTACTTCATGTCCCAGGCGGCGATGCCGGCGTCGGCGAGCGCGAGCGAGACCAGGGCGAACAGCCGGGAGAGCCGCAGGCCGTCGTCGACGCGGCCGTCGGCGACGAGGGCCGTGTGGGCGAGGAGCTGGCCCGGTGGCTTGTACGTGCCGTCGAGGTCGTTGGCCCAGAACCAGGCGGCCCGTGTCTGGTCGGCGGTGCGGGTGGTGGAGTTGTTCCGCCCGAGGCTCCGCACGTCGGCCAGCACGGTGGCGTACGTGGAGCTGCCGAGCAGCGTGGCGAGGTCCGGGGCGAGCGCCGGACGGCGGAACTGGCTGCCGGAGGTCATGGTGAACGGCACGACGGCGCCCCAGTGCGGGTCGACGGCGGTGCAGCCGTCGGTGGGGCGCCAGGCGCCGGGCACGTTCTGCGGCGTGTACGCGGTGCCGCCGGCGGAGCCGTCGCCGGTGCGCGCCGTGGTCATGGCGGCGACCACGGTGTCGGCGAGCTGGCGTGCCACGGCCTGGGTGGAGGTGCCGTAGCGTTCGGCGAACTTCTGGTCGACGAACGCCTGCTGCTGCGGGAAGGCCGCGACGAGCAGGTCACGGGCGACGAAGCCGGCGACGAGGTTCTCGTTGACCGACTGGTGCACCGTCTGCAACGTCAGGTAGCTGTCGTACGGGGTGCTGCCGCGGCGGCTGAGGGTCGCCGAGTTGACGGCGTCGAACAGCCCGGCGTGCATCATGGCTGCGCCCCTGGCCAGCGGGCCGGGGCCGCCGCCCTGCCGGCGGATCGTCTCCAGCAGCACGTCGTTCCAGTACCGCACGTTGTTCCTGGTCGGCCCGCCGCTGCGCACCCGCAGCAGCCGGTTCGGCGAGGCGGTGACGGAGGCGTCGGCGGACGCCGCGTTGGCGCCGCTGACCCGGCCGGCGGTGGCGTCGGCGAACAGGGTGAGCGCCACGTGCGCGGCCGTGAGCCCGGGCGCCTCGCTCAGCACCAGGGCGGCGGCCCCCGCGACGTGCGGGGTGGCCACCGACGTGCCGCTCATCGTGTTGGTCGCGGTGTCCCCCGTGCCCCACACCGAGGTGATGTTCTGGCCGGGGGCGAAGATGTCGACGCACGAGCCGTAGTTGGAGAACGAGGCCCGCGCGTCCGTGTTCGTCGTCGCGGCGACCGTGATGGCCTCGGCGACCCTGGCCGGTGAGGTGTTGCAGGCGTCCTGGTTGGAGTTGCCGGCGGCCACCGCGTAGACGACACCGTCGGCGATCGAGGCGCGGACGGCGGCCTCCAGCGTGGTGTTCGCCCCGGTGCCGTTGACGCTGAGGTTGGCCACGGCGGGTGCCCCGGCCTGGTGGTTGGCGGTCACCCAGTCGACGCCCGCGGTGATGCCGGCGGTGGTACCGGAGCCCGTGCAGCCCAGCACCTTCACGGCGACCAGCCGGGCGGCCTTGGCGACGCCGTAGGTGCCGCCGCCGATGGTGCCGGCGACGTGGGTGCCGTGCCCGTTGCAGTCGCCCGTGACCCCGTCACCGCTGGAGTTGCTGCCCCACACGGCGCGGCCGCCGAAGTCGGCGTGCGTCACGCGGATGCCGGTGTCGATGACGTAGACGGTGACGCCGGACCCGGCGCTGTCCGGGTAGGTGTAGCGGTTGTCGAGCGGCAGGGCGGCCTGGTCGACGCGGTCCAGGGCCCAGGACGGCGTGGGCGACTGGGTCGCGGACGACGCCACGGCGGTGTCCCGCTCGACGCGCGCCACGGACGGATGCGCCGCGAGCCGCCGCGCCGCGGACTCGTCCATGCCGGCCGCGAACCCGCGGATCGTGTGCGAATAGGTGTGGCTGACCGTGGCGTCGTGTTCGGCGGCCAGGCGCGCGGCGAGTTCGGGCACCGGCACGCCGTTCGGCACGTCGTCGGCGAAGGTCACCAGGTACCGGCCGGGAATGGCGTTCGGGTTGTCTTCGCCGATGATCGCGCCCTCCGCCGGCCGCGGCGCGGCCGCCGTGGCCAGCACCAGGCCGGCGATCAGGCCGACGACGAGAACGGCGGGTCGATGAATTGAGCGCGCGCGAACACGTCGCATACCGGAGTTCCCCCTCTGGCACGACCGGTGGGATGCGGAATGGGATTACGTTCGCGCGAACGTGAATGGGACGTTAGGGCAGGTCCGGGGTAAGGGGCAATGGCGCGGGCCGGGGCGGCCGACGAAATGGCCCACTCGGCCCATTGACGGGAGGCCCGGTCGCCGCCGTGCGGCCACTCGTCCCAACGGGCGGCGGCCCGGGTGTTCGGAGATGTTCGGGAAACCCGGCGCGCGCGGCGTGATCGCTGGCAAGGTGTCGGCGACCCGCACCATCAGCGTGAGGAGCGCAGCATGAGACCGGTCATCCGTCTGTTCACGATGGCGGCCGCCGCGGCCCTGGGCGTCCTGGCCCTCGTCCCGGCCGCGCAGGCAGCCCCGGCGCCCGTCTTCACCGTCGGCGACACGTCGACGTACGAGTACCGCAAGGACTGCTCGACGCAGGGACCGCCGTACGCGTGCACCACGACCGCCCAGACCATGTACTTCCAGATCTGGACGCCGTCGACGGTGCGCAACCGGGTGACCTTCGGCTACCAGATCGAGGTCGGTACGGCCACGCCCGGCGTCGATTTCACGGGCCCGCTCACCGGTACCGCGGTGATGGCCGCCAACACCAACTGGGCCTACATCTCGGTGCCGCTCGTCATGGACGGTGTCGCCGAGCCGTCGGAGACGCTGCGGGTGCGGCTGACCAGCTCCAGCACGGCCGGGGACATCAGCGACCCCGGCAACGGCACGATCCTCAACGACGGCCAGATTCCCGCCGATTGCACCCTGAGCCGGCCGACGCTGAACGTGACGTCGCTGAGCTGCACCGACCGCCCGGCCACCCAGAACTGGTACTTCGGGATCACGTGCCGCGAAGGAGGCTGGGGTTACGTGACCGCCCGCGGGGCGACCGTCACCGGCAACGGCACCTCGACCGCCGAGTGCGCCTTCGTCGACTACGAGTACGGGTACCCGTACTTCCACCTCCAGCCGTGACCGGCCCGGTGGGTCGGGCGCGCGTACCCCGGCACTCCCGACCCACCGGCGCGTGGTTCACCGGCCGGAGACCGGGATGCGGCGCGGCCTGGCCGCGTCGCTCTTGGGGACCCGGACGGTGAGGACGCCGTCGTCGAGGCCGGCGTCGATCCGCTCCGGGTCGACGCCGTTCGGCAGCGTCACCTGGTAATAGAACTGACCGGTGCGCCGGGTGCGGTGCCGGAACCACCCCTCGCGTTCGGTCACCTTGAGTTCGCCGCGCACCGTGAGCACGCTGCCGTCCACCTCGATGTCGATGTCGTCGCGGCGGACACCGGGCAGTTCCAGCTCGACGAGGAAGGCGTCCTCGGTCTCCAGCACGTCGGCCGCCGGTAGCCACGCGCGCGGGGTGCCGTGGCCGCCGACGGTTTCCACCCACCGTCCGAGCCGGTCGTACAGCTCCTCGAACTCGCGGAACGGGTCCCAGCCACCCTGGCCGCCGCTCGACGACCCGCCGGGGGGCGTTGTCATGGGTCTCTCCTCTCCCTGGATGGCACGTCGGGAGCCGACGGAGTACCCCGTGCGGAGGCGCCTACGCCGGGTTCGGTGCGCCGCGGATCAGTCGGTGAGGCAGAACGGATGCCCCGCCGGGTCGGCGAAGACCCGGAAGTCGGAGCCCTCCCCGGGCAGCCGGGTGGCGCCGAGCTCCAGGGCACGGGCCTCGCCGGCGTCCAGGTCGTCGACCTCGATGTCCAGGTGCACCTGCTGCGGGTGCGCCGGGTCCGGCCAGCGCGGCGGGTTGTACCCGTCGATGCGCTGGAACATCACGCTGCGGCCGCCGGCGACGACGAGCGCGCCCTCGGGGCCGTCGTAGGTGATCTCCCCGCCGAGCAGCGCCGCGTAGAACCGGGCGGTCTCCGTCGCCGTCGCGTCCGGCACGTCGACGGTGACGGCGAACAGGCCCATCACCGGCCCCACGCCCTCGCGGTGGCACACGTCGAACGGGTGCCCGGCGGGATCGGCGAGGGTGATCCAGCTCGGCCCGTCGGCGAGCCGCGTGGCGCCCAGCGCGACGGCCCGCTCGGCGGCGGCCTCGTGGTCGTCGATCAGCAGGTCGAGGTGGGCCTGCTGCGGCAGCTCCTGCCCCGGCCAGCGTGGCGCGACGTGGTCCGGCGCGAGCTGGAAGGCCAGGTGCTGGCCGTCCGGCGTGCGCACCGTGGTCCAGTCGTCGTCGCTGCGCACGATCTCCCAGCCGGCCAGCGTGGCGTAGAACGAGGCGAGTCCCTTGATGTCCGCCGCGTCGAGGACGATGGCCCTCAGGCGTCCTGTCGTGGTCATGCGGCCATCGTGCTCCCGGCCACCGACAACGGCACGCCGGACCGTCAGCGGCGTGACGCCGCGCCCTTGCGGGGGGCGCGCTCACGGACCCGGACGTTCACCCGGATCGGGCTGCCGGCGAAGCCGAAGGTCTCGCGCAGCCGGCGCTCCAGGAAGCGGCGGTAGCCGGCCTCCAGGAAGCCCGTGGTGAACAGCACGAACGTCGGCGGGCGGGACTGCGCCTGGGTGGCGAACAGGACCTTCGGCTGCTTGCCGCCGCGGACGGGCGGCGGGGTGGCGGCGACGACCTCCGTGAGCCAGCTGTTGAGAGCCCCGGTCGGGACACGACGGTCCCAGGACTCCAGCGCGGTGCGCAGCGCGGGGGCGAGCCTGGCCACCGCGCGGCCGGTGAGGGCGGAGATGTTGACCCGCTGCGCCCACGGCACGCGCACCAGGTCGCGCTCCAGCTCGCGGGTGAGCTGGCGGCGGCGTTCCTCGTCGACCAGGTCCCACTTGTTGAACGCGATCACCAGCGCCCGCCCGGTCTCCACGACGGTGCTGATCACCCGCTGGTCCTGCTCGGCGATCGGCTCGGAGGCGTCCACCAGCACGATCGCCACCTCGGCGGACTCGATGGCGGAGCGGGTCCGCAGCGAGGCGTAGTACTCGGTGCCGCTCGCGGTACGCACGCGCTTGCGCAGGCCCGCGGTGTCCACGAACTGCCACACCTGGCCGTCCAGCTCGACGAGCGAGTCGACCGGATCGACGGTGGTGCCGGCCACCGAGTCCACGACCGCGCGCTCCTCGCCGACGAGCTTGTTGAGCAGGCTCGACTTGCCGACGTTGGGCTTGCCGACGAGGGCAACGCGGCGCGGGCCGGAGCGGGCGATGAAGTCGTCGCGCGGCGTGGCCGGCAGCGCCTCCAGGATGGCGTCCAGCAGGTCGCCGGAGCCGCGGCCGTGCAGCGCGCTCACCGGGTACGGCTCGCCGAGGCCGAGCGACCAGAGCGCGGAGGCGTCGGCGTAGCCGCGGTCGTCGTCCACCTTGTTGGCGGCCAGCAGCACCGGGCGGTCGGAGCGGCGCAGCACGCGGGACACGGCCTCGTCGGTGGCGGTGGCGCCCACCGTGGCGTCCACCACGAGCAGCACGGCGTCCGCGGTGCGCATGGCGATCTCGGCCTGCGCGGCGACGGTGGCCTGCAGGCCACGCGCGTCGGGCTCCCAGCCGCCGGTGTCCAGCACGGTGAACTTGCGGCCGTTCCAGAGCGCGTCGTAGGCGACCCGGTCGCGGGTGACGCCGGGGGTGTCCTGCACGACCGCCTCTCGGCGGCCGAGGATGCGGTTGACCAGCGTGGACTTGCCGACGTTGGGCCGGCCGACGACGGCCAGCGTCGGCGTCAGCGGTGCGGCGTCGTCCTCACCGTCGGCGTCGAACCCGGCATCGATCGCGGCCCACTCCGACTCGTCGGACCACGTGCCGTCCTGCTCACTCACCATGCCTCCGCTGTCCGTCCGCACCGGTCTCGTCCGGGGCGGACGGGGTTACTGGGCCGCCGCTCCTGATCTCGTCGAGCCGCGCCACGAGCGACGTCAGCTCGCCGCGGATCCGTTCCGTCGCGACGCCCAGCGCCGCCCGGCCGCGGCCCGACGGCACCGCGACGGGCGGGCCGATCAACACGTCCACCCGTGGCCGGAAGCGGCGGCGGCCGCCCGGCCTGCGGGTTCCCCGACAGGCTACCGGCAGCACGACGGCGTCCGCGGAGCGCGCCAGCCAGGCCGCCCCCTGACGCGCGCTGGCCACCTCGCCGTCGCCGCGCGTGCCCTCCGGGAAGACGCCCACCAGCCCGCCGGCGCGCAGCACCCGCACCGACGTGAGCAGCGGCGTGCGGTCCGGCTCGCCACGGCGCACCGGCACCTGGCCGATGGCCCGCAGGAACCAGCCGAGCGGGCCGCGGTACACCTCGTGCTTCACCAGGAACACGCAGCGCCGCCCGGCCAGCCCGTACAGCAGCGGGCCGTCGATGAACGCGCTGTGGTTGGACACGAGCACCACCGGGCCGGTGGCCGGGATGTTGGCCGCGCCGTGCACCCGGAGCCGGAAGATCACGTGGAAGACCCAGGTGCCTATCCAGCGGGTGAAGTCGTGCAGGCGGACGTTCGTCCCGTCCGGCAGCTCCGGGGTCACGGCGTACGGGTGAGGTCCGCGCCCGCCATGCCCCGCTCGTCGACGAGTTGCAGCAGGCGGGCGACCACACCGTCCACGTCGAGCTCGGTGGTGTCCACCTCGACGGCGTCGGCGGCGGGGCGCAGCGGCGAGGCGGCGCGGCTGGAATCGTGGGTGTCGCGGCGGCGCACGTCGGCGAGGGTGGCGTCCACGCTGGTGGCCCGGCCGGCGGCGGTGTCCTGGTCGGTCCGGCGGCGGGCCCGCGCGTGGTCGGCCGCGGTCAGGTACACCTTGAGCCCGGCGTCCGGGGCGACCACCGTGCCGATGTCGCGTCCCTCCACCACGATGCCGCCGGAGCGCCGCACCGCGCGGTCGATGAGCGCGCGCTGGCGGTCCACGAGGTCACGGCGGACGGCGACCACGGCGGACACCGGGGACACCGCGACGGTCACCGCCGGGCCGCGGATCTCCAGGCTCACGTCCTCGCCGTCCAGCCGCACCGCGGACTCCCGCGGGTCGGTGCCGATCGACAGGCCGAGCCCGGGCAGCAGGGCGGCCACCGCGGCCTCGTCGGCGGGGTCCACGCCGGCCCGCAGCACGGCGAGCGCCGCCGTGCGGTACATCGCCCCGGTGTCCAGGTAGGCGGCGGACAGCGCGACCGCCAGGCGCCGGGCCACCGTGGACTTCCCGGTGCCGGAGGGACCGTCGATCGCGACCACGCCCCGCAGCACCCGCTCCACGCCCGCCCGCCTCCGTGTCGTTCACCCGATCCGGCAGGCCCATTCTGCCCGACCACAGGTCACCCCCCGCCGCCGCGTGACGGTGACGACCCGATCCCGGCACCGACACCCCGCGCCGACCGTCGACACCCACGCCCACGCCCACCACAGCCACCCGTCCACGCCGACGCCACGTCCACGCCCACGCCCACGCCCACGCCCACGCCCACGCCGATTGTCGACATGGATATGGCTGAAGGCGCCTTTCAGTCACTAATGCCCCCGGGACGGGCGCCTCGGGTGAGCTGGGGTGACGACGGTCAGCGAGGCAGGTCGGTGCGCAGGGCCGCGGCGCCGCGCAGGTACACGTGCCGTACGCAGGAGCGGTCCCGCCCGGTCTCCACGTGGGCGAGCATCCGGATGACGCGAGGCATGGCGCCGGGCACCGGGATCTCGGTCGCGCACAGCAGCGGCACGTCGGCCAGGCCGGCGGTGCGCGCCGCGTACGCCGGGAACTCCGCGGTCAGGTCCGGGGTCACCGTGAAGATCGCCGAGATGAGGTCCTCGCCGGTGAGGTCGTTGCGCGTGAGGACCTCGGTCACCAACTCGGCCGTGGCCTCCAGGATCTGCCCCCGCTCGTCGGCCTCGACCTGGGTCGCGCCGCGCACCGCTCGTACCGCCACGGCTGCACCTTACGTCGTGCCCCGCGCATCGTCGCTGGTCACCCGCAGCACGGCGGGCCGGCCGGGGTCCGCCGACGCGTACGCCGTGGCATCGTCGGTGGGCGGGAAGCCGATCCCGGCCAGCGCCTCCGTCACCGCGTCCAGGTCCGCCCCCGCCCGCACCACTGCACGTAGTTCGTCCGCGGTTCCGTCCACCCGCAGCGCGACCTCCCCCAGGGCGAGCCGCACCCGCGCCGTCAACCGATCGACCGCGCTCTGCGCTGAGTACTCACTCGGTGGGGCGACGGCCGTGGCGGGGACGCGGGGTTCGGCGGCGGCGGGTGGCGGGATCGGGACGGCGGGGCGGCGCAGCCGGAGGTTGGCCTCGAAGGGCACCAGGCGGTCGGCCCACAGGGCGTCCGCGGCGGCCTGCACCTCCTCGGGCCAGCCGCTGTTGTCCAGCCAGACGTCGGCGGCCGCGCGGCGCTGCTCGTCGGTGGCCTGGGTGGCGATCCGGGCGCGCGCGTCGTCCTCGGTGAGGCCGCGGTCCAGGAGCCGCCGCACGCGGGTCTCGACCGGCGCGTCCACCACCAGGACCAGGTGGAACGCCGCCGCCATGCCGTTCTCCACGAGCAGCGGCACGTCGTGCACCAGCACCGCATCCGGTGCGGCGTCCCCGGTGAGCTCGGCGGAGCGGGCGCGGACCCGCGGGTGCACGATGCCGTTGAGCCGGGCCAGCGCCTCCTGGTCGCCGAACACGATGCGCGCCAGGGCAGGGCGGTCGAGCGTGCCGTCCGGCGCGAGCACGCCCTCGCCGAACGCGGCCACCACCTCGGCCAGCCCCTCGGTGCCGGCCGCCACCACCTCACGCGCGATGACGTCGGAGTCGATCAGCACAGCGCCGTGCTCGACCAGCCGGGCGGCGACCGTCGACTTGCCCGCGCCGATCCCGCCGGTGAGCCCCACTCGCAGCATCCGGGCAGTCTGCCAGCATCGATGGGGCGCGGCGTGTCGGCCCGGTCCCACTTGTTCACACGAGTACCGTCCGTCTCATCTGACACACCACTCGGGGGAAGAGGACGACGCATGTACAGCGCCGCCCGCCACGGAAGGCACCGGCTGGGTACGCCCGGCCTCGTGCACTGCGTCCGGCACGCCGCCGTCGCCACGGCGCTCGAGGAGTACCGGCGCGGATGGTTGTGGACGCTGCTCACCCCGGCCCGCCACAGCCTCGCGGGCCTGCGCCGCCGCGCCATCGCCGCCGCCGCTCAGCAGGCCTGGACCCCGCGCCCCGTCACGGTCTGACCCGCCCGAGGGATACCGTTCGGTCCGAGGCGATCCACGGTTCGTCGCGGCCGGCCACCCGTCGCGGCGACCGGGGCCATGATCGGTCGCGGTCGTCACGGCGCTGCGGCGGCGCGTGGTCGCGGTCCGTCGCGGTCCGTCACCGTTCGCCGTCCGGCTGTCAGCCGGTCACGGCGGTGAGCACCCGGCCGCCGAGGTCGGACAGCACGTTGGCCACCCGGTCGTCCACGATGCCCGGGATGATCGTCACCGCCACCGTGATGTCGCCCTCCCCGGCTACCAGGAGGCGCCGATCGGCCGTCACCAGCACGGTCCCCTCGCCCCCGCCGACCGGCACCGTGGTCGGCGCCGCGCCCCTCCCCCGCTCCGCCTGCACGGTGCTGTCCAGGCGCTCCGTGGCGGCCGCCTCGTCCTCGTAGATCGAGACGCTGACCTCCAGCGGCACCACCGCCGGCTGACCCGCCGGGGGCGGGACCTCGGGCAGGCCGTACTGGCAGGTGAGGCGCTCCAGCCGCTTGATGCCCGGCTCCGGCACCCCCACGATGCTGCGCACCCGCCCCACCAGCGGTGTCCCCAGCGCCAGGTCGACGCTCTGGCTGTTCAGCACCGCCCCGCACTCCGCCGGCAGCCGCGGTCCCGCCGAGGTGGTCGCCGCCGGACTCGTCGTCTCCGAGGTGATCCTCGGCACCGACGGCTCCGGCTGCGGAGGCGCGGAGGTGCAACCCACCGCAGCCGCACAGAGGGCCGTCCCGGCGATCAACCTCCACCTCACGACCGCCACCGTAGCCACGCCCCCCAGCTCCGACAACGACCCACACCGCCACCCCTCACACCGCCGCCGGCGCCCGTACCAGGAGCCCGGCGGACGTCGCACAGCAGAGCAACAGGCGCCCCCGCCCGCATCCGGCCGTACGCAGCGCACCGGGACGAGCTACTGGCTTCCCTGCTCTGCCGGCCGCATGGGCGCAGCCCCCCCCCCATAACTTCACGCAGAAGAACAGATTGGATAGTTAACCCGCAACGGCGCCCACGAGGACCACCCCGGCGGAACAGGCACGCGCCCCAGAGCTAAAAAAGGCCACCCGGCGGGAACGGGCACGCGCCCGGGACCACGAGGGCCACCGGGCGCGTGCCGGGGGTCGAGCTGGCGGAACCTGGGAACTCAGGCGCCGCCGGAGAGCTTCTCGCGGAGGAGGGCGAGCTGCTCGTCGCTGGCGAGGGTGCCGGAGGTCGCGGCGTCGCCACCCGAGGAGTAGTTGGACGCGGCCGACTCGCCGGAGGCCTCGGCCTCGGCCTCGGCGGCCTTGACGACCTGCTTCTTGTGCTGCTCGAAGCGCTCGTGGGCGTGGGCGTACTGGCGCTCCCACTCCTCACGCTGCTTGTCGAAGCCTTCCTGCCACTCCTGGGTCTCCGGGTCGAAGCCCTCGGGGTAGATGTAGTTCCCCTGGTCGTCGTACTCGGCCGTCATGCCGTACTGGGTCGGGTCGAACTCCATGTCCGGCGTGAGACCCTCGTTGGCCTGCTTGAGCGACAGCGAGATGCGCCGGCGGTCCAGGTCGATGTCGATGACCTTGACCATGACGTCGTCGCTGACCTGCACGACCTGCTCGGGGATCTCGACGTGGCGCTCGGCCAGTTCGGAGATGTGCACCAGGCCCTCGATGCCCTCCTCGACACGCACGAAGGCGCCGAACGGCACGAGCTTGGTGACCTTGCCCGGCACGATCTGGCCGATCGCGTGGGTCCGGGCGAACTGGCGCCACGGGTCCTCCTGCGTCGCCTTGAGCGACAGCGACACGCGCTCGCGCTCCAGGTCGACGTCGAGGACCTCGACGGTGACCTCCTGGCCGACCTCGACGACCTCGCCGGGGTGGTCGATGTGCTTCCAGGACAGCTCGGAGACGTGCACCAGACCGTCGACGCCGCCGAGGTCGACGAACGCGCCGAAGTTGACGATCGAGGACACGACGCCCTTGCGGACCTGGCCCTTGGCGAGCTGGTTCAGGAACTCGCTGCGCACCTCGGACTGGGTCTGCTCGAGCCAGGCCCGGCGCGACAGCACGACGTTGTTGCGGTTCTTGTCCAGCTCGATGATCTTGGCCTCGAGCTCGCGGCCGACGTACGGCTGCAGGTCACGCACGCGGCGCATCTCCACCAGGGACGCGGGGAGGAAGCCGCGCAGCCCGATGTCCAGGATGAGGCCGCCCTTGACCACCTCGATGACCTGACCCTTGACCGGCTCGTCGGACTCCTTGAGCGCCTCGATCGTGCCCCAGGCGCGCTCGTACTGAGCACGCTTCTTGGACAGGATCAGCCGGCCCTCCTTGTCCTCCTTCTGGAGGACGAGCGCCTCGATCTCGTCGCCGACCGTGACCACCTCGGCCGGGTCGACATCGTGCTTGATCGACAGTTCCCGGGACGGGATCACGCCCTCGGTCTTGTAGCCGATGTCGAGCAGGACCTCGTCCCTGTCGACCTTGACGATCGTGCCTTCGACGATGTCGCCGTCGTTGAAGTACTTGATCGTCTTGTCGACGGCCGCGAGGAAGTCCTCCTCCGACCCGATGTCGTTTACGGCGACCTGCGAACTGGTTGCGACCGGCGCGGGGGCGGTGGCGGTGTCGGTGGACATGTAGTGGATAGCTCCGGTACGGATAGGTGGTGTCGATGGGCGGTTGTCAGCTGCGCGGCGGAACCCCGCTCGCGGACACCGAGGTCGGTCACGGTGGGTGACAGTGACGCCAATGTTCGACCAGCGCGGCCGGCTGCCCATCATCGACGATCACGGACGGCGCGAAACCGCAGCGCACCCGGTATCCTACGCGGCTCGTCGATGAGGCAGCAAACCTGGTAGGGGGTACCGACCGCGTGTCGACCGGTAACGATTCGGCAGCCGAACCGCTGACGACCAGCACGGAAGCGGCGCTGGGCGCCGTCGGCATCACCACCCGGGCCGTCACGTCGGCCGAGTCGGTGGCCGCGAACCGCACGTGGTGGGACGCCGACGCGGACGCCTACCACGCCCTGCACGGAGAGTTCCTCGGTGACGCGGAGTTCGTCTGGTGCCCCGAGGGCCTGCACGAGGCCGACCTCGGGCTGCTCGGCGCGGTGGCCGGGCGACGAGTGCTGGAGGTGGGCTGCGGCTCCGCGCCGTGCGCCCGCTGGCTCACCACCCGTGGCGCGCACGTGGTGGCGATGGACCTGTCCGCCGGGATGCTGCGGCATGCCAGGGAGGCCGCGAGCCGCACCGGCGTGGTGGTGCCGCTGGTGCAGGCCGACGCCGAGCACCTGCCGTTCGCGGACGGCTCGTTCGACCTGGCCTGCTCGGCGTTCGGCGCGGTGCCGTTCGTGACCGACTCCGCCGCGGTGATGCGTGAGGTGGCCCGGGTGCTGCGACCCGGCGGCCGCTGGGTGTTCGCCGTGACGCACGCGATGCGCTGGATGTTCGCCGACGACCCGGGACCGTCCGGGCTGGTGGTGCAGCAGTCGTACTTCGACCGCTCGCCCTACGTAGAGGTGGACGCCGACGGCGTGCCGACGTACGCCGAGCACCACCGCACGATCGGGGACCGGGTGCGTGAGATCGTGTCCGCCGGGCTGGTGCTGACCGACCTGCTGGAACCCGAGTGGCCGGAGGGTCACGAGCGGGTGTGGGGGCAGTGGGGTCCGCTGCGGGGCCGGCTCTTCCCCGGTACCTCCATCTACTGCTGCGAGAAGCCATGAACACCACCACGCAGGGCCCGCCGACCGAGGCGGTTCGCGCGCAGGCGGCGCGCTTCGCCGCCCTGGACCCGCTGCTGCCGCCGTACGACGGCGAACTGGCCGGCGACCTGATCACCGCCGTGACGCCGGCCGGCGAGCCGGTGTACGGGCTGCGCGTGGTGAACCGGCTGTCCCCGGACAACGTGGCGCGGCTCTGGGCGGCGGCCGAGACGGAGTCGCTCACGCCGCTGATCGGTGACACCGGGACGGCCGGCATGGGCGCGCTGCTCGGCGCCTGGGCCGCGGTGATCGCCCAGGCACCGCCGTCGGCCGACTCGGCGTGCGTGGTGACCTGGCCGAGCCACGACATCGCGGCGACGCGGGCGTTCCTGGACCACGGGCTGGTGCCGGCCGTGGTGGTGGCGGTGCACACGTCGCTGCCGGCCGTCGCGCCGGAGCCGCCGGAAGGCCTGGTGGTGCGCCGGGCCGGCACCACCGACTACCAGGCGGTGATCGACCTGGCGCTGGCCGAGCTGGAGTACTCCTCGCACGTGGGTGCGGCGGCCCCGGCGAACGGCGCTGACCTGCGCACCGACTCGGTGCTGCGGCGACTGGCCGACGGCGGGCCGATGTGGCTTGCCGTGCGCGACGGCGAGGCGGTGGGGCTGGCCGACTGCGGCTGGGCCGACGTCGCGCCCGGCGAGGGCTACGCCCGGCAGCTGCGGCCGGGACGCTGGGGCTACGTGAACTGCCTGTCCGTGCTGACCGAGGCCCGTGGCCGCGGCGTTGGCGCGGCACTGGTGGCCGCCGCACACGCCGAGTTCGCCCGAGGCGGGGCCCGCGGCAGCTTCCTGTTCTACACGCCGGCCAACCCACTCTCCTCCGTGTTCTGGCCACGCCGTGGCTACCGGCCACTCTGGACCATGTGGGAGACCCGCCCAGCCACCACCCTGCGCTGACGAACCGCCCGCAGGACTGGCTGAAGGCGCCTTTCAGTCGAATCAACCGACTGAAGGCGCCTTTCAGTCAGATCAGCCGGCTCAGGGGCGCCCTCAGCCGGGGCGGCCGGCTGGGGGCGCCTTCCGGCGGGGTCAGGTGGCTGAAGGCGCCTTTCAGTCGAGTGACACGGCTGAAGGCGCCTTCAGTCGAGTGACACGACTGAAGGCGCCTTTCAGTCATGTGGGGCGCGGCGGCGGGTGCGAGCGGGGGTGGCGGGGGTCAGTGGGCGGCGTCGTCCCAGGAGTGGCCGAAGCCGACGGAGACGTCGAGCGGGACGTCGCCGAGCTGGTACGCGGAGCACATCTTGTCGCGGACCAGGGTCTCCACGGCCTCCCGCTCTCCCTCGGCCACTTCCAGCACGAGCTCGTCGTGCACCTGGAGGAGGGTGCGGGAGCGCAGGCCCTCGGCGGCGAGGGCGTGGTGCACGCCGAGCATGGCCACCTTGATGATGTCCGCGGCGGAGCCCTGGATGGGGGCGTTGAGCGCCATCCGCTCGGCCATCTCCCGGCGCTGCCGGTTGTCGCTCACCAGGTCCGGCAGGTAGCGGCGGCGCCCCAGGATGGTCTCGGTGTAGCCGTCCTTGCGGGCCCGCGCCACCACGTCGCGCAGGTAGTCGCGGATGCCACCGAAGCGCTCGAAGTACTCCTCCATGAGGCCCCGCGCCTCCTCGGCGGAGATCCTCAGCTGGGCGGACAGGCCGAACGCGGAGAGCCCGTAGGCCAGGCCGTAGTTCATCGCCTTGATCTTGGCGCGTTGCTCCTGGGTGACCTCGGTCGGCTGGACGCCGAACACCCGCGCCGCGGTGGCCGCATGGAAGTCGAAGCGTGAGCGGAAGGCCTCAATGAGCGCGGCGTCCCCGGACAGGTGCGCCATGATGCGCATCTCGATCTGGCTGTAGTCCGCGGTCATCAGCTCGGAGTAGCCACGGCCGACGACGAAGGCCTTGCGGATGCGCCGGCCCTCCTCGGTGCGGATCGGCACGTTCTGCAGGTTGGGCTCGGTGGACGACAGCCGGCCGGTGGCGGCGACCGCCTGGCTGAACGTGGTGTGGATGCGTCCGTCGTCGGCGATGGACTTGAGCAGGCCCTCGACCGTGACCTTGAGCCGGGTCGCGTCGCGGTGCGCGAGCAGGTACTGCAGGAACGGGTGCTCGGTTGCCTCGAACAGGTTCTGCAGGGCGTCCGCGTCGGTGGTGTAGCCGGTCTTGGTGCGCTTGGTCTTCGGCATGTTCAGCTCGTCGAACAGCACCACCTGCAGCTGCTTGGGCGAGCCGAGGTTGATCTCCTTGCCGATGACGGCGAAGGCCTCCTGCTCGGCCTGCTTCACGGCGGCGGTGAACTGCGAGTTGAGGTCGGCCAGGTAGTCCTGGTCGACGGCGATGCCGGCGTGCTCCAGGTCGGCGAGCACCCCGCACAGCGGCAGCTCCAGGTCGTGCAGCAGCGTGCTGCCGCCGAGCTGGGCGAGCTCGGTGTCGAGCGCGTCCGCGAGGTCGGCGATGGCGCGGGCGCGCAGGTTGAGCGAGGCGGCGCGGCGCTGGTCGTCTGCCTCCTCGCCGCCGAACAGGTCGAGCTGCCCGGCCTCGGCCTGGCCGTCGTCGGCCCGCAGCTCACGCCGCAGGTAGCGCAGCGCCAGGTCGGCCAGGTCGAACGAGCGCTGACCGGGCCGGGCCAGGTACGCGGCGAGCGCGGTGTCGCTGGTGAGGCCCGCCAGGGTCCAGCCGTGCGCGCGCATGGCGTGCAGCGCGGACTTCACGTCGTGCGCCGCCTTCGGCACGGTGGCGTCGGCCAGCCAGGCGGCGAGCGCGTTCTCGTCGCCCTGGGTGAGCTTGGCGGTCTCCACGAACGCGGTGTCGCCGTCCGGGGCCGCGATGGACAGTGCCTCCAGGTCGCCGCCGCCGCTGACGAAGCGGCCGCGGAACTCCAGGCCGGAACGGCGGCCGTCA
This sequence comes from Pseudonocardiaceae bacterium, assembly GCA_036402215.1. Lineage (GTDB taxonomy): Bacteria > Actinomycetota > Actinomycetes > Mycobacteriales > Pseudonocardiaceae > DASXTS01. The sequence continues at coordinate 16,273 of DASWTI010000285.1, forward strand.
CGGGCGTGCCCGGCGAGCCAGGCGTTCACGGTGTCCGGCTCCAGGACCGTGCCGTGCACCTGGAAGCCCTCCTCGGCCTCCGGCTCCGGCGCGGCGAGGGTGCTGAACAGCCGGTCCCGCAGCACCCGGAACTCCAGCTCGTCGAACAGCCGGTGCACCATCTCGCGGTCCCAGCTCACGACGGCCAGGTCCTCCGGCTCGACCTCGACGGGCGCGTCGCGCACCAGCTCGGTGAGCCGGCGGTTGAGCTGCACGGCGGGCAGGTGCTCGCGCAGTGCGTCGCCCGCCTTGCCCTTGACCTCGTCCACCCGCTCAACGAGCTCGGCGAGCGAGCCGAACTGCTGGATCCACTTGGCGGCGGTCTTCTCCCCCACGCCCGGGATGCTCGGGAGGTTGTCGCTGGGGTCGCCACGCAGCGCCGCGAAGTCCGGGTACTGCGCCGGGCTGAGGCCGTACTTGGCCTGCACCTCCTCCGGCGTGAACCGGGTGTGGTCGGACACGCCACGCCGCAGGTAGATGACGCTGACCTGGTCGTTCACGAGTTGCAGCGCGTCGCGGTCGCCGGTGCAGATCTGCACCTCGAAGCCGCGCGCGGCGGCCCGGGTGGTGAGCGTGGCGATGAGGTCGTCCGCCTCGTAGCCCTCGATGCCCAGCCAGGTGATGTTGAGCGCGGCCAGCACGTCCTGAATGAGGCTCACCTGGCCGCGGAAGTCGTCGGGCGTGGTGGACCGGTTGGCCTTGTAGTCGGCGTACGCCTCGGTGCGGAACGTCCGCCGGGAGACGTCGAACGCCACCGCGACGTGCGTCGGCTTCTCGTCGCGCAGCAGGTTGATGAGCATTGACGTGAAGCCGTAGACGGCGTTGGTGGTCTGCCCGGTCTGGGTCCGGAAGTTCTCCGCGGGCAACGCGAAGAACGCGCGATACGCCAACGAGTGACCATCGAGCAGCAGCAACCGGCGATCGGAGTCCGTCACGGCGGCTGAGTCTAGGCTTCCCCCACGACACTGCCGCCGCCTGCTGCCGGCTCCCGCCGCCGCTCCCGCCGCTGCCCCTACCGCCGTCCCCGCCGCCGTCCCCCGAGAGGTGCCTCGTGACGTCCTCCCTGCCGCCGATCCCCCCGCAGTGGGCCGACGAGCAGCTCAACACCCGCATGGGCATCGAGCTGGTCGAGGTCACTCCCGAACGCGTCGTGGGCACCGTCCCGGTGAAGGGCAACCGCCAGCCGTACGGCCTGCTGCACGGCGGCGCCAACGCCGTGCTGGCCGAGACGCTGGGCTCGGTGGCCGCCGCGGTGAACGCCGGCCCCGGCCGCGCCGCCGTCGGCCTGGAGCTGTCCTGCACCCACCACCGAGCCGCGGTGGACGGCCTGGTCACCGGCGTGTGCGTACCCCTGCACCGCGGCCGCACCACCGCCACCTACGAAATCGTCCTCACCGACTCCGGCGGCCGCCGCACCTGCACCGCCCGCCTCACCTGCGTCCTACGCGACACCCCACCAGCCAGCCAATCTCTTGGCTGAAGGCGCCTTTCAGCCGTATCAGCCGACTGAAAGGCGCCTTCAGCTCGTACCGGAGTGGGCTTGGGGGGGCAGCGCGTACCGGGGGGGCAGCTTGCCGAGGGCGAGGGCGAGGGGGGATGTCTGCGGCGGGGTGGGGTTCGGTGCGCACGGTGAGGGGGCCGGTGGCCCGGCGGCGCGGCCTGTGAGGGGTGGCGAACTGGTCGGGGCGCGAGCCACCCCGGCGGACGACAGGTGTCAGGCGGCGGGGGTCAGGCGGCGGGGGTCAGGCGGCGGGACGGTGGAGTGCGGCGTGGACGTCGGGGCGTCGGCGGTGTGCGGCGGAGGCCAGGGCGTCGGCGAGTTCACGGAGCACTATGAGTGGCTCGGTGCGCAGTCTCGACGGCTGGGTGGGCACCACGATGACACCGGCCGCGGCAAGCGCGGCACGACGGCGGGTCGTCCGTTCGTGATCGGCCGGGCCGAGGTGGTACTCGTGGGAGTCGATCTCCCAGGCCACGCCGACGTCGTCCCACCATGCGTCGACGACCGCCAGCAACCGATTCTGCCGGTAGAGCGCCACGTTCCACTCAGGGTCGGGCAGCCGGCTCCGCCTGAGCAATGCCATTCCCCACGACTCCGCGACCGAGCGGACGCCTCTGCCGATCTCCTTCAGCGCACGTCGGATCAGGGCGGTGCCGACCATGGTGGCGGCGGCCAGCTCGGCCTCCAGTTCGCCGAGCCGGCAGATCCGGCGCTGGATCGCGTCCGACACCATGGCGCGGACCTCGTCCGGCCGGGACATCCGCCGGGCGGCGTCGATCAGGGCCCTCGCCGGTGACGCGAGAGGTATCGCGCCGGTCGCCGCCGGCGGCCGGATCGTCCGCTCGATGACGACGTAGGAACGTCCGCGCACGTGCCGGGCGTGCGGGATCAGCACGTGCACCGTGTCGTCGGAAGGGAGCCGGCGTACGCCGTGCCGACGCAGCGCCTCGATGCCGGTCACCACCGCTCCGGGCCCCGCGTGGGACAGCGCGCCGCGAACCAGTTGCTCCCGGGTCGGCGTGCCACCGGTCACCAGGAAGACACCTGGGATCAGGCGTCGCCACGGGCCGCCGGGCCGGCAGCGCTGAGCCAGCGTCGACGACGCGATGCCGAGCCCGAGCAACGCCGCCCGCGACGCCACTCCCGACGGGAACACCTCACACAGCCGATCGAAGTCGACCGCCCCCCACCTGGTCATACCCACACCCTGCCCCCACCCCCCGACAATTCCGGGCCTCCCCTCGATGGCTGAAAGGCACCTTCAGCCGGATGGGGAGACTGAAGGCGCCTTTCAGCCATCAGGGGCGGGCTAGTGGGGTTGGTGGTGGGGGCACCACCAGGTGGGGCGGCCGGTGAGGGGGGCGGTGGTGATTGGGGTGCCGCAGCGGGGGCAGGGCTCGCCGGTGCGCCGGAACACGGCGAATGTGGCGTGGAGCGCGTCGGTGGAGTGGCCGTTGGTGGTGACCGCCTCACGGGTGCCACTGGCCGCCTCACGGGTACCGACCGGCACCTCGCGGGCGCCGTCGGCTACCGCCTCACGGGCGGCGGCGACTGCCTCACAGGCGACCGCTGCCGCCTCACGGGTGCCGATGGCCGCATCGCGGACGCCGACAGCGGGCGCCTCGCGCGTGCCGACCGCTGCCGCATCGCGGGCGCCGACCGCTGCCCCATCGGTGCCTCCGACCGTTGCCCCGCCGGTGCCGACGGCCGTCTCACGGGTGCCGGTGGCCGGTGCTTCGCGAGTGGCGGTGACTGCGACCGCTGCCGCCGCACGGGTGCTGATGGGCGCATTGCGGGCGGCGGTGGGCGGCGCCTCGCGGGGGGCGGGGGTCGTGGGGAGGTCGAGCGCGGGGTCCGGCACGGCGGCGGTCATCAGCGTCCGCAGCGCCGACCAGGTGCGCGCCCACTCGTCGGCCGTCACGTCGCGGCCGGGGCGGAAGGGCGAGACGCGGGCGTGGAACGGGGCCTCGCAGCGCCAGATCAGGCCGGAGCCGGCGGCGACGCGCTGGTCGAGCAGGAGGGTGCCGAGGGGCGCGCGGGAGCGGCGTACGAGGGGGGCGGCGGCCTCGGGGTCGGGCTCGCGGATGGGGTCGGGGCCGAGGCCGGCGAGCAGGGTGTCGACCTCGGCCTCGTCGAGCAGGCGGCAGACCATGGTGGCCCGCAGCTCGGCGACGGGGCCGCCGGGGATGGTGAGGCGCAGGCGGACGTTGCCGGAACCGGTGGTGGTGCGCGGCCCGGCGAGCTGCTCGCCGTCCGGCGTCCACCAGGTCCAGGCGCCGATCAGCCCGAGGTGCACATGCAGGGTGTGCGGGCCGAAGCCGAGCAGCAGGTGCTTGCCGTACGCCTCGGCGGAGGTCAGCTCACGACCGTCGATGGTGGCGGCGCCGTCGGCGAAGCGGCCCTGCGGGGACGCGGCCCGGACCGGCCGGCCGAGCGCGGCCGCGCGGAAGCGGACCGCGTCCCCGTGGACGATGTGACCCTCGGGCATGGGGCGACGGTCAGACCGTCTCGCCGAGGTAGGCGGCGCGCACCCGCTCGTCGGCGAGCAGTTCGCGCCCGGTGCCGGAGAACGTGGTGCGGCCGAGGTCCACCACGTACCCGTGGTCGGCGAGCGCCAGCGCGGCGAGCGCGTTCTGCTCCACCAGCAGCACCGTGGTGCCCTGGTCGCGCAGCGCGGACAGGGTGTCGAAGATGCGCTGCGTCATGATCGGCGACAGGCCCATCGAGGGCTCGTCGAGCATGAGCAGGCGGGGCCGCGACATCATGGCCCGCCCGATGGCGAGCATCTGCTGCTCGCCGCCGGAGAACAGGCCGGCCTTCTGCCGGCGGCGCTGCCCGAGCACCTCGAACAGCTCGTACACCCGCTTCATGTCCGACTCGACCTCGGTGTCGCGCCGCGCGTACGCCCCGAGCAGCAGGTTCTCCTCCACGGTCATCCGCGGGAAGAGGCGCCGCCCCTCCGGGCAGTGCGCGATACCCAGGCCGAGCACCTCGTGCGCGGGCCGCTTCTCCAGCGACGCGCCGTCGAAGACGATCGAGCCGCCGGACGACCGCAGCAGCCCGGAGATGGTGCGCAGCGTCGTGGTCTTGCCGGCGCCGTTGCTGCCGATGAGGCACACGATCTGGCCCTCGTCGACGGTGAACGACACCTCACGCACGGCCTGGATCGCGCCGTACGCGACGGCCAGGCCGTCGACCTCCAGCAGGGCGCTCACGTCGTCTCCCCACGGTCGTGACGGTCCTGGACACCCTCGGCGGCGGGAACCGGATCCTGGGCACCCCCGCCGGGGGCCGGGTCCTGGACGCCGGCGGCCGGCCGCTGCAGGCGCGACTCGGCGGCGTGCACCTCGGCCTCGATCTCCTCCGGCGGCTTGCCCAGGTAGGCCTCGATGACCCGCGGGTCGGCGCGCACCTCGTCCGGCGTGCCGCGGACCAGCAGCTCCCCCTGCACCAGCACGGACACCGTGTCGCACAAGGTGAAGATGAACTTGGTGTCGTGCTCGATGACCACGACGGCCACGCCGGTGTCGCGGATGGCGAAGATGAGCTGCCGGGTGGCCTCGGTCTCCTGCGGGTTCATGCCCGCGGTGGGCTCGTCCAGCAGCAGCACCTTGGGGTCGGTGGCCAGCGCGCGGGCGATCTCCAGGCGCCGCTGGTCGCCGTAGGGCAGGTTGCGGGCGAGTTCGTCGCCCACCTTGCCCAGCCCGACGAAGCGCAGCAGCTCCCGGGAACGCTCGCGGGCCGCCTCCTCGCCGCGGTGGAACGCCGGACCGTGGAACAGCGAGGACAGCGGGCCCTGCTTCATCCGCACGTGCCGGCCGACCATGACGTTCTCCAGCGCGGTCATGCTGGGGAACAGCCGGATGTTCTGGAACGTGCGGGCCACGCCGGCCGCGGTGACCTTCGCCGGGTCGCCGGGCAGCACCGAGCCGCCGAGCAGCACCTGCCCCTTGGTCGGCGTGTAGAGGCCGGTGAGGCAGTTGAAGAACGTGGTCTTGCCGGCGCCGTTGGGGCCGATGAGGCCGACGATCTGGCCCTCGCCGAGCTCCAGCGACACGTCGGACAGGGCCACCAGGCCGCCGAACACCATGGAGACGTCGCGGGCCTGCAGCACGGGCGCGGTCATGTCGCCTCCTTCGGCGGACGGCCCAGCGTCGGCAGGTGCGCCTCGCCGGATATCGACTCCTCCAGCGGTCTGCCCTCGTCGTCCTCGCCGACCAGCTCGGCGCGGCGGTGCTTGTCCGGCACCAGGCCCTGCGGACGGAAGCGCATGATCAGCACCAGCGCCAGGCCGAACAGCAGCAGCCGGTAGTCGGAGAACTCCCGCAGCTTCTCCGGCAGCACGAAGAGCAGCGACGCGCCGAGCACCGCGCCCGGGATGGACGCCATGCCACCGAGGATGACCGCGGCGAGCAGCGTCACCGATTCGAGGAACTTGAAGCTCTCGTAGGACACCGTGGAGAGCTTGTGCGCGAACACCGCGCCGGCCAGGCCGGCCAGCGTGGCGCCGACCATGAAGGCGAGGATCTTGGCCCGGCCGGTGGCGATGCCCATGGCGCGCGCCACGTCCTCGTCCTCCCGGATGGCGATCCAGGCCCGGCCGATGCGCGAGTTCTTGAGGTTCGCGAACACCGCCATGACCAGGGCCACCAGCAGCACGATGAGGAAGTAGTACAGGACACCGCTGGGCAGCTTGGCGCCGCCGAGGGTGATGCTCTCGTTGAAGCCGGTGCCGAACAGCGACACCGCGGGCACACCGGGGATGGCGTTGGAGCCGCCGGTGAGTCCGCCGATGTCGTTCTGCGCGCTGCGCACGAAGATCTCGCCGAAGGCCAGCGTCACGATCGCCAGGTAGTCGCCGCGCACCCGCAGGGTCGGCGAGCCGACGATCGCGCCGAAGATGCCCGCCACCACGGCGGCGATCAGCGCGGCCACCGGGAACGGCAGCGTGATGTCCACGTTCGCCGCCACCGCGCCGGACAGGTTCGCCGCGACGAACGCGCCGATCCCGAGGAACGCCACGTAGCCGAGGTCCAGCAGGCCGGTCAGGCCGACGACCACGTTGAGGCCGATGGCGGTGGCCGCGTAGACGCCGATGTTGGCCGCGACGGTCATCCAGTACTCGGTGCCGGCGCCGGTGAACGGCAGCGCCAGCGCGCAGCCGAGCAGGATCACGATGGAGAACGCCCGGTGCCGCTCGGACAGCCGGGAGACCCAGGGCAGCACGCCGGCCCCGTGCAGGGCGGCCATCAGACCGCCGGCGAAGCCGACGAAGGACAGGAAGATCGGCCCGGAGTACGGGTTCGCGACGCCGCCCTGACCACCGGCCGTGAGGGTGTTGGACACCAGGATGAGCAGCGCGGCGAAGCTCACCAGCAGCAGGAGCCAGGCCAGCCAGAGCGGCATCTCCACCGGGAGGTGCACCGGGCTCTCCAGGCCGCCGGCGCGGGCGCCCAGCACCACCAGGATGCCGCCGATCAGCGCGACCAGGCCGCCGAACGCCACCGAGCCCGCCGCGGTGACGGCGCCGAACCCGCCGCCCTCGTAGCTGATGAACACCAGGTTGACCCCGGCGATGGCGATGACGCCCCAGCCGAGCCCGCGCAGCACCCGGTTGCGGCCGGGCACCGGCACGAACGCGACGACCAGCGCGGCGATCGCGAGCAGCGCCGTGTGCAGCCGGTAGCCCTCCAGGGCGAACGGCGCGTCGAAGAACTGCAGCGTGGCCTTGGCCGGGTACGGGCCCTCGTTGAGCACGAAGGTCGCCCACGGGAGCAGGGCGCCGATGAGCGCCACCACCGCGCCGGCCACCCGGAAGGGCGTCGCGTACGCCGGACGCAGCCAGGACGTGAGGCGGCTCATGCGCGCACCCTCTCCGGCTCGCCGAACAGGCCCTCCGGCCGGAACACCAGCACGAGGATGAGGACCACGAAGATCCACACGTAGTCGTACTGGGTGCCACCCGGCAGGTACTGCCCGCCCAGGGTCTTGATCAGGCCGATGCAGAACGCGCCGATCACCGCGCCGCGAAGGCTGCCGATGCCGCCGAGCACGGCCGCGGTGAAGGCGAAGATGCCGTTCTGGAAGCCCATGTCGATGTTGATGGTGTTCTGGTACGCCCCGTACAGGACGCCGCCGACGCCGGCCAGCGCCGCGCCCAGGATGAACGTCAGGACGATCACCCGGTCCGGGTTGACGCCCATCAGCTTGGCGGTGTCCGCGTCCTGTGCGGTGGCCCGCATGGCGCGGCCCATCCGGGAGCGGTTGACGTACATCTGCAGCCCGATCGCGAGGAGCACGGCCACGATGACCAGCAGCACCTTGATCCAGGTGAGGATGACCTCGCCGCCGCCCGGGACCGGGATCCGCAGGTCGCCGCCCACGAACAGGTTCGGGAACGGCAGCGCGGCCTTGGCGTCGGGGTAGAACAGGCGCACGAGTTCCTGCAGGAACACCGAGACGCCGAGCGCGGTGATGAGCGGTGCCAGCCGTGGGCCGCCGCGCAGCGGCCGGTAGGCGAACCGCTCCATGATCACGGCGGTGATCACCGCGATCACCATGCCGCCCAGCAGGACGGCGGGCAGTGCGATCTGCCAGTCGGCGCGCAGCTGCGTGGGCAGGATGTAGGCGTACGTGGCCAGGCCGCCGTACGCGCCCACCATGAACACCTCGCCGTGCGCGAAGTTGATGAGCTGAATGATGCCGTAGACCATCGTGTAACCCAGGGCGATCAGGCCGATCACCGCGCCTAGCACGATCCCGTTGGCGATCTGCTGGAAGAGCGTCGTCACGTACACCTCCACCACATGAGGCAGGGGCGGGCCGTGCTACGGCCCGCCCCCACCACTGCGGTCGTCAACCTGCGGACGAGGAAGGTTACTTCTCGAAAGTGCCGGTCTCGGCCGGGTTCCACTTGCCGCCGGTCACCTGGTAGACGGTGAGCAGCTTGTTGGTGCTGTCGCCGTACTCGTCGAAGGCGACCTCGCCGGTCGCGCCGTCCGCGGAGTACTTGCCGACGTTCTCCAGCAGCTTCTCGCGCTGGTCCTCGCCCCAGGTGCCGCTGTCGCCCAGCGTGGTGGCCAGGGACTTGATCGCGGCGTTGGTGGCGTCGTAGGAGAAGGCGCCGTACGCGCTGTAGCCCTCGGAGTAACCACCGGCGGCGTACGCGTCGACGAAGGCCTTCGCCGAGTCGAGCGTGTCGGTGGGCGCGCCGACCGAGGTGGCCAGGTCGCCCTCCTTGCCGCCGAGCTCGATGAACTTGTCGTCGAAGATGCCGTCACCACCGAAGAGCGGGACGTTCAGGCCGGCGTCGGCCATCTGCTTCGACAGCGGGCCGGCGGCCGGGTACTCGCCGCCGTAGTAGACCGCCTCGGGGGAGCTCGGGGCGACCTTGGCGATCACGCCGGAGAAGTCGGTGTCCTTCTCGCCGACCTTCTCCTGCGCGACGACGGTGCCGCCCAGGCTCTCGAACTGCTTGCGGAACTCGGCGGCCAGGCCGTCACCGTAGGTCTTGCCGTCGGTGATGATCGCGACCGACTTCTTGCCCGCCTTGTTGAACAGGTAGTTCGCGGCGAACGGACCCTGCAGGTCGTCGGTGGCGCAGACCCGGAAGTAGGTCTCGAACTGGCGCTTCGGCGCGTTGAGGAAGTCCTCGCCGCGGGTCAGCGTGGGGTTCGTGTTGGCCGGGGAGATCTGCAGGATGTTCTTGTCGGCGAGCACCGGCTGAACATTCTGGGCCACCGACGAGTTCAGCGTGCCGATGACGGCCACGATGTTCGGGTCCGAGGACAGCTTGGTGGCCGCCTGGGCGCCGATCTGCGGGTTGGCCTGGTCGTCCTCGGCCTGCAGGGCCAGCTTGTAGCCCTTGACGGTGCAGGCCTCGTTGGCCTGCTTGACGGCCAGATCGGCCGAGTTCTTGATGCCCAGGCCCAGCGCGGAGAGGGAGCCGCTCAACGGCGCCACCACACCGACGACGAGGGTCCCCTTGGTCTGGTCGCAGTCCTGCGCGCCACCACCACCGGCGGGGGTCTCGGTCTTGTTCGTGCCGCACGCCGCAAGCAGCAGCGCTCCGGCGACGATCGCTGCGGGCTTGACGAGCTTGTTCCGCACGTGCGTCCCTCCATCCGAATTGCGTACGACCGCGCGGACTGGGAGCGGCCGCATATGACCCTCCACCAACTGGAGGGCTGGGCGGACCGTAGGCGATGTGGGCAGGTCACGCCAATCGGGCCCCCCGCCCCGTAACCACAATGCAACGTGGTTGCGTCCTTCGGTGTCTTTCCGGCGTCGTTCCGGTGCGGTCACGACCGGCTCCGTCACGCGCTGTCGGCAGTACCGTGCCGGGAGTGCGGCGACGACAGCTGATCGGCTGGTTCGGCGGGGTCATGGTGCTGGCCGCCGCGGTCGCCGCCCTGCGCGTGACGCAGCCGCCGTCCGACCCGCCGACGGCGCCCACCACGCCGCCGGAGCGGCCGACGTCGGTGGCCGCGTTCGCCGCGGAGGAC
>DASWTI010000286.1:0-38700 GCA_036402215.1 Pseudonocardiaceae bacterium
TTGCGCACCATCTACGGCCTGACCACCGACGGCGTGCGGTTCTACCTCTTCGACCGCGTCGCGAAACCCAAGGTGTTCAAGGACGGCTACCGCGCGCTGATCGACGCGGCGCCGTGGGACGACGGCGAGCGCGCCAACCTCGTCGCCGAGGCCAACGAGGCGTTCCGGCTCAACCGCGGCGTGTTCGACGACCTCGGCAAGGCGCTGGGCGTCGGCTGGTCGGGCTCGCGTGAACGCTGATCCTCGGCACGGCACCGGTGCTGCTCGCCGGGTGCGCACGGGCAGCCCGTTCGTGCCGCCCGTGCGCTGATCAGCCGTCGACGAGCAGGCCGCGCAGGGGGCCGGCCAGCCGCTCCGAGCGGCGCGAGACCCCGGGCAGCATCGACAGCCGGTGCGTGCGCCGGTGTCCGGCGGACTCCCGCCGCGCCTGCTCGTCGGCGACCGGCCGCCAGCAGCGGTCCACGACCTCCGCCGGATCGCCGTCGATGTCCGCGATGGGGAGCTGCAGGTGCTCCGACCAGAGCCGCAGCCGGGTGGACCGCGCCAGCTCGGCGTCGGTGGTCACCACGTTGACCTCGGTGTCGTTGAACAGCGAGTGCTCGTTGAGGTTGGCCGAGCCGATGGTCAGCCAGCGGTCGTCCACGATGCCGACCTTGGCGTGCACGTACACCGAGCCGGAACGCTCGCCGTCGTGCGAGTTGATCGTGGTGGCGAGGAGTTGCGGGTCCGGGCCGGCTTCCTCGTCGGCGTCGAGCAGCCGGCCGAGCTGACCGCGGGTGGTGTCGGCGCCGTTGCTGGGCCGGCGCGGCAGCAGCAGCACGACGCGGAACCCGTCGTGCGGCGGGTGCCGCAGCTTGTCCACCAGTACCTCGACGACCTCCGGCGACCAGAGGAACTGGTTCTCCAGGTAGATGAGGTCACGCGCGGAGTGCAGCGCCCGCAGGTAGGCGTCCAGGATGGAGAACTCGCCGGCGCGGGCGAAGGAGTAGGTGCGCTCCGGCACGGTGCGCACGAGCTGCGCGCGGCTGGTGCCGGCCGGCGGCGGGACGACCGGCCGTGGCAGGCCGTCGCCGGTGAGCTCCACCCAGCGCTGCCGGAAGTGCTCGGCGACGTCGGCCACCAGCGGGCCGTGGATGCGCATCGCGGCGTCGTGCCAGCCGAGCCCGGGGTGCGGCGGGTGCCGCTCGCTGTCGTGCCGGTCGCCCTCCACGTCGGTGAGGTCGATGCCGCCGACGAACGCCACGGCGTCGTCCACGATCACCAGCTTCTCGTGGTGGCAGTGCAGCGTGCGCTCCCGGGCGTCGAGCACGCACCGCACCGCCGTGCCGCCGGTGAGGGCGTCACGGGCGGCCTTGGCGCGCGCCCGGGTCGGCTCGAACACCGGCAGCGGCGGACCGGCCCAGAGCAGCACGCGCACCGGCACCCGCTCGGCCGCCTCGGCGAGCAGCTCGCGCACCGTGACGCCACCGTCCCCGCTGCCGTCGCCGTCACCGTCGCGCAGCACGCGGAAGTCCGGCGTGATGTGCCAGCCGGCCACGTGCACGCTGCTGCGGGCGTTGCGGATCGCCTCGGCGATCGCGGGCAGCACCCGCATGCCGTCGATCAGCACCTCGATCCGATTGCCGTCGCGCACCGCGGGGCCCGCCGCGTACCCGTCGGTGTCCGGGCGCGGCGTGAGCACCCCGGAGCGGCCGAGCCGGCGCAGCCGGCGGGCGTGATGGGCGCAGAGCACCCGTTCCAGCCCGTCGCCGAGCCGCTCGTCGACGGTGTCCACCAGGGAACGCCATCCGGGAACCACTCGCCCACCCAACACCCGGCCGGGCGAACTCACCACTCGAACGACACCGCGCGGCACCCGCCAGGAGGCCGCCGCCGGCGCCCACCGGCGAGGACGCAGGTCCCGCGCGCGGCGCCCACCAGGGACGACGTGCGTCCGGGCACGGCGCCCACCAGCGACAACGGACGTCCCGCGCACGCCAGGGAAGACGGCGTCCGGCGCGGCGTCAGGGAAGGCGGACGTCCCCCGCGGGCGTCAGGCCACAGCGGCGGCGAGGTCCGGGTACACGTCGAACTGGTCGATCAGCCCGGTCACGGTGAGCGGCATGATCACCGCGCCGCCGTGGCACACCAGGCGCAGCGCGAGCTTGTGCTCCCGCGCGACGCGGCGCGCGTGCACCAGGCCGGCGATGCCGGGCGAGCCGAAGAAGCCGATGCGGCTGAGGTCGAGGACCACGGCGTCCAGGTCACCGGACGCGGCGCCGTCGATGGTCTCCGCGATGCGGTCGGCGAAGAGCGCCCCGGTGAGCGTGTCCACCTCGCCCTCGGCGCGCAGCACCGCGCAGCCGGGCCGGTGGTCGACGTCGACCCGCAGGACGTCCTCGGCCAGCGCGTCCGCGCCGTCGGTCCAGCCGTGCGTCGACACCCGAGTCTCTCCCTACATCCGGCCCCGGGCACCGAGTGCCCACGGTCGACGGTACCCCGTGCCTCACGTCCCGTGCGGGGCGGCGCGGACCACGAGCACCGCCAGGTCGTCGCGGTGCGGACCGCCGGCGAACTCCTCCACAGCCGTACGCACGGCCGCGGCCAGCTCCGACGCCGAGCGCCCTGCGGCCCCGAGGATCGTCTCCGCGAGCCGCTCGTCGCCGAACTGGTCGGCCCCGCGACGGCGCTCCGTCACCCCATCGGTGTAGGCGACGAGGGCGTCCCCCGGGTAGAGGCGCAGGACCTCCGGCTGCACCACGAACTCGTCGATCAGGCCGGCCGCCGTGCCCACCTGGCCGACGAAGCGCCCGGTGCCGCCGGCCCGCAGCAGGAACGGCCGCAGGTGCCCGGCGAGCAGCAGCTCCACCACCAGCACGCCGTCCGGCTCACGGCGGATGCCGGTCGCGGCCACCGTGCAGTACTGGTCGGGCCGGCCGGACTCCAGCAGCACGTCGTTGAGCAGCGCCAGCGAACCGGCCAGCCCGTTGCCGGCCCGGGTGAGCACCCGCAGCACGTCCCGCACCTGGCCGGCCCGCGCCGCCGCCCGCGCCCCCTTGCCGCACACGTCGCCGATCGCCGCCAGCCAGTGCCCGGCCCCGAGTTCCACCACGTCGTAGAAGTCGCCGCCCACGTCGGCGCCCGCGCTGGCCGGCCGGTACTCCGCCGCGAACTCGACCGCCGCCGCCGTCGGGAGGGCACGCGGCAGCAGGGCCTCCTGGAGTGCCTGCGAGGTCGCCACGTGCTCCGCGTTGCGCCGCGCGTTGTCGATCGCCAGCGCCGCCCGCCGCGCCACGTCGGCGATCAGCATGACCTCCTCGGAGCTGTGCACGCGGTTCGGCGGCCGGCCCACCGTCAGGATGCCGAGCCGCTGGCCGTGCGCCGCCAGCGGAACAGCCACGCACGGGCGCGACCCACTGAGCCCGGTGGCCGCCGTGCTGCCCCGCCGTGCCGCCGCCAGCACCGGTTCGAGCACCGCCGCCCGGTTGTGCGCCAGGTCCCCGCGCAGGCCAGGGAGTTCCGCCTCGTCGGTGTGGCTCGCCGCCGCCAGGATCGGCCGGCCCCGTGAGTCCAGCAGGTGCACCGCGCACCACTCGCCGAGTCGCGGAACCACCAGCTGCGGCACGATCGCGCTGGTCAACCGGACGTCCAGCGACTGCGCCAGCAGCTCGCTGGTCTCGGCCAGGAACGTCGTCCACGACCGGCGGCGCGCGGCCTCCCCGCGCAGCCACTCGGCCTCCACGGCCATCGCGACCCGCTCCGCCACGAGTTCGGCCACCTCGGCGGCCACCTCAGCGGCGTCCTCGGTGGCGTCCACGGGGCCGTACACCACCAGCCGCCCCCGCAACGGCGCGCTCACCGGCAACGCCACCACGACCCCGGTGCCGCCCTCGTCCGGTGGCCCACCGACAGCCGCCACCCGCACCTCGCCGACGCCGTCCCCCGAGTCCACCCACACCTCGGCCACGGTCGCGTCCGTCACCTCGGCCAGCCGTCGCAGCGCCTCCGTCACCACCGCCTCGGTGGCCCCCGGCCCCGGCGCCACCGACGGCAGCCGCAGCAACCACCGAGCCCGGCCCAGCTCCGGCCATGCCCCGTCGCCGCCAGCGGCGCCAGTGGTCCCACCGGCCGCAGCAGCTCCGCCGACGTCAGGCGTACCAGCCGCCCCACCAGCACCGGGCACCTCAGCAACCCCAACCGGCGCGAGGTCCGGCGGGGATGGCGTGGTGCCGTCGGCCGTCAGCGTGAACCAGACCTGGCGGCCGGACCGGCTGTGCCGCGTGCCCCACGCGGCGGCGATCTCGTCCACGAGCAGGAGCCCGCGCCCGTGCGTGGCCGCGCGACTGCCGGCGACGGCGGGCTCCACCCGCCGTCGTTCCAGCGGCGCCGAACCGTGGTCGGTCACCGCGACCGTCAGCGCCCCGCCCGCCAGCGAAATGTCCAGCTCGAACGGCGTGCCCGCGTGCAGCACCGCGTTCTCGCACACCTCGCTCGTCAGCAGCACCGCGTCCGCCACCGGCCCGGCCAACCCGGCCGACTCCAGCACCGACCGCACCATCCGCCGCGCGAGCACCACCGATCGGTGTTCCGCCGGTAGCACCACCCGCTGCCGGACGGGCTCACCGGTCACCTGGGTCACCGCCGCAGTCTTGCGCGCCCCCTCCACCAATGCCACAACCGGGGCCGCACCGCACCACCCCGACCCGCTCCTGGCCGCTCCCACCGTCCCCTGTCCCCACTGTCCCCACTGTCCCCACTGTCCCCACTGTCCCCGCCGCTCCCGCCGCTCCCGCCGCTCCCGCCGCTCCGCCGTCCCCACCGCTCCCGCCGCCCACGCCGTCCCCGCTGCTCCCGCGGGCACCACAGGTCCCGCTCGCACCACTGGCACTACGGCACCCCTGGCGCCACCGGCCCCGCAGGCACCACGGAACGGCGCCGGCGCACCACAACCGTCCACCGCAACCACCTCCACACCGGCCGACCGGCCCCCGTCAATCCCGGGCGGCACCGCGCGAGGACGGCGGGTGACGGCGCAGGCTCTAGAGTCGGAGCGACTCGAGGTGACGGGAGCGAACGGTGGACTCTCACCAGGCGACCGGGCCCAGGTCCGGTGCCGACCCGCTCGACGGCGCGCGCGACGCGGTCGAGCCGCACGACGCCGAACTGCTGGGCGAGTTGCTGACGGCCCTCACCGCCGTACGGCAGGGCGACTTCCGGGTCCGGCTGCCACGCCGCATCGGGCTCGCCGGCCAGGTGGTGGACGGCTTCAACGACCTGGTCAAGCTGCAGGAGCGGCGCAACCGCGAGTTGCTGCGGATCAGTCGCGTGGTCGGCCAGGAGGGCCGCATCCTGGAGCGGCTGGACACCGAGTCCTTCGAGGGCTCGTGGGCGACCGGCCTGGTGGCGGTGAACTCGCTGGTCGACGACCTGGCGCGGCCGACGGCGGAAATCGCCCGGGTGATCGAGGCGGTGGCGCAGGGCGACCTGTCGCAGCACATGGCCCTGGAGATCGAGGGCCGTCCCCTCCGCGGCGAGTTCCACCGGATCGGGCGGACCGTCAACACCATGGTCGACCAGCTCTCCTCGTTCGCCGACGAGGTCACCCGCGTCGCCCGCGAGGTCGGCACCGAGGGCCGGCTGGGCGGCCAGGCCGACGTCCGCGGCGTCTCGGGAACGTGGCGCGCGCTCACCGACTCGGTGAACACCATGGCCGCCAACCTCACCAACCAGGTTCGCTCGATCGCGTCCGCCGCTACCCGGATCGCGCGAGGCGACCTGTCGCGCAAGGTGACGGTGGGCTCCCGCGGCGAGATCGCCGAGCTGGCCGAGACGATCAACTCGCTCACCGACACGCTGCGGGTCTTCGCCGACGAGGTCACCCGGGTCGCGCGTGAGGTGGGCACCGAGGGCCGGCTGGGCGGGCAGGCCGCCGTGCCCAACGTGGCCGGCACCTGGAAGGACCTCACCGACGCGGTGAACCAGCTCGCCGCCAACCTGACGAGTCAGGTCCGCAACATCGCCCAGGTCACGACCGCCGTGGCGGAGGGTGATCTGTCGCAGAAGATCACCGTCGACGCCCGCGGCGAGATCCTCGAACTCAAGTCGACCGTCAACACCATGGTCGACCAGCTCTCCTCCTTCGCCGACGAGGTGACCCGGGTGGCCCGCGAGGTCGGCACCGAGGGCAAGCTCGGCGGCCAGGCCGCTGTACCGAACGTGTCAGGCACCTGGCGGGAGCTCACGGAGCGTGTCAACCATCTGGCATCGAACCTGACCAGCCAGGTCCGCAACATCGCCCAGGTCACCACCGCCGTCGCCCAGGGCGACCTGTCCCAGAAGATCACCGTCGACGCCCGCGGCGAAATCCTCGAACTCAAATCCACCGTCAACACCATGGTCGACCAACTCTCCTCCTTCGCCGACGAGGTCACCCGCGTCGCCCGCGAGGTCGGCACCGAAGGCAAGCTCGGCGGCCAGGCCCAGGTCGAGGGCGTGTCCGGCACCTGGCGTGACCTGACGGAGAACGTGAACCAGCTCGCCGGCAACCTGACGGCTCAGGTCCGCAACATCGCCCAGGTCACCACCGCCGTCGCCCAGGGCGACCTGTCGCAAAAGATCACCGTCGACGCCCGCGGCGAAATCCTCGAACTCAAATCCACCGTCAACACCATGGTCGACCAACTCTCCTCCTTCGCCGACGAGGTCACCCGCGTCGCCCGCGAGGTCGGCACCGAAGGCAGCCTCGGCGGCCAGGCCCAGGTGCGCGGGGTCGCCGGCACCTGGCGCGACCTCACCGACAACGTCAACTACATGGCGTCGAACCTGACCAGCCAGGTGCGCAACATCGCCCAGGTGGCGACCGCCGTGGCGAAGGGCGACCTGTCCCAGAAGATCACCGTCGACGCCCGCGGCGAGATCCTCGAACTCAAATCCACCGTCAACACCATGGTCGACCAACTCTCCTCCTTCGCCGACGAGGTCACCCGCGTCGCCCGCGAAGTCGGCACCGAAGGCAAGCTCGGCGGCCAGGCCCAGGTCGAGGGCGTCTCCGGCACCTGGCGAGACCTCACCGACAACGTCAACTACATGGCGTCCAACCTGACCAGCCAGGTCCGCAACATCGCCCAGGTCACCACCGCCGTCGCCCGCGGCAACCTGTCCCAGAAGATCACCGTCGACGCCCAGGGTGAGATCCTCGAACTCAAGTCCACGGTGAACACCATGGTCGACCAGCTCTCCTCCTTCGCCGACGAGGTCACCCGGGTGGCCCGCGAGGTCGGCACCGAGGGCAAGCTCGGCGGCCAGGCGCAGGTCCGCGGCGTGTCCGGCACCTGGCGCGACCTGACGGAGAGCGTCAACCAGCTCGCCTCGACGCTCACCATTCAGCTCCGCGCGATCGCCGGCGTCTCCATCGCCGTGACCCGCGGCGACCTCAGCCAGCAGATCGGCGTCCAGGCCAGCGGCGAGGTCGCCGAGCTCAAGGACAACATCAACCAGATGATCATCACCCTGCGCGAGACCACGCGGAAGAACGCGGAGCAGGGCTGGCTGGACTCGAACCTGGCGCGCATCGGCGGCCTGCTGCAGGGCAAGCGCGACCTGGACGAGGTCTGCCGGATGATCATGGAGGAGGTCACGCCGCTCGTCTACGCGCAGATCGGCGCCTTCTTCGTCGCCCGCGACGCCGACGGCGCCGACGGCGCCCCGACCGAGTGGGTGCTCACCGCCGGCTACGGCCTCGGCGCCTCCCCCGAGCCCGCCTGCTTCGGCCCCGGCGAGGGCCTCGTCGGCCAGTCCGGCACGTCGAAGCAGATGATCCTGGTGCACGACGTCCCCAGCGGCTACCAGACCATCCGCTCCGGCGTCGGCACCACGTCGCCGGCCGCCATCGTGCTGCTCCCCGTCCTCTTCGAGGGCGAGGCCCTCGGCGTGATCGAGCTGGGCTCGGTGACCGACTTCTCCGATCTGCACCTGGCGTTTCTGCAACGACTGGTGCTGACCATCGGCGTCGCGATCAAGACCATCCAGGCCAACCAGCGGACGGAGGAGCTGCTCGAGCAGTCGCAGCGCCTGACCCTGGAGCTGCAGGCCCAGTCGGCGGAGCTGCAGCGGACCAACACCGAGCTGGAGGAGCAGGCCGACCAGCTGTCGGAGCAGAACCGCAACATCGAGATCAAGAACCGCGAAATCGAGACCGCGCGGCGCGGCGTCGAGGACAAGGCGCAGCAACTGGCCTCGGCCAGCCGGTACAAGTCGGAGTTCCTGGCGAACATGAGCCACGAGCTGCGGACCCCGCTCAACTCGCTGCTGCTGCTGGCCCGGCTGCTCGCCGAGAACACCGACCGCAACCTGACGCCGAAGCAGATCGAGTTCGCCACCACGATCCACAGCGCAGGCAGCGACCTGCTGGCATTGATCGACGACATCCTGGACCTTTCCAAGATCGAGGCCGGCCGGGTGACCATCGAGCTGGGCCCGGTGGAGCTGGTGGACATCCGGGGCTACGTCGAGCAGACCTTCCGCCATCAGGCCGAGCAGAAGGGCCTCGGCCTGCGGGTCTCGCTGGCCGCCGAGGCCACGATCGTCACCGACGGCCAGCGCCTGCGGCAGATCCTGCGCAACCTGCTGTCCAACGCCATGAAGTTCACGCACAAGGGCGAGGTGACGCTCACCATCGGTACTGCCCCACCCGGCGCGCACTTCGGCCTCCCCACGCTGGACGAGGCGGACCGGGTCATCGCGTTCGCCGTGGCCGACACGGGGATCGGCATCCAGGACGACAAGTTCGCGCTGATCTTCGAGGCGTTCCAGCAGGCCGACGGCACCACCAGCCGGCAGTACGGCGGCAGCGGCCTGGGCCTGTCCATCAGCAGTGAGCTCGCGCGGATGCTCGGCGGGTCGATCACCGTGGCGTCCACTCTGGGCAAGGGCTCGACGTTCACGCTCTACCTGCCGGACCGCCTGGCCACCGAGCTGGTGACCCCCGCGCCCCCTGGTATGTCAGGACCGCTGGCAGGTGACATCAGCACCAACGGCGGCGACGGCGGAACGCCCATCCTGCGGCACGGCCGTTCCCGCGCCCCCGGCGCGCTGCCCGGCACACCGCTCGCCCCCGGCCAGCGCCTCGAGGACGTCACCGTCCTGATCGTGGACGACGACATCCGCAACGTGTTCGCGCTGACCAGCGCCTTGGAGTTGCACGGGCTGACGGTGCTGTACGCCGACAACGGCGAGGACGGCATCCGCCTGCTCACCGAGCACCCCGAGGTCGACGTGGTGCTGATGGACGCCATGATGCCCAACCTCGACGGCAACGAGACCACGCGCCTCATCCGCCGCCTTCCGGTCGGCACCGGACTGCCGATCATCTTCCTCACCGCCAAGGCCATGCCCGAGGACCGTGAATCCAGCTTCGCCGCCGGCGCCGACGACTACATCACCAAACCCGTCGACCTGGACGAGCTCCTCAGCCTGATGGCCTCCTGGATCTCCCGTCGCCCCACTCCCCCCACCGCACCCAGTTCCGAACCTGACAGCGGGGCCGTCGAGGGTCGCGGAACCGATTCGGATGTTCACAAGTGGAGTACCCACCGGCCTCCAAGCCGTACGGTTTCCCCAGGTAACGCTCCCCTCCCACATGCCGACCGGCACGCCGATGACTCCCAGGCCGCCCACACCGCCGATGGCGACGCCGCCCCGGCGGATCCCGATGAGCAGGTGACGCCATGACCCAGACGCGGACCGCCAAGGTGCTGCTGGTCGACGACCGGGCGGACAACCTGCTGGCGCTGGAGGCGATCCTGCAAGGTCTCCCCGTCGAGGCCGTCCCGGTCGGCAGCGGCGAGGAGGCGCTGAAGCGCCTCATGCAGCAGGACTTCGCGGCCATCCTGCTGGACGCCAACATGCCCGGCATGGACGGCTTCGAGACGGCCGGCCACATCAAGTCACGCCAGCGCACTCGGCACATTCCGATCATCTTCCTGACCGCGGCGGACTACGACCCGCACCTGGCCTTCCGCGGCTACCAGGCCGGTGCCGTCGACTACCTGACCAAGCCGTTCGACCCGTGGGTCCTGCGCTCAAAGATCGCGGTATTCGTGGACCTGTGGTCGATGCACGCCGAGCTGTCCGACCTCGCGGCCGAGTGCCTGGCCCTGCGCGCCGGCGTGGACAACGCGCTGCAGGTCCTCACCGGTGAACACCCGGACCCGGCTCAGGCCGCCGCCATCCTCGGCGACGTCCGCGGCCGTACGGCGGGCAGCGGCACGCCCGCCCGACCCGGCGCCTGGTAGCGCTCTCGACGCGCTCGACGCGGCAGGGCAGAACCTGGCGGCATGACCGCGGCCGACGTGACGGTCGAACCGACCAAGCCCCGTCGGGGCCGGCCGCGGCGTCCGCGGCCGGCTACAGCTCTACGAGGAGCTTGCTCAGCGTCTGCCGGGTCTGATCCGGCGTCTCCGCGTCTACCGCGAGTTGGTCGACCACCCGGCCGTAGACCTCGATCTCCTCGCGCTTGTCCAGATACAGGGCGCCGGTGAGGTGCTCGATGTAGACCAGGTCCGGCAGCGCCGGTTCCGCGAAACGCAGCAGCGTGAAAGCGCCCTCCGCCGCGTAGCCGCTCAGTCGGTACGGCACGATCTGCAGCGTCACGTTCGGCAGCCGGGTGATGTCCAGCAGGTGCTCGAGCTGGGCGATCATGACTGCGCGGCCGCCGATCGGCCGGTGCAGTACGGCCTCGTCGATGACACACCACACCCGCGGCGGGTTGGGTCTGGTGAGCAGGGACTGACGCCGCAGGCGCAGAGCCACCCGAAGACGGGCATGGTCGGTGAGCGCCTCGGGGTGACCGTGGCTGACGATCGCCTTGGCGTAGTCCTCGGTCTGCATGAGGCCAGGGATGAACTGAACCTCGTAGCTCTGGATTCGGGAGGCCGACTCCTCCAGTCCGACGTAGTCCTGGAACCAGTTCGGCATCAGGTCGCTGAAGCGATTCCACCAGCCCGGCTCGTTGGCACGCCGGACCAGCTCGACGAAGGCCTCCCGCTCCCGTTCGTCGCTCACCCCGTACAAAGTGAGCAGGTCCTCGACGTCCCGCACCTTGAAGCTCACGCGGCCCAGTTCCATGCGGCTGATCTTGGACTCGGACGCGCGGATGGAGTAGCCGGCGTCGGCGCGGGTGATCTCGGTGGCCTCCCGCAGCCGGCGAAGCTGGGCCCCGAGCACGATCCTCCGCGCCGTCGGTCCCCTGCCGCTCTCGCCACCGTTGGATCCCGGAGGATCGACGGTCGTCACCACCCCTGCGACCTCCGCTCGCCGTAGTGCCGGGCGGCCAAATGGCCGTCACGGACGGTACTACCTCGTAGCGGAGGGTCAACGACCAGCCGGGCACGATCGCGGGGACGGCGACCGTACAGTTGCGGGTACCGGTGTCACCCAGGTCACCGCTTGCGAGAACAGGAGAACGAACCGCGTGGTCTTCAAGAAGATGCTCCGTGCCTTCGGCGTGGGTGGTCCGTCCGTCGACACCGTGCTCGCCGATCCGCACTGCCGTCCCGGCGGCGTCCTCGCCGGTGAGGTCAGGATGCTCGGCGGCGACCACGACGTGGAGATCGAGCACGTCGCGCTGTCCCTGGTGACGAGGATCGAGGTCGAGGCCGGCGATCACGAAGGTCATGCCACCGTCGAGTTCCAACGCGCCGTGCTCGGGGGCCGTACCCGTCTGGCCGCGGGGCAGCAGCTGACGCTGCCGTTCCAGTTCGGGCTCCCGTGGGAGACCCCCGTGACCGCGGTGTACGGCCAGCACCTGCACGGTATGGGGCTCGGGGTGCGCACCGAGCTCTCCGTCGCGAACGCGATCGACAAGGGCGACCTCGACCCGATCACGGTGCACCCGCTGCCGTCGCAGCAGCGCGTGCTGGACGCCTTCGGCCAGCTCGGCTTCCGTTTCATCCGGGCCGACCTCGAGCACGGCCGGCTGCACGGCGTGCCGCAGCAGCTCCCGTTCTTCCAGGAGGTCGAGTACTACCCGCCGCAGCAGTTCGCCGGTCGGCTCAACGAGGTCGAGCTGACGTTCGTGGCCGACCCGCACAACCTGTACATCGTGCTCGAGGCCGACAAGCGCGCCGGCCTGCTGCGCGCCGGCGGCGACGCCTTCGGCCGCTTCCAGATGAGTCACCACGAGGCGGAGAAGGCCGACTGGGCGGCCATGATCAACTCCTGGCTGGAGCAGGTGATCGGACGCCGCCCGAGCGGTGGCCATGGCGCCTACGGCGCCCCGGCGCCCGGTGGTTACGTGGCGCCGGCGCCGGGCGCGTACGGCGCCCCCGGCGGCTACCAGCAGCCGGGCCAGTACCAGGCGCCGGGCGGCTACCAGTCCGGTGGCCACCAGCAGCCGGGTTACGGGCAGCCGGGCCACCACGGACCGCACGGTCACCTCGGTGGGCACCACCGCGGCATGGGCATGGGCGGTGTCGCGGCGGGCGCGGCGGCCGGTGTCGCCGGTGGGATGATCATGGGCGAGGCGTTCGACGAGGTCGGCGACTTCTTCGAGGGCGAGGAGTGACCGCCCCCGGCGGGGCGTCCTGCTGATCGGCCGGACGCCCCGCCGGGCACGGAAAGGCAGGCCGCGCACGGCCCGCCGGGGCCTTCGGCCGGGAGGCCAGGGCGCGCCGCGGGACGTCGGCGGGTGAACCCCTCCGGTCGTTGATCGCTTGCCGAATCGCATGCCGTCCAGGCTGCCACGGCGCAGGTCAGAGCAGGTTCACACGATCGAATAGAACATACGTTCGAATCGATCGGTTACGATCGGCCGCATGATGCTGGCGTTGCAGGGCTCACTGTTCGATGACGAGGACGTAGGCCTCGGCGGCCTCACTGGCCTGCGCCGGACCCAGCTAGGGCAGGGCGCGTGGGTGGATGTGCTGCCGGGCTGGCTGTCCGGTGCGGACACGGTGTTCGACCGTCTGTGCACGCGGGTGCCGTGGCGCGCGGACCGGCGCCGCATGTACGACCGCGTGGTCGATGTGCCACGGTTGCAGTGCTTCTACGGACCCGACGAGCAACTGCCCGATCCGATCCTGATCGAGGCCCGCGAAGCACTCTGCGAGCACTACGCGCGGGAGCTCGGCGAGCCGTTCCGCACTGCGGGCCTCTGTTACTACCGGGACGGCAACGACAGCGTCGCGTGGCACGGCGACACCATCGGCCGGGGCAGTACCGAGGACACCATGGTCGCCATCGTGTCGGTCGGCGCGCCGCGCGGGCTGTTGCTGCGGCCCCGTGGCGGCAGGGCCGGCGCCACGGTCAGGCACTCTCTGGGCCACGGCGACCTGATCGTCATGGGTGGCTCCTGCCAGCGGACGTGGGAGCACGCCATCCCCAAGACCGCGCGATCGGTGGGGCCGCGCATCAGCATTCAGTTCCGGCCGCGGGGCGTCCGATGAGGGGCTGACCGGGTTGGCGCGCTGCTCGCCACCCGCGTCGTGACGGCGAGGCATCCGGCAACACCGGGCGCAACCTGTGGCAGGGCCGGCCCATCGTGGTGATGAGGTGACACCATCGCTTCGTGCCGGAACTGAGTCAGCAGGCCCGGTTACGTGAGCAATGACACGGCGATTTGCTGCGATGTCCTTCGGGCCAGCCCGGGCGATGACCGTATGAGGGATTGATTCACCGGCGCGGAGAAGCCCACGGCGGTACCGCAATCAGTCCGCCGTACGGCGAATGCAGGCCAACCGTGGGCGCCGAAATGCGAGCGGTCCGCGCGGGGCAGCATGACCTACGACTGGAAGGAATGCAGGATGGTATCGCCGGGTGGGCGACGGACCGCGGGTGCGCCTGTCACGGGGCGCGGAAGACGACCTGCGGGATGGTCGGCCGAGGCGGGGTGGCCCGAGCCGGCTCGGGGTCGAGGACAGGCTCCTGAGCTGCGGCCCTCGCGGCCGGCGGCAGCGGAGATGGGCTGCTCAGAGTGGGTGCGACCGCCTCCGGCTGGGGTGTGACGGCGGCATCCATCACTTTGTCCATGGTGGGCGACGGGCCGTCGAGGGCCTGCTTGGCGGCAGCGATCCACATGCGGCGCATGGCTTCGTCCCGGGTGCCGGCGGCGGCGCTGGACAGTCCGGTCAAAGCCCCCCGGACTCTGGCCGCCAGCACAGGATCACGGCGGATCGCCGTCCAGACGACGTGATCACGGCCCAGCTTGGCAACAACGAGTTGCCACACACGGTCACGTAGTTCCCCCATCGAGAGGTCCCGCCACCGTTCCACCGACCCAGCAGTGATCGCCATTCCGTGCCTCCTACCCCGAACCCCGAACTCCCCGAACTCCCCGCCCGGAATAACCCGACCGTAACTGCAATCGACACCGGCCGAGTCGACCTGAAGGCCGACGATGGTCGACCAGGGTCCATGACGCCAGACCTGCGGCGACCTCGATCACCCAGCGGCGCCGTTGCCGCCGGCCCGGTGTGCGAACCGGTGCGGTGGGCCCGCCGAGCGACGGATACCCACCGGGACAGGGAGCAACACGCCCACCGAACCCGGTGAGCATCATCAGCATAAGCGCACCATCGGACAGAACAAATGGAGGATCACCGGAGTTTCTCGAGCAGTCACTGTGGGTATTCGTTTCCGGCTCGGTTGGATGGACCGAGTAACGGTGCATGGTCGGACCGGGGAGGTTCCGTTGAGCGACGTGGGCGAGAACGGCCGCAGCGGCGCAGGTGAGCACGGAGGTGAGGAGCCCGGCGGCGGGGCGCGGTCCGGCGATGGGCGTGAGCCCTTGTCAGGGGGCGAGCCTGAAGCCGACGGCGGACGTGAAACCGGCGCCGGGGTGGCGGTGGCGGAACGCGGGACGGACGACCATGGGTTCCTGGGCCAGCCACGCCCGCTGGCGAACCTGTTCGGTGTCGAGGTCTGGGAGCGCTTCTCGTTCTACGGGATGCAGGGCATCCTGCTGATCTACCTGTACTACTCGGCGGTGGAGGGCGGCCTCGGCATCTCCGAGGCGACCGCGACGAGCATCGTGGGGGCGTACGGCGGGCTGGTGTACCTGTCGACCATCCTCGGCGCCTGGGTGGCGGATCGGCTGCTCGGCTCCGAGCGGACGCTGTTCTACAGCGCGGTGACGGTGATGCTCGGGCACATCGCGCTGGCCGCGATCCCCGGGGTGCTGGGGGTCGGCGTCGGCCTGGTGCTGGTGGCGTTCGGCAGCGGCGGTGTGAAGGCGAACGCCACGGCGCTCGTGGGAACCCTGTACGCGGAGGGCGACGAACGCCGGGACGCCGGGTTCTCGATCTTCTACCTGGGTGTCAACCTCGGCGCGCTGGTCGGGCCGCTGCTCACCGGGCTGTTGCAGTCGAATGCGGGCTTCCACTGGGGCTTCGCGCTCGCTGCGGTCGGCATGGCGCTCGGGCTGGCCCAGTACGCCCACGGCCGGCGACGGTTCCCGGCCGAGGCCAACGAGGTGCCGAACCCGCTGCCGGCCCATCGGCGGACGACGGCGGTCGCGGTGGGTGCGGCTGGGGTGGCGCTGGTCGTGGTCGCGGCGCTGACCGGGCTCATCACGGCCGATCGGCTGGCAGGGCTCGTCGTGATGCTGAGCATCGTGGCAGCGGTCGCCTACTTCGTGGTCATCCTGAGCAAGGTGCGCGGCGTCGAGCGCAGTCGCGTCATCGCGTTCATCCCCATGTTCGTGGCGAGCGCGGTGTTCTGGTCGCTCTACCAGCAGCAGTTCACAGTGGTGACGATCTACAGTGACCAGAGGCTGGACCGCACCATCCTCGGCTGGGAGATGCCGGTTTCCTGGGTGCACACCAACCTCCCAGTTAAACTCTGACTTGTGACACGCCGCCGCATCGGCATCTACGTGCGGATATCCCGCGACCGTGTCGGCGCGGGCCTCGGCGTCGAGCGCCAAGAACGGGACTGCCGCGACCTCGCCTCCAGCATCGGCGGGGACGTCATCGACGTCTACGTCGACAACGACCTCAGCGCCTCCACCGGCAAACCCCGACCGGAGTACGAGCGGCTGCTACGCGACATCGAGTCCGGCCACATCAACTCGGTCGTCGCCTGGCACAGCGACCGGCTCCACCGCCGGCCCGACGAGCTCGAGCGGTACATCCAGGTCTGCGACCCCCTCGCCGTACCGACCCGGACGGTCAAGGCAGGCGAGCTCGACCTTTCCACCGCATCCGGCCGCATGGTCGCCCGCATCATCGGCGCCGTTGCCCGCCACGAGACCGAGCAGAAGTCGGAGCGGCTACGCAGGCAGCGTGCTCAGGGCCGGGCTGCCGGCCGGTGGCACGGCGGTCGCCGACCCTTCGGCTACCTGGCCGACGGTGTCACACCCGAGCCGGAGGAGAAGGCCGCGGTCGCCAAGGCGACCGAGCTGGTACTCGGGGGCGCCTCACTGCGCTCGATCGCCCGCGCCTGGAACGAAGAAGGGCTGACCACCACGGCCGGCGGTCAGTGGACCCACATCGGGCTGCGCGCCATGCTGCTCCGGCCTCGCAACGCCGGACTGATCGGCAACCTCAGTGGGACATCCGGCCCAGCCGTGTGGGAGCCGCTGGTCGACGTCGAGACGTGGCATGCCCTGTGCGCACACCTGAGAGACGTCGGCCGCCGCTCCTACGACGCCTCCGGCCAAGGTCGGCAGCGCAAACTGCTGGGGAGCTTCCTGTTCCGCTGCGGGATGCCCGCCTGTGGCGAGTACCTGATGTCCGGTGGGCACGGTGCGCGGGGCCAGACTCGCTACCGGTGCCGCAACCACGGCCGCCGGGCCTCCGATCCGGTGGACGAGTACGTGCGCCTGGTCATCGCAGGCGCTCTGAACCGCTACGGTGCCGATCTGCTGCCGGTCGAGGACGACATGGCGGCCGAGCACAAGCTGCTCGGCCGGCTCAAGGCCCGCTCCGAGGAACTGGCCGTCGGCTGGGCCGAGCTGGGAATGACGGACAGCCAGTTCCGCACCGCCAACGAGACGCTGACCACGAAGATCGCCGCGCTGGAGGGCACGCTCGCCCGCGCAGCCGGATCTTCTGCAGTCCGACGCCTCCTCGGCCATGCCGACCCCGGCGCGGTGTTCCTCGCCGCAGGCGACCCCAAGAGCGGAGTTCCGGGCGGGGTCGACTTCCAGAGAGCGATCATCGCGGCGGTCTGCTCTGTGTACATCAAGAGCGCACCCCGTGGCCGGAAGGGCTTCGACTCGGACCTCATCGAGATCCGCTGGCACCACCAACCTCCCGAGGCGTAGCGCCACGCCGACGCTCGGCGATACAGCCAGTGCGCTCCCATCGGGCTCCCACCCGTCCGCGGCCGCCTGCACGCCCCCGCAAGCCCGCCGCTCATGTTCCTGAAGGAGCACGTCATGCACGACCAGCGTCCGGTCCGGAGCGACGCGACCGCTTCCCCCACCGCCCGACCGGTGCCCAGCGCGGCCCGCCGCCGCCTCGACTGGTGGCTGCTCGTCGCCACCATCGTCCTCGTCGGCCTCGGCTGCCTCATCGGCGCCGCCCTCGGCGAATGGACCTCCGTGATCATCGGCCTGGCCCTCGTGGGCACCGTCGCGCTACTCCGCCGCGTCCGGCTGCCCGGCGACAGCACGTAGCGCTCTGACCCTCCTGCGCGATACGCCCGGCGTCGCCACACCGAGGAGGGACCACCACCATGAGTCAGCCGCACCTGCCGGATGCCCCGTCTGCCCCGCCGCGGACCCGCAACGGGTTGCTCTACCTCGTCGGGGCGGTCGCCCTGGTGGCGGTTGCTGGCCTCGTCGCCGCCGTGATCGTGCTGCTGCAGCGCGGCGACGAGACGCCACCGACCGCCCCGGCTGCCGGGGCGACGCAGCTCGTGACCGTCAAGGTCGCCGTCGACAGCGGTCTCGGCGGGCCGACCGGCCAGCACACCTGCTACAAGGACGACACGGTCACCTCGTGCGACTTCCCCCGCACCACGGACATCGTCAACGAGGTCGAGATCGAGGTGCCGGCCGGCACTATCGTCCGGGTCGAGGGTGCTGCCAAGACGATGGTGGGCTGCTCCATCTCCGACGCCACGGGGCGACTCACCCTGGACAAGCAGCGAACCACGGCAGGCCTGGATCAACCTGCGACCGTGGCGTGCTCCGCCCCCGCGCAGTAGGTCCTTGGCGCGGTAGCTGGGCCTGCCGGCCGCTACGCTGGAGCGCGATCCCCTTTGCCGGAGGTCACTCCCCCGGGTCGACGGGCCCGGGGGTCCGGCAAGACCGGGGGCTCCGGCAGAGCGTGGTGGTGATGTGCGTGTCGCACGATGCTGGTCTTGGCCGTCGAATCCGTGAGCGCCGCGTGGCCCGCGGGCTCTCCCTTCGGGTGGTCGCCGAGCTGGCCGGCCTGTCCGAGGGGCATCTGTCCAGGATCGAACGCGGGCTGCGGCCGGTCGACCGGCGGTCGACCCTCGAGGCCATCGCGGCCGCCCTGCAGGTGGCGCCGACTGATCTGACCGACGGCTGGCACATCGCGACCAGCCGCCCCGACGCCGCGGCGTACAGCGCGCTGGTGGCGCTGCGCGCGGCCCTCGCGGACAGCAGCCTCGGCGACCCTGCCGTCGACACCGCCCGCCCGTGGCCGGCGCTCGCCGCCGCGCTGGCGCGCCTCAACGAGCAGCTGCGCCCGGCGCATGACTACGCCGGGTTCGGCGCGCTGCTGCCGGGGCTGATCGCCGAGTTGCACGTCGTCGCCGGCACTGCCGGCGAGCACCGGGCGGCGGCGCTGTGGGGCCTGCTGGACTGCTACGCGGCCGCGGCCCTCAGCACGAAGTCGCTCGGGGATCCGTCGGCCGCGCAGGTGGCTGCGATGCACGCCCGAGACGTGGCCGGTGTGTTGGGGCATCCGGTCGCGAGCGCCCGCGCGGCGTCTCTGCTGGCGCAGGCCGTCACGTCACCGACGCGCGAGCGCACCCTGACCGTGGCCCGCCGCGCGGCCGCCGAGCTGGCGGCCACCGACCTCGGTGCGCCGGGGGCGGCGGAGATGTGCGGGATGCTGCACCTCACGTCGTCGCTCGCGGCCGCGGCACTGCGGCGGCCCGCCGAGTCCGCGGAGCACCTCGGTGCCGCGGCCGAGCTCGCCGAGCGCGTGGGCGATGTGTCGCCGTACAACAACACGTTCTTCGGCACGGCGAACCTGACGTTTTGGCGGATGGCGCTGGCCGCCGAGGCCGGCGAGGGCGGCAAGGTCGTCGAGCTGGCCCGCACGGTCGACCCGCAGCGGATCCCCTCCCCCGGCCGGCAGGCGGCGTACTGGTCCGACCTCGGCCGCGGCCTGGCCATGGACCGGAACCGCCGGCCCCAAGCCGTCGTCGCGCTGCGCCGCGCGGAGGAGCTGGACCCGCTGACCGTGCGGGCCTCGCCGTACGTCAGGTCGACCGTGGTCGACCTGGTGCGCCGCGCGCGCCGGGACGCCGCCGGCGCGGACCTGCGCGGCATGGCGTACCGGATGGGCATCGCGGTCTGACCGGCGCTTGCCGGTAGACCGATCGGGCGACCTTGCGCGAGAGGCAAGATCAGCCCGACCATGGGCGGCATCGTCGCAGCATGGACGGCACAGTCTCTCCCGCGCCCATCAGGACATCGGAGGCGCTCGCCGCTCTGCTGGGGATCGAATGACCAGCCCCAGCACGGCTCTCGCCCGGCCGGCGGACGGCGAGCTGGTCGTCGGCGAGCTGGCCGACCGGCATGAGGGGATGCTGGAGATCGCCGAGCTGACGGCGCAGATCCAGCGTCTGGACGCGGAGCTGTGGCCGCACATCGCGGCCGCGCTGCTCGACGGGGCCGCACCGGCGGCGGTGGCAGAGCGGGCCGCGTTGACGTTGTCGGATCTGCGGCGCGGGGTGACCGAGTGGTCGGCCGCGGCCCGGCAGGCCGGGCGGCTGGAGCAGGGTGCGGTGGTGGCCCTGGCCAACGCGGTGTTCGGGCCGGCCGACTGAGCCCGTGGCGTCACCGGGTGGTGCGCTGCGCCCACGCCACCCTCTGCGCCGCCCAGTACGCGCGGCGCTCGACCTGTGCGGGCTCGTCGTACCAGGACAGGTCGTCGTAGAGCTCCGGCGTCGGCGGGAACAGCAGGCCGTCGCAGTCCATGCACCGCCACCGGTAGCCGGGCCGAGAGCCGGGCCACGGCGGCTCGTACGACCAGTGCCACGGCCGAAACTCACGACCCCGCCGGTGACCGGCCGGACAGCGGTCCGGGGCGACGATCTCCACCGCGGTGCTGTCCAGGGCGTAGCGCATCGGCGGCATGGGGATTCGGGGTGGGCGGGGCATGGTGGGCTCCCTCGGCTCGACGCTGGTGCGGAGCGCGGGGGAGCGCGCAGGTTCGCGGTCACCGGGCGGGGGCGGACCACACCGCCCGGTGTCGCGTCCATCCACGGGAGCTACCCGCGATGGCAGCGAGGTGGTGCGCCGCCGGGAGCTACCCGGCCCGCCGCCCACCGCAAGCCCGACGGTACCTGACACCAGAGGTGTCCTGTTTATGACGTGGATCTGTCCGGCTCGCCGGACGCCGATGTTGGAGAGGATGGCGGAGTGGATCTGCGACTCACGGGCACCGAGGCGGAGTGCGCCGCGCTGCTCGGCGCGCTGGCCGGCGTGGTGACGGTCCGGCAGGTGTCCGGCTGGTACGCGAATCGGGGCCCGTCGATCCTGGGTCGGGTGTACGTGGACGTGGAGGCGCCGCCGGCGGCGGTCGTGGCGGAGCCGGTCCGGGTTCGGTCGCAGCGGGTGCCCCGGCTCGGCGCAGCGCCCGGCGCGGGGCCCGGGGGCTGATCTGCCGTCAGCTGGTGGCGCCGCGGGCGATGCGGCGGACGTGCTCCCGGGTGTACCCGGTCTCGATGACGATCTCGGTCTGCCGCAGCTCGTCGGCGACCTCACGGATTACCGCGTACAGCTGCTCGCGCGCCAGGTCGGCGGCGGCGGTGGTCTCGTCGCGGCGGGCCACGGCGGCGGCCAGGCGGGCGCGTGCGTCCATGCGGGTGAGGGTGCCACATTGATGTGGCCACGTCCACTTGCGTGCAACCTAAATGTGGCCTACTGTATGTGGCATGACGACGCGACGGGTCGCCGGCCACGCCACCACCCGCACCCGGCCCAGCCGCACCGAGATCCACCAGCACGCCACCCTCGTGCAGGGCGTCCTCACCAAGCTCGGCCAGCACGCCGCCGGAGCCAAGGCGGGCGCGCTCACCGTCACCACCGTGGCCGCCGGCGCCGCCCTCACCGCGCGGCAGCCGCTCGCCGCGGCCGCCGGCATCGCCGTGGTCCTCGCCCTGCTCGTGCTGGACGCCGGGTACCTGCGCCAGCGGCGGATGTACCGCCGCCTCTACGACGCCGCCGTCGCGGGCACCGCGGAGTGGCTGTCCCTGGACGCCCGGCCGTACGCCGCGGGCTGCACCTGGTGGGCCGCGATCCGCTCCTGGGCGGTGCTGCTGCCGTACCTGCCGCTCGTCGCCGTCCTGGCGGCGTGCGCCGCGCTCTGACCTACGCTGTCCGACCTGAACCGAAGGGAATTTGACCCCGTGAACACCCTGTCGATGTACGTCGCGGCCGGCATCGCCCGCGACGCCCACCGTGACGACCTCGCTGGCGAGATCAACGCCGCCGGCGCCGACGTCCGCGCCGTGACCCTCTCCACGAATCGCCGTCCGATCGGCCCGCCCGCGATGCGGGAGTCGACGGAGGAGGTCACCATCAGCCGGTGGGACCTCCCGTCCGGTCCCGTCTGGCTGTGGCAGCGCACCACCGCGAGCTGGGCCGGCGGCGACGCCGACGTGTGGGAGGACCTGGTCCTCACCGAGTACGACCTTTCCCGGCCCGAGCTGCTGGCCGCCGTCGAGCAGCTCACCACCGGCATCTCCCCGGCGAGCTGGGACAGCCAGTGGGCCGCGGAGAACTCCCAGCTCCGGCTTCGCCACGCGGGACCTGCGGAGCTGGCCGAGTGGGCCCGGCACCTCGACGCCGGGCTCGACACCTGGATCGGCGCAGTGCGCCAGCTCCGCGCGGCCGACCCGTCTCCGCACCGGCCGCCCGTGGTCGGCGGCCGCGAGTTGTAGCCTGCACGCCCGCCCGTCGCCTCAGGAGTCCACGCCATGGATCTCGACCTCGGCATGACCGGCTGGATCGGCGAACACCCCGGCGACGGCGGAGACCTCGCCTACCTGCTGCTCTACCCCGCCGGCCACGGCGGTCGCCGCGTCGCCGAGAAGATGACGGCCGCCGCTGGCCTCTACGGGTTGCGCCCGGGCGCCCCGGCGCCGGTGCCCGCCGAGGTCGCCGACGTCACGGTCGCAGAGGGGTGGGCGCACGTGAGGTCCGGCGGCACCGCCGTGGCCGGCATCCCCGTCACCGCCGACTGGACGGCCGCCGCCACTGGCCGCGGGCAGGTGGCCGTGGCGATGGGCGCCGGCCCCTACGACGGCCGCCCGGCCGCCCTGGACGACTACCTGGCCGGCGAGTTGCGGCGCGGGACCCTGCACAGCGGGCTCCTCGCCCTCGCCTGACGTCGGACAGCACGAAACCGCCCCGCTCCCGGCCGTAGCCAGGGGCGGGGCGTTCGTACGCCGGAGGCCGGTCAGCGGCCGAGCAACCGCCGGCCCAGCGGAGTGACCCGCGCCCGGGCCCACACCGTGCCGCCGATGGAGGCAAGGACGGCCACCGCAGTGGCGACGGCCATGATCCGCGGCTCGTCGAGGGTGACCCAGCCGATGGCGACGGCGCCGCCGAGGACCAGGCGGACGGCCTCGGCGGTGACGACCGGCTCGGTGTTGGTGGCCGGGGTGGTGGTGTTGGACATGCTCAGCTCCCGGGTGGTGGAGGGGGTGGCGGTGGTGGGGGCGCCCCGACGGGGCGGTTGGTTGGCACGGTGGTGTGCTCCCTGGTCGGCGTGGTGGACGGGTGGGTGGTCAGGTGGTGGGCGCGGCGTTGCGCAGGATCGCCCTGGCGAGCTGGTCGTAGTCGATCGGCGCCACTTCGCCGACGATGCCGTTCTCGAGCTCGGTGACGAACTGGTGGATCTCGGTACCCTGCTGCAGCAGCCGGTTGACCTTCTCGTCGATGCCCTCGACGCGGGTTTCGATGTCCTTGACCCGGTGGCCGATGGTGCGGCCGGTGGCCGGGTCGTAGGCGTGGCCGAGGGCGTCGTTGGTGGAGCGCACCTTGTCGCCGATGGTGTGCGCCGGACGGTCGGCGGTGGGCGGGTCGTAGGCGGTGCCCAGGGCGTCGTTGATGTAGCCGATCTGCTTCTCGGCCTGCTCGGACATGTCGTCTCCTCTGTTGTCGAGGTAGTGCTGGACCAGCTCGAAGAAGCGGTCCCAGGGGAAGTCGGCGCCCGGGTCGGAGCGCCGGGTGGGGTCGAGCACGGAGTGCTCGATGAAGCCGACCGGCTTCGTGGCACCGGTGGCGATGGCGCGGTCCAGCTCGCCGCGGGTGACCCGGCGCAGCGGGATGCCGTACTCCGCGACGACGGGCGCCGCGGCCCGGGCGGCCTGCCGCAGCGTCGCCTCGACCCACGCGGCGGGCATCTCCCGCCAGCGGACGTGCAGCTTGCTGATCTCGTGGCCGTAGCCGACCGAGTTGTAGTTCGCCGCGTGCCACGCGGTGTAGCTCGGCGGGAGCACCCGCACGACCGAGTCGGTGTCGGTGGCGACGTGCCACGACACCTGCCGGTCGGTCGTCGAGCAGTACCGGCACACGGCCTCGGCGGACTGGTCGTCGACCCCGTCGAGGTCCTGCAGCCCGGCCGTGATGTGCATGACGTACACCAGCAGCGGCCGGTTGCGCGTCGGGTAGTAGTGCCGGCCGTGGCGGTTGGCGTGGTCCAGCAGGTAGTAGCCGGTGGGCATGGTCAGCCTCCTGGGAGGAGCGGGATCGGGTCGGGGTCCGCCGGTGTCGTGGTTTCGCACCGGTAGGCCGGCGACGATGGATCGAACGGGTCCGCGCGCGTGCAGGTCTCCTCGGAGCCGTCTGCCCGGGTCGTGGTCCAGCGCAGCGGCGGTTGGCCGGCCGGCAACGGCCCGGCGTCGGCGGTGGTGCCGTCGGTGTAGGTGACGACCAGGCGGCCGTCGACCACCGCGGTGGAGGCCACCCCACGGCCCGGCTCGCCGTCGGCGCCGTCCTGGCCGTCCGCGCCGACCACCGGGCCGACGTCCTGGGTGGTGCCGTCGCTGTAGACGAGCACCAGGTGCCCGTCGACCAGGCTGGTGGCCGTCACGCCCCGGCCGGGGGCGCCGGGCTGCACGATCCGCCCCAGGTCCTGCGTGGTGCCGTCGCTGTAGGCGATCAGGAGGCGGCCGTCGCCGGTCAGCGACGTGCCGGTCACTCCGCGCCCGG
Source organism: Pseudonocardiaceae bacterium (assembly GCA_036402215.1). GTDB lineage: Bacteria > Actinomycetota > Actinomycetes > Mycobacteriales > Pseudonocardiaceae > DASXTS01. The sequence goes on from DASWTI010000286.1 coordinate 24,338, forward strand.
GCCGCGCCGGCTCCGCCGGTGGTCCGGGGTCGACGATCGGCGCGGCGCCCAGCGCGCGCACCTGATCGGCGAGTGCGGCCGCGTCCCGGCCGGCCGCGTCGGCCTCGGTCTCCAGCTCCGCCACCGTGGTACGCAGCTCGCCGACCTCACCGCGGCCGTCGGCCCACAGCCAGAACAGCGTCGCGGCGCCCACCGCCACCACCGCGGCCAGCCCGGCCAGCAACAGCCGCCCGCGTCGATCCACGGCACCATCAACAGCCTGCTGGACGATCTCGTCCCTGGTCATGCCTCGTCGCCTCTCAGCTCCTCGATCCGGGCCCGCAGCTCCTCGAGCTGCCGGGCCGTGTCGTCCTCGGCAGCGGTCTCATCGGCGGCCTGCTCCGCCGCCGCGGCCGACTCGCGCGGCGATACCCGTCGCGTCGCGGTCACCACGGTGGCGATGCCACCCGCCACGGAGCCGATCAACGCTGCGATCGCGAGGATCAGCTCGGCGGCCTCGCTCACTGGCCCTGCCCTTCATCGGTCGTGCTGCTCAGCGGCCGGCGAAGCGCTCGCGGATGCGAGTGGCCGCGACGTCGGTGACGACGAAGTCGTCGTAGGTGCCGTCCGGGGTGGTGAAGGTCCGGCCGTTCCCGGCGGGGTTCGCCACGACCACCTGGGCGTCGCCGAGCTCGGCGCACAGCTGCACCGAGAAGGCGAGCGCCTCCACGGGTGGTGCACCGGTTTCGTCGCAGAGTTCGAGCAAGGTCACGGTGGGGTGGTCCTTCCTGGTCAGGGGGCGAAGACGGTCAGGTCGACGGCGGTGAACGTGCCGGTGCCGCCCAGCGCGGCGTTCATGCGGTGCTGGACGGTGTAGGTGTTGGTGCCGGGGGTGATCGGCATGCGGATGGTGCGGAACCCGCCAAGGCCGATGCCGGCGTTGGTTGCGCTGATCCGGACGGCCCAGGCGTCGTTGGCGGCGGTGGTGGTGTCCCCGGAGATCGCCACCGAGGTGTAGTGGCCGCGCAGCGACGCGTCGGAGGACGCGCAGGTCACGCCGATCGAGACCCACGCGTAGGACCCGCGGGACGTCAGCGTTACCGCCGGCGTCGCACCGCTCGTGGTCAGGCTCGACACGTAGGAGGTGCTCGACGTCGACCCCGTGGGCGCCACGGTGGCGGCGTCAGCGAGGGCGGCCAGCGCGGTGTACAGCAACTGGTTGACGTCGTCGGCCGCCACGTCCGGGCCGGCCAGCAGGTATGCCACGTGCAGCTCCTACGGGGTGAAGGTGGCCCTGCGGGCGAGGCGGACAGGGGTCCCGGCCGGGTGCGCCTTCACCACGTCGTTCGTCGAGCGGGCGACGGTGAAGGCCTGCACACCACCGGCCGGGGCGGCGATCGAGACGACGGTCATCTCCTCGCCGCCGACGTCCAGGACGATCGCGGCGCCGCCGGTGCCCCAGGTCTCCACGGGGTCGGCGACGTCGAACGTGGTGGCGGTGGTGGTGATACCGGCGTCGAGTACCGCGGTGCGCGACCCGAGCTTGTTGTTGGCCGCGCCGAGCCGGATCGCCTGGAAGGGCGAGGCCGGGGTGCCGACCCAGGTGATCTCGTGGCGCATCTGGTGGAGCCGCTCGGTGTAGCCGACCGGCAGCTGGCGGACGTCGGCGGGCGGCAGCACCGACTTCGGGGTGGTGAGGGCGAGCGCCCGCCCCATGTCCATGTCCAGGGCGTCGCGCTCCAGCTGCGGGCCGCCGGCGCCGGCGGCGCGCAGCTTCGTCAGGTGTGTGCCGAGTTGCGGGTAGCGGTACTCGTCGACCGTGCCGACCCGCACCGCGAACCCGGCGACGTCGGCCAGCTCGGCGACGCCGGCGACGTTGGCCGGGACGCGCTTCGGGTAGGGGCCGACGCCACCGGCGCCGGGGGGCTGGACGGAGCGGCGGCCGGTGGTCTGCTCGGCGAACGCGGTCATGCCCAGCTCGTTGACCGCGGTGACCTGGTTGACGGTGCCGCGGGACTCCAGCCGGGGCCGGCCGCCGGACGTGACGTGCCCGGACGGCAGGTCGAGGGTGAGCGTCGGGTCCAGGTTGAACAGGGCCCGCAGGGTGATCATGTGCAGGGCACCGGAGCCGCGGGCCTCGGTGAGCATGCCCCCGCGGTCCGCGTCCACGCACTCGACCTGCAGGTCGAGAAGTTTCTTGCCGGTCTGCGGGCCCATCGGCGCGGTCTCGTCGAGCTGGCCGGTCCAGCAGAACTCCACGCCCTCCTCGCCGGCGAGGCGCTGCGCGCGCCGACCGGCCCGCTCGCCGTGGTGGCCGCGGCTGGCGGTGTACGCGTTGGGTGCCGAGGTGGCGTACTCGCGGGCGTACACCGCCCAGTAGCCCCAGGCGAACGGCTCGCTGTGCGCCGTGAGGTCAAGGCCCGCGACCTGGACGACGCCGAGCAGGGTGGCGCCGGCGAGGACGGCGCCCATGGTGATCGCGGTGTCCTCGATCTCCAGCGCCCAGACGATGTCAGCGCCCTGCTGGTGCGCCATGAACCGCGCGTGGTGCCCCGGCCCGGAGTAGAGGGTGCCGCTGCTGGTGGTGGACGTGGTGCCGCCGGGCAGTGTCACCCGGATCTGCGAGGTCGACGCGAGGTAGTCGATGATCCACAGCTGCGTTGCCGAGCGGCCGTTGTCGAGGAGCTGCCCACAGGCGATCACCAGCCGGGTGTCCGAGCCGGACCCGCCGGCGCGCATGCCGTCGACCATCCACCCGTCGGTGTTGACCCACCCGTCGGGCATGTCCACCAGGCCGGCCACCTGGTCGCCGCCGTGCAGGGCGAGCACCGGGGACAGCCAGGAGGCGAGGGTGCCGCGGGCGAAGTGGTCCGTGCCGGGCCGGGTGGTGGCGAGCACCAGGTGGTGCCGGCCGATGAGCGGGGCCAGGGCGTACCCGGAGGTGTCCTGCGGGTCGGTCATCGGCCAGAACGCCACCACCTGGCACTCGCCGTACGCGGTGATGCCGTCGCGCGGGTACCAGCGGGTCAGCGCGTCCTGCAGGGCGGAGTCCTGGGCGAGGCGCTCCAGGATCCCGGCGCCGTGCGCCTTCACCGTGACGTCGTTGCCGGAGGTATCCCACGCCGGTGTCAGGTCGGCCAGCTCGGTGTAGGAGCGCGGCGAGCTGATCACCAGGTCCTCGTAGGTAGCCACCACGGGCTTGGCGTTGGTGTTCCCGGTGGCGGCGCCGGTGCGGACGCCGACCCACCCGGCGTCGAGGATCGGGTCGACCTGGTCCACCCACGTCACCTGCCAGCCGTGCGGCTCCGGGTCGCCGGCCGGCCACACCTTCGCCCGCAGCGTCTGGCCCTCGACCTGCCCCACGACACGCAGCGGCGTGGCCGCGGCGTACGTGAGGCCGGCGACGGTCGCCGTGGTGCTGATCGCGCCGCCGCTGAGGGTGTGCCAGGTGAGGGTGACCGCCTCCGCGGTGGTCACGGCCAGGTACAGCACGTAGGCGTCGGTGCCGGCGCCCTGGCCGCGGAACAGCAGGTTGCCGAGCTCGATCGCCGCGCCGGTGACGTTCGAGACCGCCGAGGTGACGGTCACGGCGACGGTGACGTCGCGGATCACCAGGTCCGGCAGGTAGGTCGTTCGGGTCGCCGCGGCCGCGGGCACCGAGTGGCTGCCCACGCCGGCGGCCACGGAGTAGTCGGAGGCGGAGATGACGCCGCCGGCGGAGAGCGTGGAGTAGGCCAGGCCGTCGTCGGTGCTGGCCCACCCGGTCGCGACCACCCGGCCGAAGGTGTCGACCTGCAGCACGACGGCGATCCGGAGCGGGGTGTTCTGGCCGAGGTCGTCGTAGTACGGGCTGTTCGGGTTCAGCGGGACCAGTTCGCCGCCGCGGCCGTTGAACGTGAGGTCACAGGAGCCGGGGGTGACCCCCAGCGTGGAGTTGCGGCCGCCGCGGGTGATGACGACGTCGTCGCGCTCGTAGACCAGCCCGGACACGTCGACCCAGCCGTGCCCGGCGAAGAATGCCTCCGCGGCGATGCGGTGCTGCACGGTGGTCATGCGACGAACACCCGACCCAGGCCGCCGCGGCGGCGGACCTCCTCGATGAGCCACTCCAGGACCGCGTCGGACAGCCGGTCCCCAGACGGGCGCCACTCCGCCATCGGCGGCAGCGCCGGTGCGGCGGCGGCCGCGGCCATCTCGCCGAGCATGGTCCGGCTGGTGCCCGCCGGGTGAACCATGCTGCCGGGCGGCAGGTCCACGACCTCGGGGCCGTTCTCGCCGACAAGCGTCTGCCGGGACCGGGGACCGCCGCCAGCGGCGCCGGAGATGCCGCCGTGTGCCATCGAGGCCATCGCCCCGCCCGCGCCGGCCCACACTCCGGTCGGTATCCGGCCCTCGGTGATGATGCGGAGCTTCGCCTGGTAGACCTTGTTGTTCAGCGCTTCGAGCTTGTCCTGCACGGACTGGATCACCGGCGAGCCCTGGTCGTCCACGGCGATCGTCACCGTGCGCCCGCCGGGCAGCGTGACCACCGCGGTGTTGAAGTCGCCCGTGGCCACGGTCGCGTCGATCGCGGAGCGGTTGGCGTCGGCGAAGCTGGCCGCGAGCCGCTGCAGCTCCGGCGGGGCGTCCTTCCCCGCGGCGAGCGCCATCCCCAGGATGGACTCGGTGGCATCGAGGTGCGCCTGGACCGTTCGCTGGTTCTGCGGCAGAGCCTGGTTCTGCGCCTCCGACAACGCCACGACGGCGTCGTAGGCGTTCAGATAGCCACGCTCGAGGGCCCGGCTCGCGTCGGCCGCCTCGGCGCTCTCCTTGCCGTGGTCGCGGACCGCTTCCGCTGCTGCCTTCTGGAGCTGGGGCAGCTCGGCCAGCGACTCGCGTAGCTCCAGGTCCGCGCCGGCCAGCGTCCGTGCGTCGTCGGCCAGGTCGGCGAGCGCCTTGGCGTGCTCCTCCGCGGCCGCCGCGGCCCGCTGCTGAGCCTGCGCCGTCGAATCGAGGCTGGTGGTGAGCTTGTCCACCTCGGGCGTCGCCGCTGCGACGTCGTCCTTGAAGCCGCCCCACGGCGCCAGGAAGTTCGCCACGTCCTCGCCGAGCAGCAGCTCGAGCGGGGACATGAGCTTCTGCACGAAGTCGCCGGCGGCCGAGTTCACCTTGATGAAGCCGGTGAGCAACGCCAGCACCAGGCGCACCGCGACGCCGAGCGCCTCGACCATCCGGCCGAACGCCTCGGGGCTGTCGGCCACGGCGTCGCCCAGCGCGGCGAGCTGCCGGGACAGTCCGCCGATGATCCGGGGCAGCCGGTCGCCCACGTCGTCGAGCACGGCGACGGCGCCTCTGGCCAGCGGGTCGAACGCCGGCCCCAGCGCGGCGAGCGCCTTGCCGACCTGGCCGGTGAATCGGGACGTCGCCGGGGCCATCCGGGTGAGCGCCTGCGACAGGTCACCCTCGAGCGAGGCCCACGTGGCCGCGCCCTGGGCGGCGATCTTCTTCAGTTCGGGCTCGAACGGCGCGGAGATCCGCTGCGCCCTGGTGCTCACGTAGTCCGAGAGCGCACCGAAGGAGTCCTCAACCTGCTGGTTCTGCGCGGCGACCGCCACGCCGAGAGCAGCGATGCCGACGCCGAACCCAGCGACCAGCGCACCAGCCGCGACGTGACCGAGCGCCGTCATCGCCGGGACGATCACCTGCGAGGCACCCAGGGCCTGCACCAACTTCGGTGCTGTAGCGCCGGCGGCACGCGCCGCGCCGAGCGCCACGCCCTGCGACAGCGCCTCCCCCGCGCTGGTCCCGGCCGCCTCCAGTTCCTTCTGGGCGTCGGCGAGCCGGCGGGTCGACGCGGCCACCGCGTCGTTGGCCTGCGTCATCTTCCGCAGCTGCGACTCGAGCCGGGCCTTGGCCGTTTCCAGCCGCCTGGTGTTGACGACGTCCTGCATGGTCTCGTGGTCGACGGCGGCCTGCGCCGCGCGCACCCGGTCCCACTGGTCAGCCTGGGCGTCGGTCGCCTTGCGGAGCTTGAGCTGGGCGGCCTCGACTCTGTCGGCCATGCGCTGCATGGAGCCGGCGACGACGTCGCCGGCCTTCGCGCCTTCGATGCCGAGGTCGCGGATGTTCTTGGTGGCGCCAGCGAACGCGGGACCGGTTCGGTCGGTCCCGGTGATCCGAATCTGGACCTCGTTCACTGGCGCTCGTCCGTCAGCCGAGCGGGGTGACCGGCAGCGCCAGCAGCGCCTCGGTCGCTGCCGCGGTGTCGACGCGCCGCCCCGTCACGTCCGGTGCCGTGGATGGGTTGGCGTGGGCGGCTTCGAGCCAGGCCACCACCATCGCCACGCACAGTGGCAGCGGCAGCGTCAGGAACCCCTCCACCGTGCACGGCACTTCGGTGTCGCCGTCGGTGAGGTTCCACGAGCGCAGCGCCCGACCGAAGTCCCGCAGGACGCGGTACACCCGGTCCACGTTCTCCGGGGTGACCTTGGTGTCCAGGTCCCCGTTGGCGGCGAGGTCGACCAGCAGCTCGGCCGACGGCGACCCGATCTCGATCACGCCCTGTTCCGGGCCGGCCGGGCCGAGCGTGAGGCGGTACGACCGCCCGACGCCGGCGACGTTGAAGCCGGTCATGCCGCCGCCCACGTCGGCACGTTGCCGTCCGCCAGGACGCCGGGCGCGGTCCAGGTGAGCGACCCGTCCTGCGCGCGGTTGAGCGAGTAGTCGGTGTAGAGCACCTCGACGGCGAGCGTCTGCCCGGACACGGTGATCGTCGTGGTCCGCTGCACGTTGGTCGACGGGACGGTGCTGAGCACCGCGTGCGCCCGGTTCGCGGCGTCGTTGAAGACGCCGTTGAGGGTCATCGAGAGGTCGGCGAGGAGCAGGAGCCGCTCCATCGCGGACCTGTCGACGCCGGTGACGTCCTGCACACCGCGCGGCGTGGCGATCTGGAAGTTGGTGATGTCGTTGCGGATGTCTCGCGGGGTCCCGCTGGCGTCGTCCACGCTGAGCGTGGTCCAGCCCAAACCCGACTCTTTGGCCATGCTGGTGTCCTCCTAACCGCGGGCGCGCAGGTCCGCGAGCTGCTGCTGGTGGGTGGCGAAGTCGTCCACCCAGTCCTCGGCCCGGGTGTGCACCACCTGCTCGCCGAGTGGGTTGCCGCGGTGGTCGCCGCCGCGGCGCAGGTAGATCGGGTCGCGCTCCAGCGACACTCGGTGCTGGGTGAAGCACTTCTGGCCAGCTGCGAACTCGAACACCAGCCGGCCGAGGTCGTCGCGGCTCTCGGTGAAGCGGCGCCCGGACTCGGAGCGGATGTAGTGCGCCTGCGCCGCGGTGAGGTCGGCAGCCGGGTCGAGGACGGTGATCCACCCGTTGGCCAGGGCCGGGCAGCCGACCTCGTCGCAGGTCGCCGGCCGGGTGTGCGTGGATGGCGGGTTCAGCACCGCGTAGGTCTGGTACGCCGCGGCGGGCAATCCGGATGGCAGGTGGTGTGCGAGGTGCATCAGAACTCCCGTGGGACTGGGTAGCGGACGGCGATCACGACGAACCGCAGCGAGGTGAACCCGCCGGCGGTGGTGGTGACGACGCGCAGGTGGCGCTCGATGTCGATCGCCGCGGTGGCGATCCGTTCGGCCGTGCGGCCGGTGACCTGGGTGAAGGCGGCGCCGGTGATGTCGGCCCACGGGTCGCCGGCACCGGCGTCGCTGGACTGCTGGACCTTGACGGTGGCGTCGGTGCCGGTGAAGTCGAGGACCTGTAGATAGGTGACCAGGCCGAACGCGCCGGGCGAGGCGGAACCCAGGTCCACCGAGGCACCCGTGGCGGCACCGGTGTCGGTGCGCGCGCCGGGGGTGAGCTGCTGGCCCCACTCCATACCGGTGCCGTCGGATGCCTGCGCCGCGATCGCGAAGGTGTAACCGCCGTCCTGGGCGCGGGTGCCGTCGTAGCCGAGTTGCTTCGCGATCAGGCCGGCGCCGGCCGCGCCGAGCGCGGTGCCGCGCAGGTAGGTGAGCACCTGGTGGCCGGTCGGCAGCGCGCCGAACACCTCGTGCGCGCGCCCGGGGGCCGGGTTGAAGTACGACGTGAACGACATCTCGGCGTCGAACCGGCCGCCGATGCGGCTGTGGCCTTCCTGGGTGATGTCGGTGACGTCGAGGGCGGCAGGGCCGCCGCCGATGCGGCCGAGGGACCCGATGTCGCCGGCGATGTCGTGGCCGCCGTAGTAGAGGCGGTCGCCGAGCCCGGACTGCTTAGCCACTGTCGGCCTCGCGGTCGACCGGAACGAGCGGCCCGTTCGGCACGACGCTGTTGCGGTGCGTGGCCCAGTCGGACAGGTCGGCGCGCCTGTCGGCCCTCAGCGTCCCGTACGCCTCCTGGGCGGCAGCGAGCCACGACGCCGGTACCTGGTGCAGGTACTCGGTGTGGACGCTGACGCCGTTGCGGGACGCGCTCACCACGCGCCTGTGGCTGGCCGCGGCGTTGACGTCGCGATGCCAGGCCACGACCTGCCCATCCATGATCGTGGCGCGCACGGTGATGACCGGCGGCGGATCGGTGTTCGTGCTCACGGGTTCTGCTCCCACACGTTGTGGATCACCAGCGGCAGGGTGATCGTCATGACCCGGTACGGAGTGCCGCCGTCGTGGTGGACGTAGCCGGCGACGGCGTCCAGGGCCGCGCCGTAGCGACCGAAAATGTCGACGTGGTGGACCAGGCCGCCGAGCGTGAAGTCGGCGCAGTAGGCGGTCAGCAGCCGGTCGACCACGACCATGACGGCAGGGTCGATCTCGTCCGGCGCGTCCATCCGCAGCGGCGCGTAGACCCGCACGTTCAGCACGAGCCGCACAGACGTCGACGCCAGCCCGGACGCACCGGACACGGGGGTGAGCCGCTGCACCCACACGGCCACCACGAGACCGGCGAGCTGCCGGGAGATCGGCTCGTGCCCCGGGGCGTCCTCCACGTACCCGGTCGCGAGGGCGTGTGACCGGACGGCGGCGATGATCGACGTGGTGTCCAGGACGCCTGGGTCGCTCGTCATCACGAGCCGCCCATGCGCGGCAGGTACTGCTGCAACACCCGCTCCGCCATGCCCGGCGCCTGCCGGCTCAGCTCCTGCGTGGCGAAGCGGAACGACCGGTACCCCTTGAACGACGTGGTCCGGTTGCGGGAGCCGGTGCCCTCCAGCCACGGCCCGTAGATCGTGCCGCGGTCGTGGACCGCCCAGTCGGTAACGGCGCGCTGCTCGAGAACCACCTGGGTCTCGTAGTACGGCGTCGGCTTGCGGAGACTCACATCGAGCAGGCGGTGGACGTTGGCGAGGCCCTGCATGCCGACCTCGCGCGTGGCCTCCTCCAGGAAGTCCTGGACGGCGTGGAAGGCGCTGTAGTCGGCCAGTGGGCCGGAGACCGACACGGTCACGCGGTCGATCACGTCACACCGTCCACGGGCCACGGCCGCGGCGCTTGTACCCGGCGGCCGCCTTCCACGCCTGCGCTAGGCCGCGGCCGGCCGTCTCGCGCTGGTTGTCGCCGGACCCGGCGGTCCGCGCGTACCCGGCGGACTGCTGCTGCAGCTCGCACACCGCCAATGCGAGGTTCAGCGCGGCGATCGGGCCGGGCGGCTGGTGCCGGCGCACCGCGGCCGCCGCCGAGTGCGTCGCGGCCGTCGTGCCGAGCACACCGCGCTCCACGACCAGGGTGCGCGGTGCCCAGATCGCCGACCCGGTGTGCACGGCGAGCCGGGTGCCGCCGTGCGCGCGCTTCACCACCAGCGTGTTGCCGGCGATGTCGTCGACCAGCAGCCGCTCCGCGTCCACGAGCAGGACCTCGCCGACCGCGAACGCCGCGCCGTCCGTCACGGACACGGTCTGGGCGTCGACCTGTGCGGTAAGCGGCGCCAGCAGCGTCTGCCCGGTGGCCACCATCCGCTTGCCGGTGACCAGCATCCGCTCGGTGTCGATCAGCACCAGGTCTCCGACCCCGACCGCCGCCGAGTCGGTGACGTCCACCTCCGTCTCCACGGCGTCCAGGCCTTCGGTGAGCGCGCCGGCCGCCGCGGTGGTGTCGCAGTAGCCCCAGGTGCCGGTGATCGCGATGGCCCGCTGGGTGGTGTCGCCGGCGGCGAACGCGGCGCCGCCTGCGAGGTTGATCTCGACGCGGTTGAACGGCGGCCGCCCGTCCGGCCGCAGCAGGTAGTCACCCGGCGCGACCGTCGTGCCGCCGGCGGTCAGCGCGGTCACCGCGAGCAGATCCAGCTCGTCGAGCCACAGCACGTGCGACCGCGACGGCTGCGCCGGCGGCCAGTCCAGGTAGCGCGTGGCCACCGTCGGGTAGAACCCGGCCGGCCGGCGCATCTCCTTGTCGACGGTGTCGGCGGCAGCGGCGATCGCGGCGTCCACGCGCGCGGTGAGACGCGGCGGGACCGCCTGGTCGGTGGCGGCCATCACCGCCTCTCGTGTCGCGTAGCAGACGCGCATCGCTGGTCTCGCCTTCTAGAGGTTGGGGCGCCAGCCGTCGAACGGGCAGTACAACTGCCCGTCGGGACCGGTGCGGAGGGGTTCGCCGTCGTTGGGGCAGGCCACGGGCGGGGAGGTCGCCGCCGCCTCGCACTCGGCGGCGGCCTCCCGCAAGGTGTCGCGCAGTTGCTCCCACGACACCGGTGTCAGCCGCCGACTCCGGCCCGCAGGTTCAGGTACATCCGCTTGCCGCCGCCGAATCCGTAGTCGCCCAGCGGCACGCTCTCGTCCAGCAGGTCCCCGGCCTCGCCGCGCATCTCCCACTGGTTCAGCGGGTGATGCAGCAGCCCGGCCTCCCGCAGCGCCGGCTCCACGACCCCGCCGAGCGGCACACCGTCGTGCGCGGTCACCCAGATCGGCCGGCCCTGGACGAGCACCTCGACCCGGCGGGTGCCGGTCGCCCGGGGGTCCGAGCCACTGGCCCGCGGCGGCCAGTGCCAGCGGCCCGGCGTGCCGGTGTCCTCCTCGGCCTGCTGCCGGGACGTCGCCCAGTAGGTGCCGGGGCCGTCGAGCAGCACCTGCAGGTTGCACGCGCTGTCCGGCTGGTCGCCCCACACGTGGACGATCACCGCGGGGTAGACATCGCCGGCTAAGACCCGGTTGCCGTTGCCGGCGCGGTTCGCCGTGTTCGCCTCGGTCTGGCCGATCGTGTACAGGACGACGTGGCCGATGCTGGGCACCTGGCCGGTCACGAGTGCTCGGTCCCGTCCGCGCCCTCCGCGTCGGCCGGCCGCGCGTTGGCCTGGTCGTCCTCGCGGAGCCGCGCCCGCAGCTCGGCCACCGTCCCCGAGGTCGGCAGGCCCCGCTGGGCCGCCTCCGCGCGCAGCGCGTCACCCTTCATCGCGTCGTAACCGTCGTAACCGTCGTCGCCCAGCTCGTGCTCGCGCTCCGTGCCGTCCGTCGGCGCTTCGACGCCCTCGCGCGGCTGGCCGTCGCCGGCGTCGACCCGCTCCGGACCGTCGTCCTCGGCGGGCGGCAGCGCACCGCCGGGGGTGACGACCGTGCCCGGGGGCAGGTCGACGATCTCCGGGCCGTGCTCGCCGACCAGCCGGTCGCCCATCGGCTGGACCACGCCGGCCGGGTCACCATCCCGCGCCGGGCCGAGCGCACCGACAGGCGTCGCGTCACCGTCCTGCGGCGGCGCGGTCACCACCCTCGGCTGCTCGGCCTGCTGGTTCGACACGCCACCCAGGCGCGTGCTCTTGGCCATCTCGTGCTCCTCCGATCCCTGCTCGACGTACTCGGTCGACCCGCATTCCGGGCACCGCGGCGCGCCGACCGAGTACGCGACCTCGTCGTTCGTGCAGATCCACAACGCCACGGCGTGTCCCGGGTCAGGCCGCGGCGATGGAAGCGCCGTTGTCGAGCGGCACGTAGGTCAGGACCCAGGTGATCGCCCCGTCGGTGCCGGCGCTGACCTGCTCGATGGACCCGGCGGTCAGAACGAGCGACTGCTTGAGCGTCGGCACCGCGCCGGGCCCCTGCAGGATCGCGTCGCCGGTGAGGCCCTGGAAGCCGAGCAGCGACCCGACCGGCGTGTCGGTGGTCCCGATGTCGGTCGCCGCGCACAGGTCCTTGGTGGTGCCCGTGGTGGGGTTGTGCTGCAACTTGTAACTGTTGGCCACCGTGATCGCCGTGGTGACCTCGCCGACGATCGACGTGATCAACACCTTGCCGCCCGACACGGTGAACAGCGCCGACGTGGCGGCCGCGAGGGTCCCGGTCGCCTTCTCGACGCGCGTGCCGAACAGCAGGGTCCGCAGCTCGTCGCCCTGGATGATCGTGCTCATGCTGGGTGCCTCCGGTCAGCTCAGCGGGGCGGCGAGCGACGTCGCGTCGGCCTGGACGTGCAGGTCCCGCAGCACGTACAGCACCGCGCCGAGCTGGGCGTTGCCGCCGGAGTCGGCCACGTCGAGCGACAGGTACGAGAACCCGTCGGACAGCGCCGACGCATCGACCTCGATGACGACGATCTGCTGGGACTCCGCCGAGGTGCCGGCGGCGCCGGGGTCGGTGATCGTCGCGGCCGCCGCCTGGTCGACGCGGGTCCACACCTCGTCGCCGTCGAGGGTGGCCTCGCTCTTGACGTAGTAGTGGTCGATCGCCACCAGGTTCTGGCTGGTGCCGCCGGTGGCGGCGTTGTGCTCCTTGAGGGTGAGCACGGGGTCGTCGCCGGCGGTGCCCGCGGCCTTGAACAGGACGATCGCGACGCCGCCGGCGTCGCACAGGTTCACGCGCTTGCCGGTGTTCGCGGCGGTCTGCATGTCCACCGGGACGAACCCCGTGGAGAAGTCGTAGAGCCGACCGAGGCCTTCCATAGCTGTGCTCCTTCGCTGCGCAGGTGATCGGCCGGGTCAGCCGCGGGTGGCGAGGCTGACGAACGGGCTGAGGGTCTCGGCGCCCTTCTGCGGGGTGATGGCCTGCCGCAGCCACGGGCGGCCGTCGACGCGGGAGATCACCCGGTAGGCCTGCGTGTCCACGTTGAACTTGAAGTGCTCCGAGGTCATCGCCGACATCTGCTGCCGGTCGCCGATGAGGTAGTAGGAGAGGTCGACGAAGTTCAGGTCACCGCTGGTCCCGAGGGTCTCCGCCTTTTCGGTGAAGATGATCGGCCGGCCGAGGATGGTCAGCGGCATGCCGTCGGCGCCGTTCTGCACCCAGATCGGGCCGCCGCCGGTGCCCACCGACATGGCCATCGTGGCCAGCTGCGGCATGGTGTTCAGGTTCGCGATCCACACGCTGCGGCCGATGCTCGACGGCAGCATCCGGGCGAACATCTTCACGACGTTCTCCCAGAGGATGGTGTTCGCCGCCTGGCCGGCCTCCTTGGCCACGTTGATGCGGGCCTTGTTCCCGGCGTGCAGCCAGCCGAGCGGCTCACCGGCGCCGGTGCCGCGCATGAACGCGGTGTCCTCGAACCAGGCCAGGGCGGCGGGGAAGTCGGCGTCCAGCATCGCCGCCACGGAGATCGCCGAGTCGTTGAGCAGCTCGTTCGGGATCTCGGTGTACGCGGTGAGCTTGTTCGCGTCGAGCTTGACCGCGCCGAACTTCATGGACGACGCGACGAGCTGGCCCTGCTCCTCGGTCCAGTAGCCGACGATCCCGCCGAACACGCTCGCGGCGTTCGACGCGGACTCGATGATCGGCATCTTGATGGTCGCGGTGGCCATCGGGATGACCCGCGCCCGCGGTCGCACGACCGCAGACTCCAGCGACACCCGCAGCAGTTCCGCGCGGAACTCCTCCGGCACCAGGAACCCACCGTCGGACGGGATGGTCGAGGAGAAGCTGTTGCGCAGCTCGCCCATGCGGGCCACGGCCTCGCGCTTGTTGCGCCGCTCGCCGTGGAGGGCGGCGAGGAAGTCACCGAGGTGCTCGAACTGGCCGTCGAGCGGGGCGCCCTCGGCCCGGTGGTTGTAGAACTGGCCGCGGTCCTTGGCGTGCGGGGAGCCGGGGCCGAGGTTGAGGCGCTTGACCTCGTCGGTGGCGCCGTGCTCCTTGAGCCACTGCAGCGCGACGCGCTGGGTCTCCTCGCGGACCTGGGCGACGATGCTCAGGTCGGAGCTCATGCACTTGTTGGCGTAGTTCTTGATGAAGTCCTTGAACTGCGCCGGGTCCTTCATCACGCGGGTCATGCGGGGCTGGTCGAGCAGCATCTCCTCCAGCTCGGCGGCGTCGGTGGGGATGACATCGGTTGCGGTCACGTGGCCGCCTCCTTCGGGGGTGCGGTGAGTGCTGCGCGGAGGCCCGCGCGGAACGCGTCGGCGGGGAACGCCGCGTCCTCGACCGGGTGGTCGGGCTCGTCGGCCAGTTCGGCCGGGTCTGTCGGTGCCGGCGCGGCCGGCGTGGGGTCCGGCGCGACGTCCGGGCCAGCCGGGGGCGGGTCGGC
>DASWTI010000287.1:0-7959 GCA_036402215.1 Pseudonocardiaceae bacterium
GTCGCCCCGCCAGGGCCGCCCCGGGCCGCCTGACCGCCGCCGGGGCGGCCGGTGGCCAGGCCGACGCCGTCCGGCACGTCGGCCTGGCCGTACCCGCTGACCTCCATCACGGTGACGCGCACCGTGACGTCCGCCGTCCGAGGGAGCCGTACGGCGAAGCGCGGCGGATCCGCTGCCGGCGGCTACGGGACGAGGACGACCCCCGCGTGGCTCAGCACGTTCCGCATGAGCTGCTGCATGACGGCGTCACCCACGAGCGAACCGCCGAAGGTGATCGAGCCGACCGAGAACACGAAGCCACCGCCGGGGTGGTCGTAGTACGTCATGTCCGCGCCGGGGCCGGCGCCGCCGTCCTCCGGGGCGTCGTTGGTGCCCCGCGCGATCACCACCAGGCCGGCCGGCAGGGTCGACGGCGGCACCGTGACGGTGTCGGTGAGCGCGCAGTCCCAGGGCAGCTCCACGGCGCCGACCCCGTTGGCGGTGTCGACCTCCCAGGAGCTCGCCTTGCCGTTGCCGAAGCCCATGTTGAGGCCGGCGGTGCCGAACAGCGTGCTGGTCGTGGCGCCGGTGCCGGCGAACAACGGGTGCGCCGGCAGCAGCACCTGGTACGGCGAGCCGGGGACCGAGCAGCGCTCGGTGGCCACGCCCAGCACGGAGCGCTCGGCCCGGCTGCCGCCGTTCACCACGCGGAACAGGCCGTCGCCGCGCGGGCCGCCCTCGACGCCGCTGAGGAAGTGCGTCTCGGTGCCGTCCACGGCGTAGGTGCAGGTCTCGAACAGGCCGTTGCCGCCGAGGTAGGCCAGGCTGCCGCCGGCGTCGAGGTAGGCGAGCAGCCGGTCGTACATCTGGACGGTCCAGTACTCGGGGTGGGTGCCGACGACGAGCAGCTTGTACTGCGTGGCGTCCAGCCCGTCGTTGTGGAAGTCCTGGTCGGTGTAGACGTCGGGCTTGTAGCCGGAGCTCTCCAGCCAGCCGTGGATCCACAGCTCACCGCGGGTGAGGTGCGGGTCGACGCCGGGCGCCGCGCCGGGGTTCGGGCGCAGCGCGCTGCTGCGGGACAGGCCGCCGTACTTGGACAGGCCGCCCCAGCCGTTGTAGGCGTTCCAGGTGTTGACGTTGGCCAGCAGCGCGACCTGCGAGCGCTCGGCCGGCTCGGGGTTCACCACGAAGGTGATCTCCGAGGTGAGGCCCTGCGAGTCCGTGCAGGTGGCCGAGTAGAAGCCCGAGCTCCAGGTGTTCGGCACGGTGAGCTGGAAGGTCTCGGTCCAGCCGCAGCCGGTGCGGAAGGGCTCCGGCGGGGTGTCCTGCGGCGGCGACGTGAAGTTGACGCTGTGCATCACCGTGGAGTCGACGGTCGGGCCGACGGAGGTGTGCCGGCGGAACGTCGCGGTGCAGGCACCGCCGCCCGAGGTGCGGAACGAGATGGTCTCGCCGGGCGCCGCGGACAGCGGCCAGCAGTAGCCCTCGACGGGCTTCTCCAGGGACTCCCAGAGCCAGACGCTGCCGTTGCTCGGGTGGTAGGCGAGCAGGTCCACCCACAGGTCGGCGTTGAAGATGCCGGGCACGAACTGCCAGCCGGCCGCCGGGTTGGCCGAGCCCCACTGGGTGAACAGGAAGCTGCCGGTGCGGTTCTCCCCCACCCAGATGGTGCCGTCGACGGGGTAGTAGGCGTACAGGTCGGCCTTGGCCCGGCCGGTGAAGTACCCGGCGCCGAGCGTCCAGCCGGCGGCGGGCGAGACCGAGCCCCACTGGCTCAGGGTGAAGCCGTTGCCGCCGTTCTCGCCGACGGTGACCGCGCCGGTGTTGGGGTCGTACAGGGCGACGTCCGGCCGGCCGGTGCCGGTGAAGTCGCCGACGATGAGCTGGCGACCGGCCGCCGTGGGCAGCGTGCCCCAGTGCTCGAAGGTGAACACCGAGCCGGTGTTGCGGCCGACCCAGAGCGTGCCGTTGCCCTCGTAGTAGCCGACGATGTCCGCCTTGGCACCGCCGGTGAAGAAGCCGGGCTGGAACTGCCAGCCGGTGGCCGGCGTGACCGTGCCCCACTGGCTCAGCTGGAAGTTCGTCCCGGTGTTGGTGCCGACCCAGAGCGTGCCGTTGGCCGGGTAGTAGCCGAGCACGTCCGAGCCGGTGCCACCGGAGAAGTCACCGACCGTCCACTTCCAGCCGGTCGCCGGGCTCACCGACGCCCACTGGGTGAACGTGAAGGACGAACCGGTGTTACGACCGACCCAGAGCCGGCCCATGGTCTCGTGGTAGCCGACGATGTCGGACACCGCCGTCTGGACGAACGCCCCCGCGTGGAACTGCCACCCACCCGGCGGAGTCACGGTGGTGAGCTGCCTGGGCCTGAACTCACGATTCACTACATTCACCTCATTCAACCGCCCCCCGATCCGGTGATCGGCGGTAGATCATCAATAGCAGTACCTAGGAGGCGCCGATCACGCGGCGTAGTACACGTCTGGGCGTCGCGCTGGCTGGGCGATGTGTTACCGGGCGTTCGGATCACCTGTTTCCGGACTGTCGGTACCCAGGGCTACGGTCGGCGCATGAGCATGGAGGTCACCGCCTGGACGTCGCTCTACCACGCGATGAACGCCTCGGACGAGCGGCGGCCGTTCTCCATGGCCACGCTGCGCCGCATCGCCACGTTCGCCCGTCCGCACCGGGCCGAGCTGACCCGGTTCCTGCTGCTGAGCGTGGTCGGCGCGGTCCTCGCGGTGGCCACCCCGGTGCTCGCCGGGCGGGTGGTGGACGAGATCGTGCGCCGCGCCAGCACCACGATGGTCGTCACCCTGGCCGTGCTGATCGCCGTGATCGCGGTCGCCGAGGCCGCGCTGGGCATCGTCACGCGCTGGCAGTCCGCGCGGATCGGCGAGGGGCTGATCCTGGACCTGCGCACCGCGGTGTTCGACCACGTACAGCGTATGCCGGTCGCATTCTTCACGCGGACCCGCACCGGCGCGCTGGTGAGCCGGCTCAACAACGACGTCATCGGGGCGCAGCGCGCGTTCAGCGACACGCTGTCCGGCGTGGTGTCGAACGTCGTGATGCTGCTGCTGACGCTCGCCGTGATGCTCAGCCTGTCCTGGCAGATCACGCTGCTGTCGCTGGTGCTGCTGCCGGTGTTCGTGCTGCCCGCGCGGCGGATGGGCCGGCGGCTGGCGCAGCTGGAGCGCGAGGGCGCCATGCACAACTCGGCCATGAGCACCCAGATGACGGAGCGGTTCTCAGCGCCCGGCGCCACGCTGGTGAAGCTGTTCGGGCGGCCGGCCGAGGAGTCCCGCGAGTTCGCCGCGCGGGCCTCGCGGGTGCGCGACATCGGCGTGCGCTCGGCGATGGTGCAGTGGGTGTTCGTCACCGCGCTCACGCTGGTGTCGGCGCTGGCGCTCGCGCTGGTGTACGGGCTGGGCGGCTACCTGGCGCTGCGCGGCGGGCTGGAGGCCGGGGCGGTGGTGGCGCTCGCGCTGCTGCTGGCGCGGCTGTACGCGCCGCTCACCGCGCTGGCCAGCGCGCGGGTGGAGGTGATGAGCGCGCTGGTGAGCTTCGAGCGGGTGTTCGAGGTGCTGGACCTGCCGCCGCTGATCCGCGAGCGGGAGCGGCCGGTGCGCGTGCCCGACGGCCCGGTGTCGGTGGAGTTCGAGGGCGTGCGCTTCGCCTACCCGGCCGCCGACAAGGTCTCGCTGGCCTCCCTGGAGGAGGTCGCCCGCCTCGACACCCGCGGCGGCGTCGAGGTGCTGCACGACATCTCGTTCACCGTCGAGCCCGGCCGCATGGTG
This sequence comes from Pseudonocardiaceae bacterium, assembly GCA_036402215.1. Taxonomy (GTDB): domain Bacteria; phylum Actinomycetota; class Actinomycetes; order Mycobacteriales; family Pseudonocardiaceae; genus DASXTS01. Next base: position 3,780 of record DASWTI010000287.1, read on the forward strand.
GCCCTCGTCGGCTCGTCCGGCGCCGGCAAGTCCACCATCGCCGCGCTGGTGCCACGGCTGTACGACGTCGACGCCGGCACGGTGCGGCTGGGCGGCGTGGACGTGCGTGACCTGTCGTTCGAGTCGATCCGCGAGACGCTCGGGCTGGTGACCCAGGACGGGCACCTGTTCCACGAGTCGATCCGGGCGAACCTGCTGCTGGCCAGGCCCGAGGCGAGCGAGGCCGACCTGTGGGAGGTGCTGCGCCGCGCCCGGCTGGAGGACCTGGTCCGGGCCCTGCCGGACGGCCTGGACACCGTCGTCGGCGAGCGTGGCTATCGCCTGTCCGGCGGCGAGCGCCAGCGCCTCACCATCGCCCGGCTGCTCCTGGCCCGCCCCCGGGTGGTGATCCTGGACGAGGCCACCGCGCACCTCGACTCCACCTCCGAGGCCGCCGTCCAGGCCGCCCTCGGCGAAGCCCTCGCGGGGCGCACGGCGGTCGTCATCGCCCACCGCCTCTCCACCATCCGCGCCGCCGACCAGATCCTCGTCATCGAGGACGGCCGCATCGCCGAACGCGGCACCCACGCCGAGCTCCTGGCCGCCGGCGGTCGCTACGAGGAGCTGCACAGGACCCAGTTCGACCAGTCCCCCGCCACCGGCACCCCCGAGGCCGTCCCCACCCCGGCCACGCTCGACGCGTCCGCCACGGAGGCCACGCTGAACCCGTCTGCCGCCCCCGTCTGACGAGGCAGTTCTGTTCCGGCCCGGGCCGGAACAGATGAAGGCCGGTGGCCCGCACCTCCGGGACGGAGGCGCGGGCCACGTCACGGACCGGTCAGCGGTGCCTCACGGGCGCCGGACCGGCAGGGTGAACGCCGGGGCCGCGGTCACCAGGTCCGCGGGACCGGCCGTGTCGGGACGGCCGAGAAGCCGCCTCGCCAGGGGGGTGCCGAGGAACTCCGTCCACGAGGAACGGCTCGCGGACAGGAACAGCACGTCCCAGTACCGGTCGGCGAGGAACATGAACTCCTCCAGCCGCGCCTCCACCCGCAGGATCCCCCGGTCCACCGCGGAGGCGAACTGAGGCAGGGTGAACTCCGGCGTCTCCAGGTAGACCTTGCGCAGCGGCCACCCGGTGAACAGGTACTCCAGGAACAACGCGAGCCCGGCGAGGAAGGAGCCGTCGCCGGCCTCGTCGGCGGACAGGCGGGCGGCGGCCACCCGGCAGTGCCCGTTCCGGTGGTCCGCCTGGTAGGCGGACACGATGCCGATCGGGCCGTCCGCCCGCTCGACCACGAACAGCGCCAGGGCACCGTTCCAGAGCTGGTCGAGGTAGTCGGCCGGGTTGGGGTGCGCCCCGCGCAGCCGCCAGCGGAACGCCAGGAACTCGTCCGTCTCCGCCGCCCGCAGCCAGTCGAGGTCGTGCGGGGTGAGCGCCCGCAGCCGCACCCGGCCGTTGCCGAGCGCCGGGAAGGGTCCGCGCGCCGGCAGACCGGCAGGGGCACCGGGCGCCGGAGCACCGGGCACGGGGGCACCGGGCGCCCGAGCACCGGACACCGCGGCACCGGGCACGGCGCGCCGGGTGGCCGCCGCGGTCACCGGATGTCCGGGTCGTGGTTGAGCGGCGGCGCCCAGGACGCCCGGCCGCAGCCCAGCACGGTGCCACCGGCCAGGTCCACGCCGGCCGCGCCGGTGGTGGTGCGGATCAGCTGCCACTGACTCGCCGGGTCCGGCGCGTTCCACAGGATGGAGCCGTCGGACGCCACGTCCACGATGCCCCAGCGGTCCGGCAGATCCGCGACCTTGACGTCCTTGCCGGCCGGGCTCACCCGGCGCAGCTCGGTGCGCAGGTCGGCCTCGGTGCCGGAGCCCAGGCCGGTGTGCCGCACGTACAGCACGGAGCCGTCGGACGCCGGGACCGGGGTGTTGGCGAGCGTCCACCGGTCGGTGTCCGCCGCGCCGGAGGTGAGCCGGGTCCAGTCCGCGGTGCGCAGGTCGTACGTCCAGACGTCCGACAGCGCGGCGAAGTCGTCGTCGACCCCGGCGATGCCGACCTCGACCGACAGCAGCAGCGTGTGGTCGTCGAGGAAGCGGGTGTACTGGGCGAGCTGCTTGCCGCCGTTGACCGGTTCGATGGGCGCGGGCTTCCAGCTGGACGCGGCCTCGGCGGACATCAGCGCGCCCTCGGCGCTCCACACCACGCGGTCGCCCGACGGGGAGACGGCCGGATAGCGCAGGTCGTGCCCGGTGGCGAGCCGCGTCCAGGTGGTGCCGGAGTCGGTGCTCAGCTCGATCCGGTCGGCCCCGCGGGCGTCGGTCACGGTGACGGTGGTCGCGCCGTCGCGGGAGGCGGCGACGCCGGTGGTGAGCTCGGCGGGCTTGGTGCCCGGGACGGTCTCGGCCGCCACGCGCACGGCGGAACCGCCGAACGCGAGGGTGCCGGTGGGACCGCCGGACACCGCGGAGACGCAGTCGGGGCTCAGCGCCAGGGCCGACGGGGTGTCGGTGGCCGAGCCGGTCGCCCAGTAGGAGACCGCGACCACGCCACCGACGGCGGCGGCGAGGGCGAGCAAGGCGCCACGCTTCATGGTGGTTCCTCCGTTCCTAGTAGCCGGTCGCGTACTGGAAGTGGTGCGGGTCGTTCCAGGAGAGGCCCCAGGCGAAGTTCACGTAGGAGAACTCGTTGTTGGCCTTCCAGACGTCGGGCAGCGCGTTGCCGTAGTCGGTGCCGCCGCAGCCGCCGTGGTAGTAGCCGCGGCCGTTCCAGTACGTCTGCCCGACCGGGTTGCACAGGGTGTTGGTGTCCACCGCGAGGCCCCAGGCGTGCACGCTGTACTGGCTGGAGTTGCCGCTCTTCATCCGGCAGTTGTAGCCACCGATGCCGTAGTTGAGCTTCTGGTCGCCGCCGTGGCCGTGGTGGGTCCACCAGCGGGCGGAGTCCCACTGCGGGCCGATCGCGGAGTGGCCCGCCAGGGTGCTCGGCCCGCCGCCGCCGTTCCAGGCGCCGTAGGGCCAGGACTGCACGTGGTCGTTGGCCGCGGCGTTGCAGGCGCCGCCGAAGGTGGCCCGGATCTGGGCCTCGCCGTGCGGCCGGGGTGGCGCTGCCTCCGCGGTGCCCTTCCAGGCGCTGAGCAGGGCGGCACCGGTCACGCCGGCGACCGCGGCCGCGAGGCGCCGCTGGGATCGTCGTGCCATCGGGTTTCTCCCATCGGGTCGAGCAGGGGATCGGACCTGACGGCTCCGAGTGCAGCGGGTGGTTGCCCCGTCACCCGCCGGTACTGGAAAATCCTGGACGCTCCTGGACGGCGACCCCCGGGGAGGAGTCCGGCGTGGAGCAACCCGAGGACCACCCCGGCCCTGACCCGCGCCGGGTGCACTCGCTCTCCGACCTGGCGCGCGAGCTGGGCCTGCTGCGCGCCAGGGCGGCCCGCGGCGACCACCGGGCCAGGGTGAGCCTGGACGAGCTGGCCCGTCGCGTGGGGCAGCCGCGCTCCACCGTGCACGCCTACGTGACGGGCAAGCACCTGGTGCCCTCGGACGTGCTGGACGAGATCGTCATCGCGCTCGGCGCCACGCCGGCCGAGCAGCGCCAGTGGGGCGAGAGCTGGTTCCGGCTGGCCGCGCGCCGCACCCCGGAGCGCCGGACGGCGGCGCCCGCGACGACGGCGCCCAGGCAGCTCCCGCCGGACACGCACGGCTTCACCGGACGGGTGGCCGAGCTGGCGGCGCTCGACCAGGGCGGGCCGATCCGCGTGGTCACCGGCACCGGGGGCGTCGGCAAGACGGCGCTCGCCGTGCGCTGGGCGCACCGGGCGGCGGCGGACTTCCCGGACGGGCAGCTGTGCGTGGACCTGCGCGGCTTCGACCCGGAACGGCCGGTGGAGCCGGCGGACGCGCTGGCCGGGTTCCTGCGGGCGCTCGGCGTGGACGGTGCCGCGGTGCCGCCCGGCGCCGCGGAGCGGGCGGCGCTGTTCCGCTCGCTGCTCGCCGGGCGGCGGATGCTGGTGCTGCTGGACAACGCCCGCGACTCCGAGCACGTGCGTCCGCTGCTGCCCGGCGAGGCCGGGTGCGTGGTGCTGGTGACCAGCCGGGACAGCATGGCCGGCCTGGTGGCGCGCAACGGCGCGGCCCGCACCGAGCTGGACCTGCTGCCGCGGGCCGACGCGACGGCGCTGCTGGGCGCGCTGGCCGGGGAGCG
>DASWTI010000288.1:0-10869 GCA_036402215.1 Pseudonocardiaceae bacterium
GCCGGCCGGCCCGGCCACGTCCACCCGGCGCGGCCGCACCCCGTGGCTGCTCGCCGCCGGGGCGCTCGCCGTGGTGGCCGCGCTCACCGTGGTCCTGCTGACCCGGCCGGACGGGAGCGGCGAGCCGCAGCGGATCAGCGAGTACCACTACTCGTTCACCGTGCCGGACGAGTGGGAACGCAGCGGCGGCAGCCAGAGCGCCCGCCAGGTGGACCTCGGGCCGGTGGACCCCGCCGTGGTGCCGGACCAGATCTTCGTCAAGGAGTACGAGCTGTCCTACGACGCCGACGCCGACCGGGCGCGCGCCGTCGAGGAGCTGCGCGCCGCCTACGAGGCCCGCCGCGCCGAGGCCGACCCGCCCACCGTGGACGGCTTCGACGAGGCGGCCACGTTCGCCGGACGGGACGTCCTGTACTACTCCGAGGTGGTGCGGACCGGCACGGTGGACTGGTACGTGGTGTTCGGCGGCCGGTACCAGGTGAGCATCGGCTGCCAGCACGACGGGGCGGGCGCCGAACGGGTCCGATCGGCGTGCGACCACGTCGTACGCACGTTGACCGTCCGCCCGTAGCCGCGACCAGGAGCAGAGGACCGATGCCGAACCCGCACCCGCCGCACCTCGCCGAGGCCCTGGCCCGGTTCCGCGCCGCCGCCGACTCGGCCGTCGAGCGCGGGCACCGCGTGGCCGGTGACGCCAGGGCCGCCGGGGCCGCGTTCCAGCGGGACGTCGAGGAGGTGTCGCGCGGGCGCCCCCAGGGCCGGCCGACGCCGCCGGAGCTGCGCCAGGAGGCCGCCGGCTACCGCACCGAGCGGGGCCTGGAGGTGCCGCTGTTCGACGAGGGACCGGCCGACGACGACCGCGACGGACGCGACGACCGCGACGGCCATGAGCAGGCCGAGCGCCAGGACCCGCGCCGCCGGCGCCCCCCGGACGACGACGACTTCTCCTCGTTCCGCGTCATGCACCCCCTGCACTGAGGGCCCGGCCGAACCGCCGCCGCACCGAGCGGCCGTCCTCAGCCCTTCACGCCGGACGAGAGCTGCGAGCGCACGAACTGCCGCTGGAAGATCACGTAGATCACCAGCACCGGGATGGTGGACAGCGTGGCCAGCGCGAGCTTGAGCGGGAACTGCTGGCCGCCGCCCAGCGGCCCGGCCACCAGCCGCGCGATGCCCAGGTTCAGCGTCTCCAGCTCCGGGTCCGAGGTGGCCACCAGGAAGTGCGTGAACTCGTTCCAGGAGCCCTGGAACGACAGGATGCCCACGGTCACCAGCGCGGGCCGCACCAGCGGCAGCACGATGCTCCAGAGCGTGCGCGTGATGCCGGCGCCGTCCATCCGGGCCGCTTCCTCCAGCTCGCGCGGGATCTGCTCGAACGCCGTCTTCATCAGCAGGATGCCCACCGAGTCGCACAGCAGCGGCAGGATCATGCCGGAGTAGGTGTTGAACAGCCCGAGCTGCTTGAGCACCAGGAACTTCGGGATCAGCAGCACCACGCCGGGCACCGCCAGCACCGCGATCACCAGGCCGTTGACCGTGGCCCGCCCCGGGAAGCGCAGCCGGGCCAGCGCGTAGCCGATCATGCTGTCCAGCACCAGGCGGCCGAGCGTCACCGACGTGGTCACCAGGAACGAGTTGCCCAGCCAGCGCCCGATCGGCATGTCCAGCGAGATGTCCTGGCCGAACGCCCGGCGCCAGGCGGTGAGCGTGAACGGCTGGGGCACCAGGGCCGCCGGGTTGCTCGCCGCGTACGGGTCCGTCTTGAACGAGGACGCGAGCTGGATCAGGAACGGCCCCAGGTAGAGCACCGTCGCCGCGGCCAGCAACGTGTAGCCGACGACCCGGATCGTCACCCGCCCGTTCACCGGTCGCGCTCCCGGCCCACCCACCGCTGCAGCACGGTGAGCACGATGATGATGGCGAACAGGGTGAACGCGATCGCCGCGCCCAGCCCGTAGTCGCCGTCGCGGAAGCTCCGCGCGTACGACAGGTAGGCCGGGGTGAGCGTGGTCTTCGCCGGCGAGCCCTGCGACAGGATGTACACCTGGTCGAACACCTGCCAGCTGCCGATCAGCGCCAGCGTCACGACGAGCGTGATGCTGCGCCGCATCATCGGCAGGATCACGTACCGGAACCGCTGCCAGGAGGACGCGCCGTCGATCGTCGCGGCCTCCTCCACCTCGCCGGGGATGTTCTGCAGCCCGGCCAGGAAGAACAGCATGAACGTGCCGGACGACGACCACACGGTGAGCGCGATGATCGCGCACATCGCCACCGACGGGCCGGACAGCCAGTCCCACCACGTGAGGCCGCCGAGGCCGCTGCCGGTCCAGGCCGGCCGGTCCAGACCGACGGTGCCGAGCAGCACGTGCAGCACGCCGCGCGAGTCGGTGAACCAGCGCGGGCCGTCCACCCCGGCCGCGCCGAGCACCGCGTTGACCGCCCCGTTGCCCTGGAACAGGAACAGGAACGTGATGCTCACCGCGACCGAGCTGGTCACCGAGGGGAAGTAGAAGATCGTGCGGAACACCGAGCGCCCGCGCAGCAGCCGCTGGTTCACCACCATGGCCAGCCCGAAGGCCAGCACGGTCACCGCCGGCACGCCGACCAGCACGTAGTACAGCGTGTTCCGCACGCTGGTCATGAAGTCGCGGTGCGCCAGCGTGTTCTCCGCCAGCAGGTCGGAGTAGTTGCCGGCCCCGACGAACTCCGAGCGGCCGCTGAACGGGCTGGACTGCCCGTCCCAGTCCAGCAGGCTCACCCAGATCGCCATCAGCACGGGCGCGACGATGAACACCAGCAGGGCGAGCACGGCCGGGGCGGACAGCACCCATCCGCCCCTGGCCTGCCCCGCCGTGACGGCCGACCGGCGGCGCCGGGTGGACGCGCCGGCCGGCACCACCACCGACGTGGGAGCCGTCATGGCTACTTGCTCAGCGCTTCCTCGCCGTCACGCTGCAGGTCGGCCAGCACCTGCTTCGGGTCCGCGGTGCCGGCCGCGATGCCCTCCAGGCCGGTGTTGAACGCCTGGAGCACGGAGGCGAAGCCGGGCGCGGTGACCGGGCCGTGGCCGCCCTCCGGGTCGTTGAACGCCGCCGAGGCCGGGAACTGCTCGGCGTTCCACTCGGTGAGGCTCTGCCGCGACGGCGTGGCACCGAACGCGGTGGCGAAGGTCTGCTGCTCCTCGGGGCTGGTCAGGAACTTCACCAGGTCGACAGCGGCCGCGCGGTCGCTGCTCGCCGCGGCGATGCCCCAGCAGTTGCTGAACACGGTGGTGCCGGCGCCGCCCGGGCCCTTCGGCATCGGCACGGCCTTCCACTGCACCTGCGGGAAGTCCTTCTGCAGGGCGCCGACGACCCAGCCGCCCTCGACGGTCATCGCGGCCTTGCCGGTGCCCAGCGCCTCGCCGCCCCACTTGGCGTCGATGTTCTTGGCGAACGCGAAGGTCCCGGCGTCCAGGTTCGCCTTCAGGTACTCCAGCGTCGCCAGGTTCTCCGGGGTGTCGGCGGTGACCTGCGTGCCGTCCTCGTTGAGGTACCAGCCGCCGCCCTGCAGCAGGAACGTGCCGACGGGGTTGTGGTCACCGGTGAACGCCAGGCCCACCCGCCCGCCGGTGGTCAGCCGCTGCGCCACCGCGGCGAGCTGCTCCCACGTGGTCGGAATGTCCGCGTCGGTCAGCCCCGCCTCCTGCCAGAACGCGGTGTTGATCACCAGCGCGTGCGCGGACAGGTCCTTCGGCGCGCAGTACAGCTCGCCCTCGTAGGTGTACGTGTCGCGCAGCGCGGGGAAGAAGTCGTCGGCGTCCTCGAGCTGGTCGCCGTACGGGTACAGCGAGCCGCCCTCGGCGTACTGCCGCAGGAAGTCCGGGGACACGTAGAACACGTCCGGCGGGGTGCCACCGGCGAAGCCCTGGCCGAGCTGCTGGGTGAGGTCCTGGGCCGGGATCGCCTCGGCCTTCTTGCCGGACTTCGCCGCCCAGCGCGCCGCCGCGTCCTTGACCGCCGCGGTCTCGGCCTCGCCGGACGAGCCGAACAGGATGGTCAGGTCGCCGTCGCCCTCCTGCTGCTGCTGGCCGGGGTCGGCGGGCTCCTCGAAGCCGTCGCCGCAGCCCGTCGCCGCGGCGGCCGTCATCAGCACGGCGGCCAGGACGAGGGTCGGCCGGGGAATCCTCATGGCTGCTCCTTCGTGGGGTGGGTCGAGCTGAGCCGGGGGACGAGCGTGGGTTCGAGCAGCAGCCGCTGCGGCGCGGGCCCGGTGTCCGGCCGGGTGTCCGGCGGCGGCCCGGTCCGGTCGTCCGGGCCCGCGTCCGGCGCGGTGCCGGCCTGGGCGTCCGGCACGGCCGTGTGCGCGGTGACCGGGCCGTCGCCGAGCTGGTCGAGCAGCAGCCGCACCACGTCGCGGCCGATCCGTTCGACGGGCTGCCGCACGCTGGTCAGGTCGATGCCGGGCAGCGCGGCGAGCGGGGAGTCGTCGAAGCCGACCAGGGCCACGGCGCGGCCGGCGGCCCGGGCGGCCTGCTGGGCGCCGAGCGCCATCACGTCGCTCACGCACACCAGCGCGGTCGGCGGCTCCGGCGCGGTCAGCAGCGTGGTGGCCAGCGCCGCGCCGTGCTCGATGCCGTTCTCACCGTGCGCCGCCGGCTGCTCGCCCAGGCCGAGCCGGGCGCACTCCTCGCGCCAGCCGCGCAGCCGGTCGTCGCCGCTGCCGGAGCCGGCGGGCCAGCCCACGAAGCCGATCCGCCGGTGGCCCAGGTCGTACAGGTGCCGGGTGGCCGCCGCCGTGCCGGCTGCGCCGTCCACGTCCACCCAGCTCCCCACGTCCACCGCGGGGTCGCTCGACCAGGGCCGGCCGAACGCCACGAACGGCACGCCGCGGCTCGCGAGCCAGGCCGGGCGGCGGTCGCCCACCGTGGTCTCGGACAGCACGAAGCCGTCCACCGTGTTGCGGGCCAGCAGGTCCTCGTAGGCCGGCAGCCCGTCCGCGCCCGGCGGGGCGGTGAACAGCACCAGGTGGTAGCCGCGCTGACCGGCGGCGGTGGACATGGCGTGCAGGAAGCGGTCCAGCAGCGGGTTGTCGCCGCCCACGCAGTAGCCGATGAGGTGCGTGGAGCGGGTGCGCAGCGAGCGCGCCACCCGGTTCGGCCGGTAGCCGACCTCGCGGATCACCGCCTCCACCCGGGCACGGGTGTCCGGGTGCACCACGTGCGGCGCGTTCAGCACGTTGGACACGGTCTGGCGGGAGACCCCGGCGGCACGCGCGACGGTGCTCACGGACGGCACCTGCTGCGGCGGGCGAGGCATCCCCGACTCGTCCCTTCGTGTGGCCTTGAACGTTCAAAACCCTCGATTGGAACGTTCAAACCGTGATTGGATTGCCAGAGTGAACGCCCGAGGGCCCCCCGCTGTCAAGGGTCCGGCCCCACCCACGGCGACGGAGGTGCTACGCGGTGCAGCCCGCATTGCACGACTTGGTCACCTGTGTCCGCGCCCCGGCGGTCGTGCTCTCCGCGGCCGACGGCCAGGTCCGCCCCGGCGGCGCGCAGGGCCTGCTGGTGGGGGAGACCCGCCTGCTGTCCCGGCTGGAGCTCACCGCGGGCGGTGAGCCACCCACCGGCGTCGGCTACCGCCTGGACGGTCCGTCCGGCTGCGTGTTCACCGCGGTCCTGCGCGGCCACGGCGACCCGATCGCCGACCCCACGGTGCGCCTGGTGCGCACCCGCACCGCCACCACCAACGGCCTGATCGAGCACGTCCGCCTGGTGAACGACGCCCGCGTGCCGGTCCGGCTCATCCTGGACCTCGCCGCGGAGTCCGACCACCAGCCGATCGGCGCGGTCAAGCACGGCGAGCCCGGCACCCCGCGCCCGGCCACCGTCGTACCCGGCGGCGCCGGCTGGCGGCACCGCGGCCGCACCCTGGAGCTCACCGCCGTCCCCGCCCCCGCCGTGACCCTCGGCCCGGCCGGCGCCACCCTCTCCTGGCACCTCGACCTGCCGCCCCGCAGCACCTGGGACCTCACGCTCACCGCGCGCGCCGGTGGTATCGCGGTGCCGTTCCCCCCGCCCACCGCCGCCTGGCCCGGCACGGCGCTCGCCGTGCGCTCCGCGGACGCCGAGCTCGGCCGCCTCGTCGCGCGCGGCACCGCAGACCTGGATGCCCTGCGCCTGGCCGACCCGCGCCACCCGGACGACGTGTTCCTGGCCGCCGGCAGCCCCTGGTACCTCACGCTGTTCGGCCGCGACTCGCTGTGGGCCGCGCGGATGCTGCTGCCGCTGGACACCGGCCTCGCCGCCGGCACCCTGCGCACCCTGGCCCGCCGCCAGGGCCGGGCCACCGACCCCGTCACCGGCGAGCAGCCAGGCAAGATCCTGCACGAGGTGCGCGAGGACGCCGGGGTGAACCTGCCGCCCGTCTACTACGGCACCATCGACGCCACCGCGCTCTGGGTGTCGCTGCTGCACGACGCCTGGCGCTGGGGCCTGGACGCCGCCGAGGTGGCGGACCTGCGGACCCCGCTGCGCGCCGCGCTCGACTGGATCGCCGGGCACGACGGCTTCCTGGCCTACCTCGACGAGAGCGGCACCGGCCTGGCCAACCAGGGCTGGAAGGACTCCGGCGACTCCATCCAGTGGCCCGACGGCCGCCTCGCCGACCCCCCCATCGCGCTGTGCGAGGCGCAGGCGTACGCGCACCGCGCCGCCCTCGACGGCGCCGCCCTGCTGGCCGCCGTCGGCGAGGACGGCACCCCGTACCTGCGCTGGGCCGAGGGCCTGCGGACGCGGTTCCACGACCGGTTCTGGGTGCGCGACGAGCACGGCCCGTTCCCGGCCATCGCGCTCGACGGCCACGGTGAGCCGGTCGCCGCCGCCACCTCCAACCTCGGCCACCTGCTCGGCAGCGGCCTGCTCGACGAGGCCGGCACCGCACACGTCGCGGCCCGCCTGGCCCGCCCCGACCTGGACTGCGGCCTCGGCCTGCGCACCATGGGCGAGCACGCCGCCGGCTTCAACCCGCTCGGCTACCACGCGGGGTCCGTCTGGCCGCACGACACGGCCATCGCCGTCGGCGGCCTCGCCGACACCGGCCACGGCGCGGCCGCCGCGTCCCTGGCCCGCGGCCTGCTGCGGGCCGCCGCCCCGTTCGGCCACCGCGTGCCCGAGCTCTACGGCGCCGACCCGCACGCCACCGGCGCCGTCACGGTCGCCTACCCCGCGGCCTGCCGCCCCCAGGCCTGGTCGGCGGCCGCCGCGGTCGCGGTGCTGCGTGCCGCCCTCGGCCTGCGCGCCGACGTGCCGGCCGGTGAGCTGCACGTCGCCCCCGACCCCGCCTTCGCGCCGTGGTTCCCGATGCACGTCGACGGCCTGCGCGTGGCCGGCCATCCACTCGCCCTCGCCGTCACCGCCGACGGCCACGTCACCGCCACCACCACCGCGCCGATCCACGTCCACCACCCCTGACCGAGCTCCCCGAACGGCTGGAAGCGAAATGGAAGGCGGCACTGAGAGTGTGACTCCGATGGCTTCGCTGTTCGTGGGGGTGACAGCGAAGCCATCGCCGTACCCGGCCCGTGACCAGCAGCGACGGCCCCGGCCGTGCCCCCGGCGCCGGTAGGCGACGAGTGCGCAACCGTTCGCATCCGCAAGCGCCGAACGGGTGAAGGATTCGCACTGGCAACCACTTCCGACGATCTGCGACCACGGGGGAACCGGAGCTGGCAGTGTCGGCGTCGCACCACCGATCGCAAGACACAGACCACTGAGCAAGCACGACACGGAGGGGGTCACACCCACCATGGCAGGTCAGTTCGGTACCGAGACCGAGACGATGATGCAGGCCTCGCGCCACGTGGCCGAGGTGAACGACCAGATCGGGTCGCAGCTCCGGACCCTGGGCAGCCAGCTCACCCCCCTCGAGGCGGCCTGGCGGGGCACGGCCTCCGTCGCCTTCCAGTCCCTGATGGTCCGGTTCAACGAGAACGCCGAGAAGCTCCGCGCCGCCCTCCAGGGCATCAGCGAGCAGGTCGCCGGCGCCAGCACCACCTACGCGACCGAGGACGAGTCGCAGTCGCAGGCGATGTCCTCCATCACGAACGCGCTCGGCTGACAGCCGCCCGGATCGACAGAGACTACTGAGGGACGAGGAGAACTACGGTGAGTGGCGAGATCAAGGTTACCTTCGGCGAGCTGGCCTCCGCCCAGGGCAACATCAGCAGCACGGTGAACCACGTCAACCAGCAGCTGGCCGACCTGAAGTCGTTCCTGGCGCCGATGGTGTCCACCTGGGACGGCGCCGCGGCCGAGACCTACAACCAGCTGCAGCGGCAGTGGGACACCTCCGCCGAGGAGCTGAACCGGGTCCTGGCGCAGATCGCGACCGCGGTCGGCACCGCGAACGACGCCTACCAGCAGGCGGAGAGCACCAACCAGAACCGCTTCGCGTGATCCAGCGCTGAGCGCGGCGTGGCCCCGGAGGGGTTCCTCCGGGGCCACACCCATGTCCGGTGGGTGTCCGGAAACGTCCGGCGATGTCCGGAGCTGTCCCAGGAGGGGTGGTCATGGCTGTCGAGTGGCAGCTCACCGCGGTGGAGTTCGACGTGGTGTGGCGTGAGCTGGGGCTCGGCGATCCCGTGTACCCGATCGACGTCCCCTCGCCGGGGCCGACGCACCAGGACCGCGCGCGGCTCGTCGGGGCGGTCCTGGAGGACCTGGCCGAGCGCGGCGTGCTCGACGGCGGCGAGCTGCCGCCCGCGCTGGTGCGCACGCTCACCTCGCTGGCCGGGGCGGAGGTGCTCATCGACGGTCGCGTGCAGCTGCGGGACCACCTGCGGGTGGCGGCCACCCGGGCCGGCGACGAGGCGGCCATGGTGATGCAGCTCGGCGACGAGGTGCGGGTGCGGGCGTTCGACGGGGCGCGGCTGTCGGCGGCGCTCGCCGAGCTGCTGCCACCGGTGCCACCGGCGCCGGGGCACTCGATGAGCCTGTCGTACCGGGCCCTCACCGAGGCGCTGGCGGAGCTGGGGCGCGGCGGCGGGCTGTGGGAGTTCGAGCATTCGCTGCGGACGAGCGGCGTGCGTGGGCCGGACGCGCGGCGGCTGGCCGGCCTGGTCGGCGGCGAGCAGGCGAGCGGCGCGCAGTTCGGCGTGACGCTGCGCGGCCGCGGCGGGGTACACCGGGCCGGGACGGTGTCCTGGTTCGCCACCCCGGAGGGCGGCGGCGTCCTGGTGCAGCGGCAGGGCGACAGCGACTGGGTCAGCGTGGTGCCCGGCGACGCGGCCCGGCTGGTGGTCCGGCTGGAGGAGCTGGCCGCCGGGAGGTAGGTTGCGGTTCTCGCGAGGAACCGCACGCAGGGAGACCGCGTCCTTACTCAGCGGTGGATTGCATGCGACGGGAGGGCAGCCCGGTGGCGAAGGAACCGTCCGAGGTCAGGGTCCGCGACGGCGATGACGTGGACCGGCATCTGGACCGGCTGGAGGACAGGTACGGCATCGACAGCGTCGATGACGTGCGGCGGATGCACGGGTCGCGGTGGCACCGCATCGCCCGCACCGAGGATGCCGAGCGGCTCGACCTGCACGCCACTGGTCAGGCGGACCGGATGGCGACGGACATCGTGGCGCTCACCAAGGCCCGCGACGACCTCACGGCGCAGCTCGGGGAGGTCAACCGGCTGGTCATCGAGTCGGACGGGCTGCGCGGGCGGATGCTCGACGGCAACGGGCCGATCTCCGCCGCGATGCGCAGGCGGTTCCGGGAGTACGCCGGCGAGGCCACCGGGGTGGCTCGCGCGCTCACCGAGTACCGCGAGGAGCTGATGATGGTGATGACAGCCGTCCAGCAGACGCTGGACAGCTACCAGCGGACCGAGCAGGCCGCCGTGCGGCGGCTGACCGTCAGCGAGGGCGAGAATGGGTAGGCGCGTCGAGCACGTCATGGCGGGCTGGAACCCCGAGGGGCCGCAGCAGCTCGGCACCGTGCGCTGGGAGTCGTACACGCACCAGCGCCTGTGGGACATGGTGATGGAGTCGCGGCCGGACGATGTGTTCGACCGGTACGAGCGCTGGACGTCGATCGGGACGGACCTGACCACCGTGAACACCGCGGTGCAGCGCAGCCTCAACGAGCTGTTCGGCATCTGGCAGGGCACGGCGGCGATGAGCGCGGGCGCGGCGAACGCCCGGCTGCTCGCCTGGTCCCAGCAGGCCGCCGAGACCACCCAGCGGGTCGGCGAGGAGCTCGGCACCTACGGCAACGCGCTGGTCCGTGCCCGCAAGAAGATGCCCCAGCCCCGGATGATGCAGACCGAGCAGGACTTCCGCTCCGGCGAGGGCGCCACCGGCTGGGGTGGCCCCGAGGCCAGCTACCTGTTCTTCCAGCTCAACAGCGACCACCTGGCCGACACGCAGGAGCGTGCCGAGGCCAAGCAGGGCGCGATCGAGGTCATGCGGACCTTCGAGCAGGAGGCCCAGGAGATCGACCACACCGTCGCCGGCCAGGTGTACAGCACATCGCCGATGGCGGCGAACCCGGCGGGCTTCGGCATCGTCGACCCCGGTCCGCCCGGGCCCGGCATCATCGTCGGTCCGCAGCCCCAGCCGCAGCCGCCGACGCCGGTCGGCCCGACGCCCACGCCGGTCACCCCGGTCGGCACCGTGCCGGCCGGTCCGACCGGCCCGGGTGGGACGTACCCGGGCGGCCCCGGCGGCCCGTACGTGCCGGGCGGTCCCGGCGCGGGGCCTGGCGGACCCGGTCAGGGTGGCGTGTTCCCCGGTGGGCGGTATCCCGGCGGGGTCGGGGCCGGCCCCGGTGCCGGCGGACGGTTCGGGCCGGGCGGGTTCGGCGGCGCGGGAACCGGCGGCACAGGTGGCGGTCAG
>DASWTI010000289.1:0-7065 GCA_036402215.1 Pseudonocardiaceae bacterium
CGGCGCGTCCTCGAACGTCACGTCGGACAGCCGGCGGGTGCGGTCCGAGGTGGCCCGCGGCGTCACCGTGGCGTCGGCCGCCCGCACCAGGCGCGGGCCGTCGGCGGTGACCACCACGAAGGCGTCCACCCACCCGGCGTCCGGCACCAGGGCCGCGGTGCCGCTGACCCGGCCGCCGGCGTCCACGGTGATGCCGGACGTGGCGGCGCCCAGCTCCTGCGGGCGCCCGGCCTCGGCCCAGGCGAGCGTGAGCCGCAGGTCGCCCGCGGCCACCGCCTCCCGCAGCTGCTCGTCGTCCTCGACGGCGGCGAGCGCGAGCGCCAGCGTGCTGAACAACGGCGCGGGCAGCAGCCCGTAGCCGGTCTCCTCGATCACCACCACGTGGTCGAGCAGCTCCAGCTCGGCGTCCAGCCAGCCCAGCTCGGCGAGCTGCTTCCACACCTCCTCGGGCCAGCCCGGCTCGTCGGCGTCCACGATCTCCGCGACGCCCTCCAGCGGCTGCCGCTCCTCGAGGAACTCCCTGGCCGAGGCACGCAGCAGGTCCTGCTCCTCGGAGAACGCGAAGTCCATGACGGTCCTCTCGTGCGGTCAGCGCGACCGGGGAAGGCCGAGCACCCGCTCGGCGGTGATGTTGCGCAGGATCTCCGAGGTGCCCGCCTCGATGGTGTTGCCGCGGCTGCGGAACTGCTGGTACTGCCAGTAGCCGTCCAGCGGGGCGTCGCCGTCCTGCAGCGCGCCCGCCATGCCCTGCAGGCGCACCGCGAGCTTGCCGATCCGCTGGTTCGCCTCGCTCCACACCAGCTTGACGATCGAGCCCTCCGGCCCCGGCACGCCGGTGCGCAGCAGCGTCGACAGCATCCGGTAGTTGGTGAACCGCAGCGCCTGCATCTCGGCCCACTCGCGGGCCACGGCGTCGCGCACCAGCGGGTCGTCCGCCGGGCGGGTGCCGTCCGGGCCCGGCGTGCGCGCCAGCTCCACGAGCAGGTCCACGTTGCGCTGCAACGCCGCCACCAGCGCCGCGCCGAGCGTGCCGCGCTCGTGCAGCAGGGTGGTCATCGCCACCTTCCAGCCGTCGCCCGGCCGCCCCAGCATCGAGCCCACCGGCACCCGCACGTCGTCGAAGAAGATCTCGTTGAACTCCGGGTCCCCGGTGATCTGGCGCAGCGGCCGCACCGTGACGCCCGGCGCGTGCATGTCGACCAGCAGGTAGGACAGCCCCTGGTGCTTGGGCACGTCCGGGTCGGTGCGGACCACGAGGATGCACCAGTCGGCGAGGTGCGCGTACGAGGACCAGACCTTCTGGCCGGTGACCACCCACTCGTCGCCGTCCAGCACCGCGCGCGTCCGGGCGCCGGCCAGGTCGGAGCCGCTGCCGGGCTCGGAGAAGCCCTGGCACCAGATCTCCTGGCCGGACAGCAGCGGCGGCAGGTACCGCGCCTTCTGCTCGTCGGTGCCCCAGGCGATGATCGTCGGCCCGGCCATGTTGAGGCCGATCACCCCGAGGTGCCCGGGTGCGCCGGCCCGCGCGGTCTCCTCGTAGTAGATCGTCTGGTACGTCGGCGGCAGGCCACGGCCGCCGTACTCGCTCGGCCAGGTGAGCCCGACGTAGCCCGCCTCGTGGAGCCGGGTGCTCCACTCGCGGTGCTCGGCGGGGTCGGGGCGGCCCGCGGCCGGCGGCCGGTCGCCCCAGTTGTCACGCAGCCAGGCGCGCAGCTCGGCGCGGAACGCGGCCTCGGCCGCGGTGTCGCGGAAGTCCATGCGGTCAGCATCATGCGAGAAGCCCCGCCAGTCCACTGGACGGGCGGGGCTTCTCGGACCAAACGACAGATCAGACGGGGCGAACGCCCGTGGCCTGCGGGCCCTTGGTGCCCTGACCGACCTCGAACTCGACCCGCTGGTTCTCGTCCAGGCTGCGGAAGCCGGTCGCCTGGATCTCCGAGTAGTGCACGAAGATGTCGGAGCCACCACCGTCGGGGGTGATGAAGCCGAAGCCCTTCTCGGAGTTGAACCACTTCACGGTGCCTTGCGGCATGTCTTTCTCCTCAACGCTAATCCCGGTGTGCTTCCCCGGTCGTGAGGAGAGAGCACGCGCAAAAGCTGTCTTGCCAACGACCACGGCAAGTCAATCACGAAACGCGCCGGGTCCGCCACCGGTTGCACGCCTCACCACGTACCCGGGCGTGTCGGACCTCACGTGGCGCCCCGGGAGATCGCCCCGCGCACCCCGCTCAGCTGCCGAAGCGCATCCGGAAGTCACGCAGCGCGAACGTCACCGCGGGCGTCAGGCCGTGCAGGTAGCCGAGGCGGCCGTCGGGGTTGATCTTCCAGTTGGCCGACGCGGTGTGCGGGTGGCCGGTGGCGTGCACCGGGGTCTGCCGGCCGCGCGGGCCGCCGCCCTCCTGCACCACGGTGAACCAGCTCGGCAGCCGGATCGGCAGGCCCGCGCCGCGCTGCACGTCGGCGGACGCGATCACGCCGTGCTCGTCGTCGGCCCGGGCGGTGAAGCTCGGCTGGTGCGTCATCTCGAACTGGGCGAGCTCCTTCGGGATGCCCCAGAGCGCGCGGCCGCCGGCCAGCGACGTGGGGCTGTCCACCCAGATCTCGGTGATCGTGACGATCGGCCGCACGCCGTCGCGCACCAGGACCGCGGCGACCAGCTCGTGGTACGGCAGCAGGCCCTCCGGCTCGTAGTCCACCCAGGCCGTGCCGACGAACACCTGGCCGCCGACAGTGAGCGGCTGCAGGCCGCCCGGCAGCGGGCCGCTGAGCCGCTCGGCCGGCACCCGCCACACCGACACGTACGCCTGGCCGCACAGCGTCCAGGGCTCCGGTGGGTAGCTCGGCTGCTCGTCCACGTGGCGTACTCCTGTCGGACCGGGGGAAGCGGCGGGCTCCATTGTGGTCGACCTGCCGCCGGTCCCGCGCGCCCGCCGCCCTCCGCTGTCGCGGGCAGCGTCTGCCGTGGTCACGGCGTTGTCAAGGCCGCGGGCGGGCCCCTACCTCCGGGTGCGGCCGGATGGCTACCGCGGTACGACGACGGGCCGTGGCACCGGCCGTACGCCGGCCCGGACGGGCTCGACGGCGGTGACCACGGCGCGGCCGGCCGTGGCGCTGCTGATCGGCGTGGCCGGCACGGCGCAGCTGCTGCTGATCCCGCGGCACTCGCTGTGGGCCCGTCGGGTGGCCCGGTGGCCCGGCCGGTGGGCCCGGGTCAGGGGCCGTCGGTGCCGCCGACCGAGAAGCCACCGGTGTCCGGCCCGCTGTACCGGCTGTCCCGCTCGTCGGAGCCGCGCACGCTGTACCGGCGCCGCCAATCGACGATGCCGGCGACCAGCAGCAAACCGCCGACCACGACCGCTATCCAGAGCCATCCGCTCATGGCATACCCCCCGTCATCCCACTGGGGCACCGACCGTACGGCCTGCGCCCGGCGCTGCCCAGCGACCGTTCCGGTTGCGGGAACCACCCGATCGAGGGCGGCTGCTCACGTATCCACCACGACCATCGGGTCCACCTGGCCAGCGGCATCAGGTACCGATCCGAGCAGCGTGGCTGTCGGCGTGGCGCCGTGGACGGCGGCGCCGACGCGCCTGAGCCGGGCCCGTGGCTCCGTGGGCTGGGCGTCCGGCTCCTTGCTGGCTCAGGCCAGGCCGGCGATGCGGGTGGTGGCCGAGGCCACGCGGGTGGCGATCTCCTCGTGCGGGTGCACCGGCAGCACCAGGTAGCTCACCACCAGGCGCACCAGGGACTCGACGCACAGGTCCAGCCGCTCCGGGTCCACCTCCGGGAAGCGCTGCCCGGCGAAGGCCACCAGGATGCCCTGCGCGGCCAGGATGATCGGCTCGACGCTCTTGAGCAGCAGCGGCAGCAGCTCGTTGTCGGCCGGCCGGGCGCCGGTGAGCGCGGCGTGCAGCACGGTGTTCGCCTCGGCCTCGCGCAGCACGAACAGCACCCCGGCCCGCACGACCGAGTGCAGGTCGCCGTCCAGGCCGTCCAGCTCGTTGCTCAGGGCCAGCAGCAGGTGCCGCAGCTCCCGCACCGCGAGCTGCTCGGCCAGCGCGTCCTTGTTGTGGAACTCCGCGTACACGGTCTGCCGGCTCACGCCGACGGCGGCCGCGACGTCTCCCATGCGAACGTTGCGCCACCCGCGCTCGACCGCCTGTTCACGCGCGGCGTCCAGAATGGCGGTGTGCAGCTGCTCCCTGACCCGCTCGCGGAACGTGGCGCCCGTCGCGGCCATGGTCCCACCTCGCTCCTGTCACGCTTCCTGACAGAAGGTAGCAGCCGTCGCCGTGCCCGACAGAGCGGTCGCGCTGTCAACCAACCTGACGCGGTGGTCGCATGCCGGTGACGGTGGCGCACGTCGGCGGCGGCGACTGGCACGACCTCGTGCTGCTCGGCGCCGCCGTCCTGTGCCCGCTCCTGATCCTCGCGGTGATCATCGTGGTCGGCCGGCTCCGCGGCGACGACGATGACGATGACGACGAGGTGGACGAGGTGGCGGCGTGAATCCCGGTGGCGGTGCCCGCGCCGCCGGCCCTACCGTTGAGCTCGTGGCAGCGCACGCGCGGCGATTTCCGCGCCCCGGCCGGTCGACCGGCTGAGGGTGCCGTAGTCGTCGCCGCCCTCCCGCGACCGGCCGGGGTGCCGTCCCCCGGACCCGCCGCTCGCGAGGAGCCCGCCCATGTCCCTGTCCCCGTCCGTCGCCGCCTGCCTTCCGCCCGCGGAGCTGGACCGCTGTCTCGCGGTCCGTGACCTGACCGATCCCGCGGCCGGGCCGCACGCCCTGCAACTGCTGGTCGCCGCGGTGGTCGCCGCGCTGCCCGGCGAACACCGGGTCGGGCGCGCCCCGGCCGTCGTGTCCGTGCTCGACAACTACGAGAACCTCGGCTACCCGGCCGACGCCGTCACCCGGGACGTCCGGTACACCCGGTACGTGTCGCCGACCCAGGTGCTGCGCAGCCACACGTCGGCCATGGTCCCGGCCGCGCTGCGTGCGCTGGCCGCCGAGGGCCCGGCGGCGCCGCCCGACGTGCTGCTCGCGCACCCCGGCATGTGCTACCGCCGTGACAGCGTGGACCGGCTGCACACCGGGACGCCCCACCAGCTCGACCTCTGGCGCCTGCGCCGCGCCGGGCCGCCGGGTGGGTCGGAGCCGCTGGGCGAGGATGACCTGGAGGCGATGATCGCCGCCATGGTCGGCGCCGCGCTGCCCGGCGCCCGGTGGCGCGCCGTCCCGGCGGAGCATCCGTACACCACGCACGGCCGGCAGCTCGACGTGCTCGCCGGCCCCGGTGGCCTCGTTTCCGGTGGCTCGGGCTCGGGCTCGGGGGAGTGGGTCGAGATCGGGGAGTGCGGGCTGGCCGCGCCGGGAGTGCTGCGTGGGGCCGGGCTGCCGGCGGGCTGGACCGGGCTCGCCATGGGCCTCGGGCTGGACCGGTTGCTCATGCTGCGCAAGGGCATCCCGGACATCCGGCTGCTGCGGGCCACCGACCCCCGGGTGGCCGGGCAGCTCCTGGACCTCGCCCCGTACCGGCCGGTGTCGCGCCGCCCGCCGGTGCGCCGGGACCTCTCGCTCGTCGTCGGCCCGGACACCGATGCCACCGTGGAGGCGCTCGGCGACCGGGTACGCGCCGCGCTCGGCGCCGCCGCCGACACCGCCGAGGACGTCTCGGTGCTCGCCGACACCCCGTACGCCGGGCTGCCACCCGCGGCCCGGGAGCGGCTGCGGCTGCGCCCCGGGCAGCGCAACGTGCTGGTACGGCTCACGCTGCGCCCGCTCGACGGCCCCCTCACCGACGCCGGGGCGAACGCGCTGCGGGACACGGTGTACCTCGCCCTGCACGAGGGTGAGGCCGTCGAGCTGGCGTCCCCGGACCCCCACGCCCCGCCGTGACCCGCGCCGTGACCTCCGCCGGGTGCCGCCCCGCCGCCGCCGTCCCCGTGCCGCGGTGCGAATGGACCGCCTGCCCCACCTGGCGAGGCTGACGGTCCGTTCGCCCGCGCCGGGTGCGAGCGCGTTCCGGGACGCGGCCCCGTGCTCTAGCCTGCGCGGCATGACGGCGGCGGACCCACCGGCGCGGGTGCTGGTGGTGGAGGACGACGAGCGGCTGGCCGCCTCCGTCCGCCGCGCGCTGGAGTACCAGGACCTGCGGGTGACGGTCGCGCACGACGGGCCGACGGCGCTGGCGATCGCCGCCGGGGAGCGGCCGGACCTGGTCATCCTGGACGTGATGCTGCCGGGGCTCGACGGCATCGGGGTGTGCCGGGCGCTGCGGGCCGCGGGCCTCGCGCAGCCGCTGGTGCTCATGCTCACCGCGCGGGATGCCACGGCGGACCGGGTGGCCGGCCTGGACGCGGGCGCGGACGACTATCTGGTCAAGCCGTTCGAGTACGACGAGCTGCTGGCCCGGGTGCGGGCCCTGCTGCGCCGCGGCCGGCCCGCCGTGGCGGCGGCCCCGGGTCCGGCCCCACCGGTGGCCGTCCCGGGGGCCGGTCCGGTGCCGCCCGGCCCGGTGCTGCGGCTCGGCGACCTCACCGTGAACCCGGCGAGCCGCGAGGTGCGCCGGGGCGACCGGCCGGTGGAGCTCACCGCGCTCCAGTTCGAGCTGCTCGCCTGGCTGCTGCGGCACCGTGGCACGGTGCTGACCCGCCAGCAACTGCTGGACGGCGTGTGGGGCGGCGGCAGCGCGGCCACCAGCAACGTCGTGGACGTCACGGTCGGCGTGCTGCGCGCGCGGCTGGAGGCCGGCGGCGAGCCGCGCCTGCTGCACACCGTGCGCGGCGTCGGCTACGTGCTGCGGGAGTGCTGAGCGTTGTCCATCCGCACCCGCGTCACGCTGTACGGGCTGGGCGTGGTGACGCTGGTGCTGGGCCTGGTCTCGGCGCTGTTCCTGGCGCTCATCGCCGGCACCGTGCCGCAGAACCAGGACAACGAGCTGGCCGCCCGGGCCCGCGCGGCGGTCACCGCCGTCGAGGCCGCCGACGCCGGCGCCCTGGTGGCCCGGCCGCCGCTGGCCGTGCCGGACCTCGCCGACGAGGAGCGCAGCGCCGAGTTCGCGGTGC
>DASWTI010000290.1:0-2728 GCA_036402215.1 Pseudonocardiaceae bacterium
GCGCTCGGCGCCCGCCGGATCGGCATCGTCGGCCGCTCGGCGGCGGACCCCGCCACGTCCGCGCCGCTGCGCGAGCTGGCCACGCTCGCCGACGTCCGGTACGTGCCGTGCGACGTGGCCGACGGGTCCGCGGTGGCCGCCGTGATCACCCGGCTCGGCGAGGACTGGGGTCGGCTGCGCGGCGTCGTGCACTGCTCGGGCGGGGTCAACCCGTTCGGCTCGCTGCGCCGTCGTGACTGGGCGGACGCGGCCCGCATCGCCGCGCCCAAGGTCGCCGGCTCGCACGCCGTGCTGCACGCCGCCCGCGAGCACGCCGCGGACTTCGTGGTCCTGGTGTCCTCCATCGCCGGCCGGTTGCCCGCCGCGGGCCGCGGCCTGGTCGACTACACGCTGGCCAACGCCTATCAGCTGGCGCTCGCCGAGCGCGAGCACGGCCCGGTCACCGCGGTCACCGCGCATGCCTGGCCGAACTGGGCCGGCATCGGCATGGAGGCCGATGCGACGTTCGCCGCCGCGCACACCATCACCCACGACCAGGGCGTCGCCGGGTTCGCCACGCACCTGCGCACCGGCGGCGGCATCCTGTTCCCCGGCGCCGCCCCCGAGCCGGCCACGGCCACGCCGGCCGGGTCGTCGCCGAACGGTGCCGCACCCGCCGAGGTGGTCACGGTGGTGCCGGCCCCGGTCCATGCGCCGGACGTGTCACCGGCGCTCACCGAGGCCATGACCGGCCTGGTCCGCGACGCCTTCCTGGACGTGCTCGGACAGCAGCCGGGGGAGCGGGCCATCGCCGATCTCGGACTGGACTCGATCACGATCGCCGACCTGGCGAACGCCATCGAGCGCCGCAGCCGCCGCACCGTCGACCTGGCCGTCGTGATGCGCGCCCGCACTGTCATCGACATCGCCACCTGGCTCGCCACCACTGCGGCCACGGCCGCCGTGGCCAGCACAGCAACGGCCACCACCACTGCGGCCACGGCCACCACCGCCGGGGCGACCACGACCACCCCGACCACGGCCGCCGTCGTGGCGGGGAACGGGGAGCCGGCCGCCCCGTCCGGCGGCGACCTGGTGATGCCGCAGCAGCGTTCCGGCCCCGACAGCGCGGCCGGCTCGCTCAGCGCCCTGCTGCGCCCCCTGCTCACCCCTGGCCAGGCCGCGCCGTGACCACCACCGACCCCGCGAGCCGCCCCGGCAGCCGCGACGAGACGAAAGGGAGTGCCGTGACCGAGGCCGACCGGCGGATCGCGGTGATCGGGATGGCCGTGCGGCTGCCCGGCGCCGAGGACGCCGCGGACCTGCCGTGGTTGCTCGCCCGCGACACTGTGGAGGTCGGCGAGGTGCCGCCGAGCCGGTGGGCTCGCGACCTCTTCCTCGGCGACGGCCCGCACCAGGGGAGCAACCACCGCGGCGCGTTCCTGCAGGACCCGTTCTCCTTCGACCACGAGGCGTTCGGCCTCACCGCAGGGGAGGCGGTGCGGCTCGACCCGCAGCACCGCCTGATGCTGGAGGTCGGCGCCCGGGCGCTGGAGGACGCCGGCTACCGCGGCGTGCGGCGGCTCGACGCCGGCGTGTTCGTGGGTGCCCGGATGAACTCCTACGGCTTCGACGCCGGCCGCGGCCTCACCGGCGCCACTGAGCCGCCGGTGGCCGCCGCCCTCTGGGGGCGTTCCCAGAACTTCGCCGCCACCTGGCTCTCCGACCGGCTCGACCTCGCCGGGCCCAGCCTGGTGGTGGACACCGCGTGCTCCTCCTCGCTCACCGCCGTCTGGCTGGCCTGCCAGAGCCTCGCCGCGGGTGCCTGCGAGCTGGCCGTGGTGGGCGGCGTCGACCTGCTCGTCGACCCGCTCACGTTCGTGCTGCTCTCCCGCACCGGCGCGCTCTCCCCGGACGGTCTGTGCCACACGTTCGACGAGCGGGCCAACGGCTACGTCCCGGGCGAGGGCGCGGTGGCCCTGGTGCTCAAGCCGCTGGCCGCCGCCCGCCGCGACGGCGACCCGGTGCTCGGCGCCATCGCCGGCGCCGCCGTCAACAACGACGGCCGCACCATGGGCGTCACCACCCCCAACCTGGAGGCGCAGGTCGAGCTGCTGCGCCGGGTGTACTCGGTGATCGACCCGGCCACCGTGCAGTATGTCGAGGCGCACGGCACCGGCACCGCCATCGGTGACCCCATCGAGGTGCGCGCGCTCAGCGAGGTGTTCGCCGGCCTGCCCACCGGCACCGTGGCGCTCGGCTCGCTCAAGCGGCGGCTCGGGCACCTGCACTCCGCGGCCGGGCTCGCCGGCCTGGCCAAGCTCGTCGCCTGCCTGCGGGACGGCACGCTGCCGGGCACGCCGGTGGCGGCGCCGAACCCGCGGCTGCGGCTGGACGCCGGCCCGTTCCACCTGCCGCCCGCCACGGCGCCCTGGCCGGTCGCCCCGGTGCGCCGGGCCGGGATCAGCGGTTTCGGCTTCGGCGGCACCAACGCCCACGTCGTCGCCGAGGCGGTGCCCGTGATGGACCGGCCGCCGGCACCGCCGCGGCCGATGGAGGTGCTGCCGATCTCGGCGGACAGCCCGGACGGGCTGCGCGAGCTGGCCGCCCAGTGGCTGGAGTTCCTGCCGGGCGCCGGGGACCTCGCCGACGTGTGCGCCACCGCGCGGCTCGCCCGCCCGCACCGCGCGCACCGGGTCACCATCACCGGCCGCGACGCCGCGGAGCTGGCTGCCGCCCTGCGTGCCCG
>DASWTI010000291.1:0-2860 GCA_036402215.1 Pseudonocardiaceae bacterium
TTTCGCCGTCGTTCGCGTGGCCGGTCAGCCGGCCGGGCGGGAGGCCCAGCGGGTGGGCCGGTCGGTCCACGGCGCGTCCACCGGGCGGGCCGTGGCGCGGCCGGCCACGACGGCGTCGGCGGCGAGGATGCCGCCCACCGACGCCGCGTTCACGATCTCCCCGGCGAGCACCATGCGCACCGCCTCGGCCAGCGGGAAGCGGCGGATCTGCAGGTCCGCCTCCTCGTCGCCGGTGTCCGCCGGACGGCCCACCTCGGAGAGCCCACCGGCCAGGAACACCCGCACCGACTCGTCGGTGAACCCGGGCGACGCCGCCACGTCCACCAGCACCGACCAGGCGGTGGCCGCCAGCCCGGTCTCCTCGGCCAGCTCGCGGGCCGCGGTGAGCGCCGGGTCCTCGCCGGACACGTCGAGCAGCCCGGCCGGCAGCTCCCAGAGCCGCCGCCCCAGCGGGTGCCGGTACTGGTGGATGAGCACCACGTGCCCGTCGGCGTCGAGCGCCACGACGGCCACCGCGCCGGGGTGCTCGACGACTTCGCGGACCGCGCTGCGGCCGCCCGGCATGGACACCTCGTCCACCCGGAGCGCCATGATCCGGCCGGCGTACGCCGTGCGGCTGGACAGCGTGTCGAAGCTGTGCCTCATCGCGCGTTCGCCGGCGTCTTCGCGGCCTTGCTCCCGGCCGGGACGGACGCGGCGTTCGCGCCGGGCGCGGCCTGCGTCTTGGCCGGCACCGGCAGCTCCACCGGCAGCCGGTCGGCCGCGCGGTACTCCAGCGCCGCCCGGATGAACGCGGCGAACAGCGGGTGCGGCCGGGTCGGGCGGCTCTTCAGCTCGGGGTGCGCCTGCGTCCCCACGAAGAACGGGTGCGTCTCGCGCGGCAGCTCGACGAACTCGACGAGGTGGCGATCCGGGGACACCCCGGAGAGCACCAGCCCGGCCCCGGTGAGCCGGTCGCGGTAGGCGTTGTTCACCTCGTAGCGGTGCCGGTGCCGCTCGGACACCTCGCGCGCGCCGTACGCGGCCGCGACCTGGGTGTCCGCCGCGAGCCGCGCCGGGTAGGCGCCGAGCCGCATGGTGCCGCCCATGTCCCGTTCCCCGGCGACCACGTCGACCTGGTCGGCCATGGTGGCGATCACCGGGTGCTCGCAGTCCGGGTCGAACTCCGCGGAGTTGGCGCCCTCCAGGCCGGCCAGCGAGCGCGCGGTCTCGATCACCATGCACTGCAACCCCAGGCAGAGCCCGAGCACCGGGATGCTGTTGACCCGGGCGTGCCGGATCGCCCCGACCTTGCCCTCGATGCCGCGCACGCCGAACCCGCCGGGGATGAGCACCCCGTCCACGTCGGCCAGCGCCGCGGCGGCTCCCGCCTTCGTCTCGCAGTCGTCGCTGGTCACCCAGCGGATCTCGACGCGGGCGCGGTGCGCGAACCCACCGGCCCGCAGCGCCTCGGTGACCGACAGGTAGGCGTCCGGCAGGTCCACGTACTTGCCGACGAGCGCCACCCGCACGGTGTCCGCGGGGTCGTGCACCCGGTCCAGCAGGTCACCCCACACCGTCCAGTCGACGTCGCGGAACGGCAGCCCGAGACGGCGCACCACGTAGGCGTCCAGGCCCTCGGCGTGCAGCACCTTGGGGATGTCGTAGATGGACGGCGCGTCCGGCGCGGCCACCACGCCGTCGGTGTCGACGTCGCACATCAGCGCGATCTTGCGCTTGAGGCCGTCGGGGATCTCGCGGTCGGCCCGGCACACCACGGCGTCCGGTTGGATGCCGATGTTGCGCAGCGCGGCCACGGAGTGCTGCGTGGGCTTGGTCTTCAGTTCCTGCGAAGGGCCGATGTACGGGACTAGCGAAACGTGGAGGAAGAAGACGTTGGTCCGGCCGATGTCCTGGCGGACCTGGCGGGCGGACTCGAGGAAGGGCTGCGACTCGATGTCGCCGACGGTGCCGCCGATCTCCGTGATGATGACGTCCGGCGCGTTCTTGCCCTCGGAGGGAAGCCGCATCCGGCGCTTGATCTCATCGGTGATGTGCGGGATGACCTGGACGGTGTCGCCGAGGTACTCGCCGCGGCGTTCCTTCGCGATGACAGTTGAGTACACCTGCCCCGTGGTCACATTCGCTGAACCTTCCAGGTTTTCGTCCAGGAAGCGCTCGTAGTGTCCGATATCCAGGTCCGTCTCGGCGCCGTCGTCGGTGACGAAGACCTCGCCGTGCTGGAAGGGGTTCATGGTGCCCGGATCCACGTTCAGGTAGGGATCCAGCTTCTGCATAGTTACAGACAGGCCACGCGCACGCAACAGGTGACCGAGGCTTGATGCCGTCAGTCCCTTACCGAGCGAGGACGCCACACCACCGGTTACGAAGATGTGTTTGGTCGTCTTGGATGAGCCCGGGAACCGGGAATTTACACGGGAATTTGATCGCTGCACCACGGAATTCGAGCCTATCATCATTTGAGCCTTCCACGGATCGCCGGCACTGTTCCCCAAACGTCCAAGTTTGCCCCTGTGCCGGCCGCCGATCAAGGGGCGGCCCGCCCGCGGAGCCCCGGCCGAACCCGCCCTCAGGCCCCCTGGGGCAGGAGTTTTGCGTCGTCCAGCAGTTCCTGGGCGTGCGCCTGCGCCGACTCCGAATCCTCCTGGCCGGCCAGCATGCGGGCCAGTTCGCGGACCCTTTCGGGGCCGTCGAGGAGGCGGACATCACTGGATGTGAACCCGGTGGCGGTTCCGCCGTCGGCTCCCCGGACGGAAGTCTTGGTGACGGTGATGTGCTGGTCCGCGAAAGCGGCCACCTGCGGCAGGTGGGTGACTCCCAGCACCTGGACGTGGCGGGCCAGCATGGCGCGCCTGCGGCC
>DASWTI010000292.1:0-9262 GCA_036402215.1 Pseudonocardiaceae bacterium
CACCGGCCCGGACGGCGCGGTGCTCGCCCCGGTGCCCTCGGCGGCGGCCGACCTGCTGGACGTGGTGGACGTGGCGGGGCTCGCCGGGGCGGCCCGGGACGCCGCCGTGGAGCGGGCCGTCGAGGCGGCGCACGCCGGGCTCTCGCTCACCGCCGGGCCGCTGCTGCGGGCCGTGCTGTTCCGCACCGGGGCGGGTGAGCCGGACCGGCTGTTCCTGGCGGTGCACCACATGGCGGTCGACGTGGTGTCCTGGCAGGCGCTGGTGCCGGACCTGACGGCCGCGTACCTGGGCGTCCCGCTGCCGCCGCGCACCACCTCGGTGCGTGACTGGGCCCGGCGGCTGGCCGACCACGCGGCGAGCCCGGAGCTGGCCGCCGAGCTGCCGTTCTGGCGGGCGCTCGCGCCGGCCGCGCCGCTGCCGGTGGACCACGACGGGCCGAACTCGGAGGCCGCGGCGCGCACGCTCACCGTGAGCCTGCCGCCGGAGGTCACCTCGGCGCTGGTCCACCAGGTGCCGGCGGTGCACGGCGCCCGGGTGCACGAGCTGCTGCTCGCCGCGCTCGGCCGCGCCGTCACCGGCTGGTCCGGCGGCGACCGGCTGCTGGTGGACCTGGAGGGCCACGGCCGCGAGGACCTGTTCGACGACGTGGACCTGACCCGCACCGTCGGCTGGTTCACCAGCGTGTACCCGGTGTCGCTGCCGGTGGGCGGCCACGACCCGGCGGCGCTGGTCGGCACGGCGAGCGCGGTGCTGCGCGGGCTGCCCGGCCGGGGCATCGGGTACGGCCTGCTGCGGCGGCTGCACCCCGACCCGGCGGTGCGCGGGTCGCTGGCCGCCGGACCGGTGCCGCAGCTGCGGTTCAACTACACGGGACAGCGCCAGGACGGGCCCGGCGCGCCGCCCGGCCTGCCGGTGCGCTTCACGCCGCTCGCCGAGCAGCCGGCGCCGGCCGGGCACAGCCGCCGCGGCACCCGCCCGTACCTGCTGGACATCGACGCCGGCGTGCACGGCGGCCGGCTCCACGTCTCCTGGTCCTACGCCTCCGACGTGCACGACGAGACCACCGTGCGGGCCGTCGCCGAGGCGCACCTGGCGGCGGTCACCGAGCTGGTCGGCGCGCTGACCGGGGCCGTGCCGGCCGCGCACGCGCCGCTGCTGGCCCGGATGGCCGAGGCCCGGGTGCCTGGCGTGAGCGTGGCCGTGATCTCCGGCGGCGAGGTGGCCGCCACCTGGGCGCACGGCGTGCTGGCCGCCGGGGACCGCACGCCGGTCAGCCCGGACACGCTGTTCCAGGCCGGCTCGATCAGCAAGCTGGCCACCGCGCTGGTGGTGCTGCGGCTGGTCGCCGAGGGCCGGCTCGGGCTGGACGACGACGTGACGACGCACCTGCGGTCCTGGACGCTGCCGGACGGCCCGGTGATCACCGTGCGGCGGCTGCTCGACCACACGGCCGGCCTGGACCAGGTGTTCTACCTGGGCCACCGGCGGGTCGGCCCGGTG
The DNA here is from genome assembly GCA_036402215.1 of Pseudonocardiaceae bacterium. Classification (GTDB taxonomy): domain Bacteria; phylum Actinomycetota; class Actinomycetes; order Mycobacteriales; family Pseudonocardiaceae; genus DASXTS01. The sequence goes on from DASWTI010000292.1 coordinate 1,502, forward strand.
CCGGCGCTGGCCGACGTGCTGGCCGGCCGGTACCCGTCGCCTCACGACCCGGTGCGGCGCGACCTGGAGCCCGGGGCGGCGTTCCGCTACTCCGGCAGCCACTACGCGGTGCTGCAGCAGCTCCTGGAGGACGTCACCGGGGAGCCGTTCGCCGCCCTGGCCCGGCGCCTGGTGCTGGACCCGCTGGGCATGACGGCCAGCTCGTTCGACCCGCTGCACCCGGAGACCGCGGGGCGGCCGGCGGCCATCGGGCACGACCGCGACGGCGTGCCGGTGGACGGCGGCTGGCGGGTGCACCCCGAGCTGGCGGTCGGCAGCCTGTGGGCCACCGCCGGGGACGCGGCGCGGCTGCTGGCGGCCGTGCACCGGGCGCACCGCGGGTCGGAGTTCCTGCCGCGGCACCTGGTGGACGAGCTGCTGCGGCCCGGCACGGCCGGCGGGGCGTACGGCCTGGGCGTGGTGGTGGAGACCGCCGAGGACGGCGACACCGAGTTCGGCCACACCGGCGAGACCGTGGGCTACCGCGCCGTGGCGATCGGCCGGCTGCGGGCCGGCAGCGGCGTCGTGGTGCTGACCAACGGCGACGCCGGCAGCCAGGTGGCCGGGCTGGTCACCGCCACCGCCACCGGCACCGGGGGCGCGGCCCCCACCGCCTTCTCCGCCGACCGGATGCGCGCCGCGCTCGACCCCACGACGGCGCCGTGAACCGCGCCGTGAGCCATGCCGTGAGCCACCCCGTCGCCCCTGTTCCCGTCCGTCCCGGTCCCCGTGGAGGGAAGCCATGACCGAGCACGTCGCGGAGCGGCCCGAGGCCGCCACCGCTCCCCCACCGGCCGAGCCGGACAGCATGACCCCGGGCGCCGCCGCGCGCCCGGCCCTGGTGCTGCCGGCGTTCGGCGCCACCGACGGCGGGCACCGCGGCACCACGCTGCTGATCGCGGTGAACACGGCGATCGCCCTCGTGTGCCTGGTGCTGCTGGGCACCGAGGGTGAGCTGGACCCCATCGCCGCCATGGTCGACGGCATCACCCGGCTGCACGAGGTGGCCGAGATGGACGGCCGCGCCGTGGACGACGGCCAGGTGTGGCGGCTGTTCAGCTCGTTCTGGGTGCACTACGGCCTGGTGCACCTGATCGTCAACATGGTGATGCTGGGGCTGGCCGGCTGGAAACTGGAGTCGGCGCTCGGCACCCGGCGCTTCCTCGGCTCGTACCTGGTGTTCGGCCTCGCGGCGAGCGTCGCCACCTACTTCGCCGCGCACGACGCGCTCACCGCCGGCGCCTCCGGGGCCATCTTCGGCGTGCTCGGCGCGCTGCTCGTGGTGCGTATCCGGCTGCGGCTGTCGCTCGTGCTGCCGATCGTGCTGCTCGTCGTCGGCGCGGCCGAGACGTTCCTGGTGCCCGGGGTGGCCATCGCCGCCCACGTGGTGGGGGCGCTGGTGGGGGCCGTGATCGCCGCCGGGTACGCCTACTCGTCCGGGGAACGGCGGGCTACCATCCAGCGGGCCGTGCCACTGCTGACGCTGGCCTCCTTGTTGGTGCTGGTCGCAGCCGCCGCGCTGCTGGGATAGGAACGCCGTGCCCGGATCAGAACGACCGTCCCCGGCCGTCTCCGGCCATCGCCTGCTCGACGAGATCGCCGAGCTGGCCACCTTCGGCGGGCGTGAGGACGGAGGGGTGGACCGGGTCGCCGGCTCCGCCGCCGACCTCGCGTCGCGGGCGTGGCTGGCGGACCGGATCCGGGCGGCCGGGCTCGAGTCCTGGTCCGACGAGACCGGCAACGTGTTCGGCAACACCGCGTCGAGCACCGGCCCGTGGCTGCTCGTCGGGTCGCACACCGACACCGTGCCCGCCGGTGGCCGGCTGGACGGCGCGTACGGCGTGCTGGCCGGCCTGGAGGTGCTGCGCACCCTGCACGAGGCCGGCCACCCCGCCGCCGACGTGCTGCGCATCGTCTCGTTCTGGGACGAGGAAGGCGCGCACCCCACGTCGGCCGGCGGGCTGGTGGGGTCGCGCGCGCTGTGCGACAGCGAGCACGTGAAGGACCTGGCGGCGTTCCTGGAGCTGCACATCGAGCAGGGCCCGCGGATGTACCGGGCCGGCACCGAGCTCGCCGTGGTCACCGGGATCGTCGGCATCGACCGATACGCGGTGACCGTGCGCGGCGAGGCCAACCATGCCGGTACCACCCCGATGGACGGCCGCGCCGACGCCGGCCGGGCGGCCGCCCGGATCGCCGTGCGGGTGCGCGGCATCGCGCAGCGCATCGACCCCGGCATGGTGGCCAACGTGGGCTGCGTGGAGCTGTGGCCCGGCGCCCCCAACGTCATCCCCGGCGAGGCGCGGGTCATCGTCGAGTTCCGCTGCGGCTCCGAGGCGTCGCTCACGCTCGCCGGGTCGGAGCTGGAGGGCCTGGGCGCCCAGATGGCCACCGCCGAGGGCTGCACCGCGTCGTTCGAGGCGCTGTCCCGGGTGCCGGTGACCAGGTTCGACACCTCGCTGTGCGACCTGCTGGACCGGGTGTGCCAGCGCACCGGCGCCCCGTACTCGCGCCTGCAGTCCTACGCCGGCCACGACGCCGGCCCGATCAGCCACCGGCTGCCCACGGCCATGCTGTTCGTCCCGTCCACCGACGGTGTCAGCCACTCGCCCCGCGAGCACACCCCGGACGCCCAGTTGGTCCAGGGCTGCCAGGTGCTCCTGGACGCCGTCGTGGCCTACCACGCCGCGGTCGCCGGCACCCCGCTCTCCGCCGCGTATCCGGCGGCTCACTGACCGCTACCCTGCTGCGGTGTCGCTCGATTCGTTCCGGAGGAGAAGGCCCGCCTACGAGTCCCTGGCGCGGAAACTCGAGGACCTGATCCAGGAGCTGCTGAAGGACGCGGGCATCGACGTCATCCAGGTCGAGTCGCGCGCCAAGACGGTGGAGAGCTTCGAGGGCAAGCTGCGCCGCAAGTCCTACGCCGATCCGCTGGCCGAGATGACCGATCTCGTCGGGCTGCGCGTCATCACGTATTACATCGAGGACGTCGACGAGGTCGAGAAGATCCTGCGCGCCGAGTTCACGGTCGACGAGGAGAACTCGCTCGACAAGGCCGCGCAGATGGACCCGGACCGCTTCGGCTATCTGTCGCGCCATTTCGTCGTGCAGCTCGGCGCCTCGCGCAGCGGGCTCGCCGAGTGGCGGCAGTACCGCGACATCAAGGCCGAGGTCCAGGTGCGCACGGCGCTGCAGCACGCCTGGGCGGCCGTGAACCACAAGCTGGAGTACAAGTCCAGCGACGAGGTGCCGGCCCAGCTCCGGCGTGGGCTGTCCCGGCTGAGCGCGCTGTTCGAGCTGGCCGACGAGCAGTTCTCGGCGTTCCGACGGGACTCCAGGGCGGTCACCGACCAGTACCGCGATCAGGTCGAAGCCGGCGAGCGGGACCTCCCGCTGGACGCCGACTCACTGGCCGTGTACCTGACCGAGGCTCCCGCCGTGGCACGCCTGGCCGACATCGCCCACCGGGCCGAATGGCGCATCGTGGATCTGAGCCCCGCCGTCGCCCGGGACGACATCATGCGGCTCTCCCTCCGGGCGGGAATCCGCAGCATCCGCCAGCTGGACGAGCTGGTGCCGCAGGACGACGAGCTCCTGCTACGGCTCTACCGGACCCTGCGCGAGGTCGGTAAGGAGTTGCGCTTCGCCGTCGACATCGACTCCGAAGTGGGCGTCCTGCGCGACCTGCTGAGGGTCCGGCTGGACAACCACCATGACGGGGACAGGCTGGGGCGGGTCTACGCCGAGGTGCAGCGGCGGATGCCGGAGCTGGTGATCCGCGGGGACTGACCGTCCAGGTGCGTCCAGGAGTTTCCAGCGGCGCGGCGGATCGGCCCGGGACCCGGGTGCACTGGACGGCATGGAGCTGCGGCTGCTGGGAACCGTGGAGGTCTGGGCCGGGGAGACCCGGCTGCGGGTGGGGGCGCGGCGGGAACGCCTCGTCCTCGGGGTGCTCGCGCTGGAGGTGAACCGGCCGGTGCCGACCGAGCGGCTGGTGGCGCTGATGTGGCCGGACGGGGCGCCGGTCACCGCGCGGCAGGGCGTGGCGGTGGGCGTGTGCCGGCTGCGGCGGGTGCTGACCGGGGAGGGTGGCCGGCCGCGGGTGGAGACCGTGGGGCGCGGGTACCGGCTGGCGGCCGACCCGGCGTCGGTGGACGCGCACCGGTTCCGGGAGCTGGTGGCGATGGCCCGGACCCGCCGGGACGACCGTGGGCGGGTGCGGGTGTACCGGGAGGCGCTGGCGCTGTGGCGCGGGCCGGCGCTGGCGGACGCGGCGGACCCGGCGACGGCGCGGCGGCTCACGCAGGGGCTCGCCGAGGCACGGCTGACGGCGGTCGAGGAGTGCCTGGACGCGGAGCTGCGGCTGGGGCGGCACGCGGTGGTGCTGGACGAGCTCACCGACCTGGTGGCGCGGCACCCGTTCCGGCAGCGGCTCACCGCCCGGCTGATGCTCGCGCAGTACCGCGCCGGACGGCCGTCGGACGCGCTCGCCACCTACCGGGAGGCCTGGGAGCGGCTGCGCGACGGCGTGGGCATCGAGCCGGAGCCACGGTTGCGACTGCTGCACGCCGCGATCCTGCGGGCCGATCCGGCCCTGGAGGCGCCGCACCGTCCGGTGGCACCGCCGCCCCGGCGGCGCCACCGGACGGTCCTCCTGCGCCGCCCACCCCGGTGACCGGACGACCCGTCACCCCCGGGGCCGGACACCCCGCACGCGCCGGCCACCGGGGCCCGTCTGACCCGTCACCCCGGTGACCGGACCCCCACGCCGGCCGCCGGGGCGACCCGGGGTCAGCGCGGGACGGGGCGGGCGAAGCCGATGGCGCCGTTGCCGCCGCTGACCTTGCGCTTGTACACGCGGTCGTGGCTGTTGCCCTCGATGATCCAGACGCCGGAGCCGTCCCAGCCGGTCACGGCGACGCCCACGTGGTCGAGGTCGGGCGAGCCGGGACGGCCGTTCTCGAACAGCACCGCGTCGCCCGGCTGCACGGCCGCCAGGTTGTTGCTCCACGTGCCCCGGGCCTGGCCGTACTGCTTGAAGCTGGTCGACTCGTTGTTCAGCCCCGAGGTGTTGGCCCCGCCGTTCTTCCACACGTACTCGGCGAAGTTGGCGCACCAGCCCCACGACGGCGCCTGCATGCCGTTGCCGCAGGCCGGCGCCCCGGCATTCATCACACCGCTGTAGAAGTTGCAGTTCGAGCCGAGCGGGAACTCGCGGTTGTGCGCCGGGTCGTTGTACTCCCGGTACGCCCAGTCGACGATGCTCTGGCCGAGCGAGGTGGTGCCGGCCCGGTCCTGCGGCGTGGCCTCCGGGGCGGCGCCGGGGGCGCCGGAGGCGGTCGGGGTGATGGCGGTGGCCATTCCCGCGGCCGCGGCCGCGGCGACCACGAACGGCCGCACGGTTCTGCTGACGGACATGCGTTCTCCTCGTGGGACGTGGGACTACGTGGAACGACCGGCGCCGGACGGGCCGGCGACGTGATGGGGGCGGATCGCGCACAGGTACTTGTCCCAGCGCCGCCCGGCGTAGACGTCGTGCTCGCGCAGCACGCCCTCGACGTCGAACAGCCGGCCCTCGCCGCTGGCGAGCTGCGGCCAGTTCCAGCCGGGCACCTCCAGGTACGCCTTGTGCAGCGGGAAGGTGTGGAACAGGTACCGGACGAACAGGGTCACAGCGCGGGCCGGGAGTCCGGTGCCGCTATGCCGGTGGTGGAACACCGCGCCGACGTGCACGTGGTTGTTCGGCAGGTCGGCGGCGTACGCCACGACCTGCCCGACCGGCTCGTCGTCGGCGATGCGGCGCACCAGGTGCTGCACGAGCACGCCGGCCCACAGGTCGGTGCCGAACTGGTCCGGCTGCGGCGGCGCGCCCCGGTAGCGCCAGCGGAAGCCGGTCTCCGGGTGCGCGGCCAGCGCGTAGAGGAACGGGTAGTCGCCGTGCTCCACCGGTGCCAGCCGGTACAGCCGGTCGGCCAGCTCCGGCACCAGGGGCGACGACCGGCGTGGCCCCGCGGTGAGCGGCGGGGCGTAGGCGCCGGGCCCGGCTGCCGGGCCGTCACCGTCCGAGACCACCAGGGAGACCCCGCGCGGGGGGCCCGGAGTGGCCTGCCGGTCCAGCAGCGACAGCACGTCGCCCACCGTCACCGGCAGTCCCTGCTCGGAGGCCAGCACGACGCCGCGGCCCTCCAGCCAGGCGACGGCGGTCATCATGGCCAGGCTGTCCAGACCCAGGTCGGCGCGCAGCCGCGCCCGGTCCGGCAGCCGCGCCGGGTCGGTGTCCAGCAGCGCCGCCAGCTCGTGCCGGTTGGCCTCCCTCGGCGCGACACCCGCGGCCGCGACGCCGCCGGACCCGACCCCGGCGGGCAGGGCGTCGGTGGACCCGACATCGGCGGGCGGGGCGTCGGCGAGGTCCGGGGGCAGTGGCCCGAGGCGCACGTCCGGGGTCAGGTGGGTGGTCATGTCGGCTGCCTCTCCTCGGGGACCGGGCGCGGGGCGGGGACGAGCGTGCCGAGGAGGTGCCGGTGGCGGACCTCGGCGCGGCGGAGCTTCCCGGACGACGTCCTGGGCAGGTGGCCGGGCGGCAGCACGAGCACCGCCGCGGGGGTGAGGCCGACCTCGGCGACCACGGCGTCCACCACGGCGGCGCGGACCTCGGCGGCGCGATCGCCCCCGCACTCCACGGCCACCACGAGCCGCTCGCCCGGCAGGCCGAACGCCACCGCACCGCCGGGCCGCACGCCGGGGACCTCGGTGGCGGCGGCCTCGACGTCCTGCGGGAACACGTTGCGCCCGGCGGCGAACACCACGTCCTTGGCGCGGCCGCACACCACGAGGTCACCCTCGGCGAGGTAACCGAGGTCGCCGGTGTCCAGCCAGGAGCCGGGCGCGGGCGGCGGCTCGCCCCAGTAGTGGCCGACGACCGACGGCCCGCGCACCTCGACCCGGCCGACCAGCCGCTCCCCCAGGTCGGCGCCGGAGGCCCGGTCGGTGATCCGCACCGCGAAGCCGCGCAGCGGCGGCCCCTGCCGGGCCAGCGGACGCCCGCCGGGGGTGGGCACGGCGCGGCCGTTGACCTCCAGCTCCCGCGGGTCCACGTGGTCCAGCCGCAGCCCGGTGCCGGCCGGTGCCACGGCCACCGCCAGGGTGGCCTCGGCCAGCCCGTACCCGGCCATCACGGCGCGCGGGTCCAGCCCGTACGGCACCGCCGCCGCCAGGAACGCGGCCATCACCGCCGCGTCGATCGGCTCGCCGCCGGACACCAGGCGCCGCACGGAGTCCAGCCGCACCGAGGGGTCGGCGCGCAGCAGCCGGGTGGCCAGCGCGTAGGCGAAGTTCGGCGCGCCGGTCATCACGGCGCCGTGCCGGCCGGCCGCGGCGAGCCACATGGAGGGGCGCCGCGCGAAGGTGTCCGGCGAGGCCAGCGCCAGCGAGCACCCGCAGGACATGGGCAGCGCGAGGAAGCACACCAGCCCGAGGTCGTGGTAGAGCGGCAGCCAGCTCAGCAGCGGCCCGGGGTGCAGCTCGTCGTGCCGGATGACCTCCCGGATCGCCGTCAGGTTCGCCGCGAGGTGCCCGTGGGTGACCGGCACGCCGCGCGGCGACCGGGTGGACCCGCTGGTGTACTGCAGCACCGCGAGGTCGGCCGGCGCGGGGCGGCGCGGGCGGCGGAACCCGGCGTGCGCGGCGCGCGCGGTGAGCGTCGCCAGGCCGATCACCGGCGCC
>DASWTI010000293.1:0-22209 GCA_036402215.1 Pseudonocardiaceae bacterium
CCGGCGAGGCCGAGGCCGCCTTCGACCCAGCTGCCGTTGGAGATGCCGTTGTAGGTGTCGACGGCGGACTCGACGATCCCGATGCCGGTGTAGGCGGTGGTGGAGTCCTGCCGCTCCGCCACCAACGGATTCGTCATCAGTTGCCCCCGAAGGACTGCGCGTTGGTGGTCTCCACGGCGTCGTACTCACGCGCGGTGGTGTTGACCGCGGTGACCGACTCGTTCATCGACGTGACGCCCTGCTGGATGGCGCTGACGCCGGCCTGCTCGATCGGGTCGATCATCGGCGGGAAGAACTGGCAGATGACGCCGTAGGCGTCGCGCGGCATGCTCACCGTGTTGGCCGCGTCCAGCGCGGTGCCGAGCTGGTCGGCGATGCGGCCCAGCGATGTGGCGTGGGTGACCAACGCCTCGGTGATTACCTCGTACCCTCCGGCCACCGCGGCCACCTCCCGCTCGTGAACGAACCCATGAACCTGCTCGGCCGTGACGACAGACGCACCGTATCGGCTGACGGTTCCGGCCCCGGCACGGAGCGCTGGCGGGCCGGGGGGCGCGACGTGAGCGTCCGGGGCCGCCGGCGTGACGCCGCGAGGAGCGTCGCCGCGAGGCCGTCCGGGGGTGAGCGCGGAACGTCAGGCGCGGGCGCGCTGCTTGATGCGCGAGGTGAGCTCCTGCACCTGCTCGTAGGTGCGCCGGCGCTCGGCCATCTCCTTGCGGATCTTCTTGTCCGCGTGCATGACCGTGGTGTGGTCGCGGCCGCCGAAGGTCTGGCCGATGCGCGGCAACGACAGGTCGGTCAGCTCGCGGCACAGGTACATGGCGATCTGCCGGGCGTTCGCCAGCGCCTTGGTCTTGCCCGGCCCGCACAGGTCGTCGATCGAGACGGCGAAGTACTCCGCGGTCACCGCCATGATCACCGGCGCGCCGATCTCCGGCATCGCGGAGTCCGGGATCAGGTCCCGCAGCACGATCTCGGCGAGCTGCGTGTCCACGATCTGCTTGTTGAGCGAGGCGAACGCCGTGACCCGGATGAGCGCGCCCTCCAGCTCACGGATGTTCCGCTCGATGCGCGCCGCGATGAACTCCAGCACGTCGTCCGGGGCGGCCAGCCGGTCCTGCGCGGCCTTCTTGCGCAGGATGGCGATGCGCGTCTCCAGCTCGGGCGGCTGCACGTCGGTGATCAGGCCCCACTCGAAGCGCGTGCGCAGCCGGTCCTCCAGCGTCTCCAGCCGCTTCGGCGGGCGGTCCGAGGACACCACGATCTGCTTGTTCGCGTTGTGCAGCGTGTTGAAGGTGTGGAAGAACTCCTCCTGGGTTCCTTCCTTGCCCTCCAGGAACTGGATGTCGTCCACCAGCAGCACGTCGACGTCGCGGTAGCGGCGCTGGAAGGCCACCTTGCGGTCGTCGCGCAGCGAGTTGATGAAGTCGTTGGTGAACTCCTCGGTGGACACGTAGCGCACCCGCATGCCGGGGAAGAGCTTCTGTGCGTAGTGGCCCACCGCGTGCAGCAGGTGCGTCTTGCCGAGGCCGGACTCGCCCCACACGAACAGCGGGTTGTACGCCCGGGCCGGCGCCTCGGCCACGGCCACGGCGGCGGCGTGCGCGAAGCGGTTCGACGCCCCGATGACGAAGGTGTCGAAGGTGTACTTCTCGTTCAGCCGGGTCTGCGAGCTGGACGGCCGCGGATTGGCGTGCTGGCCGCCGTACGTCGGCCAGATCTCGTGCACGGTGGCGAGGGCCTCGCTCTCCTCGTCCACCTCGTCGCCGTCGTCGGCCAGCTCGGAGAACTCGGTGAGGTCGCCGGGGCCGTACCCCGCGCCGGGGCCGAAGCCCATGCCGGGCGCGGTGGGCGGCCCGTAGCCCAGGTGCTGGTGGTCGAGGTGCCCGTGGTCCACCGGCTCGTGGCCGGGCCAGATCGGGCCGGCTCCGTCGCGGTGGACCGGCGGCATCGGTGCCGGGTTGTCCACCCGCACGGCCAGCGCCACCGGGCGGCCGAGCTGGCGGGACAGCGCCTCGGTGATCGGGGCGCGCAGGGCCCGCTCGATCTGTTCCTTGGCGAACTCGCTCGGCGCGGCCAGCAGCGCGGTGCCGTCGAGCAGGCCGAGTGGCCGCGTGACGCGCATCCAGGCTCGCTGGGTGGGGGTCAGGGTGCCGGAGGAGAGCTCGTGCACGACCTTGACCCACACCTGCCCGAGGTCAAGGTCATGGCTCGACACTGCGTCTCCCCTCCCACCCTCATCTCGTGCGCGGACCTGAATACCGTCCCGCCGGGTCGAAGGCGTCCACAGGTCTGTCCACAACTGTGCATGACAGTATGCCGAAGTGACGGGTGCACCCCCGTGGGCCCCGACTTCCTGCCGTTCGCGGCTGTCGAATCCGGTCGACGGACGGCCCGCTCTCTCCTTCGGGTCGCCCGACCGCGAGGGGGCACGCTAACAAGACGTGGCGTCTGCCACAAGATTGGGGTGGGGGCAAGTACCGGTCGCCCAACGGCGTGTCGTGCTTCTCGACCCGTTTTGACGACCCCGGGAGGGGCTGGAGTACCCTCGGGGGGTCTCCCGCGCGCCGGGTGCGCTGCATCGCGCCATGCCGCGCCGCGCCCGCCGTGGGCGCGAGGGACCGGCGACTTCGGTAAGTGCATCGATCGGGAGTAGGCGACCAGTGAGCAAGGGCAAGCGTACGTTCCAGCCCAACAACCGCCGCCGGGCGAGGACCCACGGGTTCCGGCTCCGGATGCGTACCCGCGCCGGCCGGGCGATCCTGGCCGCCCGCCGCCGCAAGGGCCGCGACAAGCTCTCGGCCTGAGCGGTCCGGGTGCTGCCGGCGACCGCGAGGATGACCCGCCGCGTCGACTTCGACGCAGCGGTACGCGCCGGTCGTCGGGCCGGGCGGTCCAGGCTGGTCGCCCACCTCGGTCGTCGGCAGGAGGCCGGCGGACCCCTGGTGGGCTTCGTGGTCAGCAAGGCCGTCGGCGGCTCCGTCGTCCGTAACCGCGTCCAACGCCGGCTGCGCCACCTGGTGCGCAGCCGGCTCGCTGTGCTGGGGCCGGACGCGCTCCTCGTGGTCCGCGCCCTGCCGCCGTCCGCCGCGGCGAGCAGCGCGGAGCTCGGCGGGGACCTGGACGCGGCGCTGCGCCGGCTGGGCCTGTCGTCATGAGGTCGGTGGTACGGCGGGTGTCCTCGGCGCTGGTGTGGCTGCTGGTGACCCCGCTGCGTGGCTACCGGGTGGTCTCCCGGTACCTGCCGCCGACGTGCCGCTTCACCCCGTCCTGCAGCGCCTACGCGATCGAGGCCCTGCAGGTCCACGGCCCGTTGCGCGGCACCTGGTTGACGGTGCGCCGGTTGTTGCGCTGCGCACCCTGGCACCCTGGTGGTCATGACCCGGTCCCACCGGCCGGTGACCGGAACCGCCCGCACAACCGCACCACCTGCGCCCATAGCGCCGAGGAGACGCTCTCGTGCTGAACTTCATCTACTACCCGGTGTCGGCCATCCTCTGGTTCTGGCACAAGGTGTTCGGGGCGATCCCGTTCCTCGGGCCGGACAACGGCATCACGTGGGCGCTGGCCGTGGTGTTCCTGGTCTTCACGCTGCGCGCCCTGCTGTTCAAGCCGTTCGTCTCGCAGGTGCGGTCGATGCGGAAGATGCAGGAGTTCGCGCCGGAGATCAAGAAGCTCCAGGAGAAGCACAAGGGCGACCGGCAGAAGCTGGCCGCCGAGATGCAGAAGCTGCAGTCCGAGCACGGCGTCAACCCGCTCGGCGGCTGCCTGCCGATCCTCGTGCAGATCCCGGTGTTCATCGGCCTGTTCCAGGTGCTCCGGGAGTTCAAGCCGGGCAAGACCGAGAACTACATCTTCAACGAGCAGGAGGTGGCGTCGTTCATCGACGCCGACCTGTTCGGCGCCAAGCTCTCCGCGTTCATCACGATGGCGCAGAACCAGCTCGCGGAGCTGGGTACCTCGCGGCCGTACGTGATCGCGGTGTCGGTGCCGCTGATGATCCTGGCCAGCATCGCGACGCACTGGACGGCGCGGCACTCGGTGGAGCGGCAGAGCGCCGCCGCGGCCGCCAACCCGCAGGCCGCGATCATGAACAAGCTGACGCTGTACATCTTCCCGCTGGGTGTGCTGGTCGGTGGCCTCTTCTTCCCGATCGCCATCCTCATCTACTGGCTGTCCAACAACGCCTGGACGCTGGGCCAGCAGTGGGTCGTGTACCGCAAGATCGACCGCGAGGAGAACGAGAAGAAGGAGCAGGCGACCGCCGCCCGGCAGAACCTCGGCCCGCGGCCCGGCCAGAAGCCGAGCCAGCCGCCGAAGGGCAAGCGCCCGAGCGCCGTCGAGGGCGCCGCGTCCGACGACTCCCCCGAGACTCCCGCGGTCGCCGACGACATCCAGGACACGCCGCCGGCCACCGCCGACGGGACTCCTGGCACCGGCGTGTCCGGCAACGGCCAGCGGCCGCAGCAGCAGCGCAACAAGCAGCCGCAGCGCGCGCCGCAGTCGCGGTCCAAGAAGAAGCGCCGCTGAGGCGATCCCCGGTGCCGCGTGGTCGCGGCGCCCACAGACCTGACTGAGCATGTGCTTGTGAGAGGAGACGATCGTGTCCGACACCCTGGAAGTCGGTTCCGAAGCCGATTCCGACGGTGGTGACCGGACCGCGACGGACGGCGCCGAGCGCCGCGCCGGTGGGAGCGGTGCCCCGACCGAGGACCTGCTGGTCCGTGAGGGCGACGTCGCCGGTGACTACCTGGAGCGGCTGCTCGACCTGCTCGACTACGACGGCGACATCGACCTGGACGTCGAGGCGAGCCGTGCCATCGTGAGCATCGACGGTGGCGAAGACCTGCAGAAGCTGGTCGGCGCCGGCGGCACCGTGCTGGAGGCCCTCCAGGAGCTGACCCGGCTCGCGGTGCAGCAGGAGACCGGCTCGCGCAGCCGCCTGATGCTGGACGTCGCGGGCTGGCGGGCCGGCCGGCGTACGGAGCTCGCGCGCATCGGCCGGGACGCCGCCGAGAAGGTGCTCTCCACCGGCGACCCGGTGAAGCTCGCGCCCATGACGCCGTTCGAGCGCAAGGTCGTGCACGACGCGGTGGCTGCCGTCAGCGGCGTCTACAGCGAGAGCGAGGGCGAGGAGCCGCGCCGCCGCGTGGTGGTCTTCCGGTCGCAGTAGTGGGCGACGCCGCGCCTCCCGCGCCGCCGGCCGCCGCCCTGGTCTTCGGTGACCGCCTGCCGCTGGCGGCGCGGTACGTGGCCCTGCTCGCGACGACGGGGGTGGAGCGCGGGCTGATCGGTCCGCGTGAGGTGGACCGGCTGTGGGAACGCCACGTGCTCAACTGCGCGGTGGTCGCCGCCGTGCTGCCGTGCGCCGCCGCCGAGCTCGGCCCTGCCGTCGAGAGAGACAGGTCTGTCTCGGGCGAGGTGCGCCTCGTGGACCTCGGCTCGGGGGCCGGGCTGCCGGGCATCCCGCTCGCGCTGGCCCGGCCGGACGTCTCGATCACGCTGCTGGAGCCGATGGAGCGCCGAGTGGCCTGGTTGAGGGAGGTAGCGGAGACCCTCGGCCTTTCCGTCACTGTGACACGTGGTCGTGCCGAGTCACCGGACGTGATCGAGGACCTCGGGGGAGCGGACGTCGTCACGGCCCGGGCGGTGGCCCCGCTGGCCCGGCTCGCGGGCTGGGCGCTGCCCCTTCTGCGGCCCGGTGGTGAACTCGTGGCGATGAAGGGTCAGACTGCACACGACGAGATTGTTCGCGACGCTGATGCGGTGCGGTCCCTCGGAGGACGCGCGGTGCGTGTCGTCGACTGCGGCGAGGGTGTCGTCGATCCCCTCACCCGGGTCGTGCTCGTGGCGCGAGATGATTCCGTCGCGATGGGTCGGACCGGCGCCGGTCCGCGGCCGGCACGAAGGAGGAGACGTTCGTGAGCGCCAGCCACGGGTGGAGAGAGCCGGTGTCGTCCACGTCCGCTGTTTCACGTGAAACGGCCGATCCGGGATACGGGCCGGGGCCGATGGCTCCGCGGCAGGGCTACGGTTCCCCGCCGGGCACCGGTGGCCCGTACCGTCCGGGCGGGCCGGGCAGCGTCGACGCGACGAGCGTGCGGCCGCCGGCTCGGATGACGCCGTCGGGTCTGGTGAGCGGTGGGCCACGCCCCGCGGCACCGGTGAACGCCGCCGAGGAGACGGCCGTCATGCGGCCCATCGACCCCTCCGGTCCGATGCCGACGGCCCAGCCGGACCACGGCGGCTGGACGCCGATCGCCGAGGAGGCGGAGCGCGCCGCGCGCGTGCTGCACCCCGAGGCGTACCGGCTGCCCCGCCCCAGCCACCGTCGTGTGATGACCGTGGCGAATCAGAAGGGCGGCGTCGGCAAGACGACCAGCACGGTGAACGTGGCCGCGGGGCTCGCCCTGCACGGCCTGCGCGTGCTCGTGGTCGACCTCGACCCGCAGGGCAACGCCAGCACCGCGCTCGCCGTCGAGCACCGCTCCGGCACGCCGTCGGTGTACGAGGTGCTGCTCGGCGAGATCAGCCTGGTGGACGCCGTGCAGGCGTGCCCGCACTCGGACAACCTGCTGTGTGTGCCGGCCACCATCGACCTGGCCGGCGCCGAGATCGAGCTGGTGTCCATGGTGGCGCGCGAGTCGCGGCTCAAGGAGGCGCTCGCCCCCGAGATCCTGGACCAGCTGGACGTCGACTACGTCTTCATCGACTGCCCGCCCTCGCTCGGGCTGCTGACGGTCAACGCGATGGTGGCGGCCGACGAGGTGTTCATCCCGATCCAGTGCGAGTACTACGCGCTGGAGGGACTGGGCCAGCTGCTGAGCAACATCGAGCTCGTGCAGCAGCACCTGAACCCCGGGCTGCGCATCTCCACGATCCTGCTCACCATGTACGACGGACGCACCAAGCTCGCCGATCAGGTGACGAGCGAGGTGCGGGGCCACTTCGGGGAGCTGGTGCTGCGTACCGTCATCCCACGTAGCGTCAAGGTGTCGGAGGCCCCGGGGTACGCGCAGACCGTGCTGACGTACGACCCCGGCTCGCGCGGTGCGATGAGCTACGTGGACGCGGCGAAGGAGATCGCGGCCCGCGGTGCGGAGGAGAATGCCCCATGACCGACTCGCGCAAGGGCGGTCTCGGGCGCGGCCTGGCCGCGCTGATCCCCACCGGGCCGGCGTCGTCCGGTGCGGTGACGCCGGCCGAACGCCTGGCCCGGATCCAGCAGCGACCCGCCCCTGTGTCGTCGGCCCTGGCGGTGACGCCCGACGTTCCACGTGACCCCACGGACGGCTTCGGCGCCGTGTACCGCGAGGTCCCGCTGGCCGCCGTGCGGCCGAACCCCAAGCAGCCGCGCCAGGTGTTCGACGAGCAGGCGCTGGCGGAGCTGACCCACTCGATCCGCGAGTTCGGCCTCATGCAGCCGATCGTCGTCCGCGAGACCGTGGGCGGCGGCTACGAGCTGGTTATGGGCGAGCGCCGCTGGCGGGCCGCGCAGGAGGCCGGGCTCGACCGTATCCCCGCGATCGTGCGGCAGACGGCCGACGAGGCGATGCTGCGGGACGCGCTGCTGGAGAACATCCACCGGGTGCAGCTGAATCCGCTGGAGGAGGCGGCGGCGTACCAGCAGCTGCTGGAGGAGTTCGGCGTCACGCACGAGGAACTGGCCGATCGGATCGGCCGCAGCCGGCCGGCCATCACCAACACCATCCGCCTGCTCCGCCTGCCGGTCGCCGTTCAGCGCCGGGTTGCCGCCGGAGTGCTGTCCGCCGGCCACGCCCGCGCGCTGCTCGGCCTGGACGACGCCGGCGCCCAGGAGGACCTGGCCACCCGCATCGTCGCCGAGGGCATGTCGGTCCGCGCCACCGAGGAGGCCGTGGTGCTGGCCCGCGGCGCGGCGCCCGCCCGGCCCAGGCCGCCGGCCCGCAAGCCCATCCAGGCGCCGGGTCTGCAGGACCTCGCCGAGCGCCTGTCCGACACGTTCGACACCCGCGTGAAGGTGGAACTCGGCCGCCGCAAGGGCCGCATCGTCGTCGAGTTCGGCTCGGTGGACGACCTGGAGCGCATCGTCTCCCTCATCACGCCTGCCCCGTGACGGCTGCCGTCGTCGGTTGTCGGCCAGTGACCCACGGGGGCTGTTCCGGTGGCATGGCGGGCGAAGCGCACGGCTCTCGGCTTCCGGCTGTCCGCCGGCGATTCTCCCGGCGTCGTCCGGGTCTCTGAGGTCCACGCACAGCCTTTCGGCGCCCGGCCTGGGGTCGGTGTGGCCACGGCTTCGATCGAGGCGGGCTGAGCCGGTCTCAGCGTTCCTTCGGTCTCCCGGGGGCCCGTCCCGGCGACGGAACGTGCGTCTGCCGGACCACGCGCCGTAGCGGCTGCGTGTGGGTGGGTGGCCTCGATCGCTGAGATTGACCCACAGCCGTTCGGCGTTGGGCGAGGATTCCGCTGCCGCTGCCGCTGCCGCTGCCGCTGCCGCTGCGGTGTGGACGTGTTGCGCGTCGAACATCGGCGGCGAGAGCCTGGCGAGGCGGGCTGAGCCGGTCCCGGTGCCCTCGCCGTTCTCCCCCGGCTGGGCCGCGGGCGTTACCAACCGGCGGCCCAGCCGCCTGGCCGGCTCGCTTCGATGCCGGCGAGGTCGCTACCGGCCGGCTCTCCGCGCCCGTCCTCGGCGGTCGCCGTGTCCGTAGGTGCCGCACGACGTTTCACGTGAAACGTCGGCCAGGGCCGCTGCGGTAGGAGAAGTGGGCCGGAGCGGTATCGGGGTAACCCGAGGGTTGATCAGGGTGATTGCCCTGATGCGTCGGTGACGCCTCGGGTGTGAGGCTGGTACTCGTCGAGCCAGCCAGCCAGGGAGCCCACGGTGCCGGACTTCATGCCACAACTCGGGATGTCGCCGATGGCGCTCCTGGCCCTGCTGGTGGTCGTGTGCGCGATCGAGGCGACGCTCGTGCTGGGGTCGATCGTGCCGGGCGAGGTCGCGCTCGTGCTCGCGGCCGGCATGGTGGATCCGTGGCTGCTGCCACCCGTGATCGCCGCGGCGGCGCTGGGCTCGTTCCTCGGGCAGTACGGCGGTTACCTACTGGGCCGGGCGTCCGGCGACCGCATCCGGCACGGCGCGCTCGGCCGGCGGCTCGGGGACCGGCGGTGGCGGCGCGGCGAGCACCTCATGGGCAACGCGACGGTGGCCACCATGGTGGCGGTCCGGTTCGTCGCCTTCGGGCACACGCTGGCTCCGGTGGCGGCCGGTGCGCTGGACATGCCGCGCCGCCGGTTCGCCGGCCTCACGGCCGTCGCGTCGGTCGCCTGGTCCCTCGCGTGGGTCGGCGTCGGCGTGATCACGGGGGCGACGGGACGGGCCACGGACAACCCGCTCCTCACCGTCGCCCTGGCCGCCGCAGGTGTCCTCGTGGCCAGCGTGGCCCTGGCCCGACTCGCCGGCCGCGTCTCGGACGAGCCCACGGTGGCCGAGGCCGCCTCGGGCGCCGACGTACCGGCGAGGGCGGAGCACCTCGCTGCGGTCGCGCTGCCGAGACGTCCGATCGGCGTGCCCTCGCCGCGGCTGCGAGCGTTGGAAGGCCCCACGAGCCGTGTCGCGGTGACGAACTCCGGGGCCGAGTCGCTGGGCTGGATGGGACCGGGGGCGCCCGAACGGCCGGGCATGGTGGCACCGAGGGAACTGGAGCTGGCCCGAGCCGGGTGAGCCCTACGGCCGCCGTGTTTCACGTGAAACGGCAGCGTCTGGGACGGTCGACTTCCTCCGGCGGGATGACCAGGCCGTGCCCCGGAGGCTCAGTGCCGCTGCACGGTCCAAGCTCCGGCACGTCTGGGTCGAATGGACGACCTGCCCCGCATGTGGGTGGGATGCTCCCCCGGGTCTTGAGGGACGCCGCGGGGTTGGCACCCGGTATGGCAGCGCAGAAGCGAAGGTCTTGCTGACAGCGGCGCCTGGAGCCGCTCCCGGCGCCTCGACACAAGCCGCTCCCCGCGCCGGAACAGTGATGCCCGCTCCGGCACCCGCAACGCGACAAGCAGGTGCCGACGGCCAGGCCGCAGCAGCGTGGAGATCCCTCCGAAGGAGCGTCCACGCCGCGGTTCGCCGCTGTCGTGCCACATCCGACCGTAGAGATGCACCGACCCTCGCGGGGCCGGGCGCGTGCAGGTCGCACGCACCGGAAGTTGCCATGCACGCCGAATGCCGTGAGCTTTTACCCGCGGTCGTTCCGGCTTGGTCTGCACCGGGCCGGCCTCGTTACCTGACGACGAACCACCCGGCACCGACCACCATGCCGACGTGCGGTCAGGCGGGCCACGGAGTGCCCGCCGCGGACACCCCCGAGCCAAGCCCGCTCTGCTCTCGCTGGTCCCCCGCAGGACGTGGCCGAGGCTGCGCATCGCGGCAGCAACCGCGGCCGGGTGCGCCGCGCGTCCCCGCGCCTCGTCGACGCTCCGCCGCTCGCGCCGCTCCCTCGCCGGGCTTACCCGCCTCCCGCCCAACCCTCTGGCGAGCCCGTTTCACGTGAAACGTCTCGCGGAGCTGCGTCGAAGGCCGCGGCTGCCGGACTCGTCGCGGTGGCCTCAGTCCGCGGGCCAGCCGAGGTGGAGGGCCGTGCGTCGCCGGGCCGGTGTGGGGCGGCGCCGTCCGTACTGACGGTGGTCGGCTCGAAGCGCCGCCGGTGTCCATGCCGGAGCGACGGAAGCAACGACCTGGGCGACGACAAGCCGGCGGACGACCAGAGCAGGCGGGCGGTGGGAGCGACGCAGGAGCCGGCGGACGTCGGCCGGCGGACGACCAGGCGGCGGAGGAGGACGACGGGGCGACCGGCAACGGCGCGAGGGGTGAGGCTGGATCGTGGGTGGGCGATCGGCCACAACCGGCGAGGGCGGCGGAAGCGGCGCGGCGGCAGCAGAGGGCGGGCCGGCGGATCAGCCGGGCAACCGAGTGACCGGGTGCGCGTGGGAGCCATCGTCGGCCAACCGTGGCTCCGGCGGAGTTGCAGGTCCTCGACGGTACGGACCTCCCTGCCCACGGCGGTCATCGCTCAGCAGCCGGCGGCAAGCTGCGGCACGTCGTGAGCGGCATGTGGCGGCAGCGACAGCCACTGGTCGCGTCGAGTGTCGGCGGGTGGAGATGACCGGTACCGAATACGACGGCCACCACGGGCGGCGGGTGATGGCCGCCTCGCTGGCCCGCGCGGCCACCGCTTTCAGAGCCTCGGCTCGGCGACGAGGGCCGGGTGGCCCACGGTGAGCGCTGAACAATCGGCCGCAGGTCCTGAGTGGGTGACGGGCGCGAGGGTCGCCGGAGGAGGGCGGACGCGGAGAGCCGGCCGGTAGCGACCTCGCCGGCATCGGCCGGTGCAGCTCGGGCGGCCGCACCGGGTGGCGCGAGCTGTTTCACGTGAAACGGCAGGTGTGGAGCGCGCGGCGGACAGGGGCGCGATGTCGTCACGGAACTGGTGCGGCGCCGCGTGGAGTGGGAGCGCCGCGGGGCGGTGGCAGGCCGGGGCCAGGCGGGCAGGCTCAGGTACCGCGGTCAGGTAGGCGGGCGACCGCGGCACCCGCGGGCTCAGCCGGGTCGGGTAGCCGGACCAGGCGGCGCCGACCGGGCAGGGGTCAGCGGGCGATGGCTCGGGTGATGAGGTCGTTGAACAGGGCGCCCATGGTGATGCCGAACTCCTCCACGGCCAGGGGGAGGAGCGAGGTCTCGGTGAGGCCGGGCGAGACGTTCACCTCCAGGAAGTACACGGTGCCGTCCTCGGACACCATGGCGTCGGTGCGGGAGACGTCGCGCAGGCCCAGGACGGTGTGGGCGCGGACGGCCATCTCGGCGACGGTCTTGGCGACGCCGTCCTCCAGGCGGGCGGGGCAGTGGAAGGTGGTGAGGCCGGCGGTGTACCTGGCGGCGTAGTCGTAGAACTCGCCCTCGGGTTCGATCTCGACGGCGGGCAGCGCGACGGGGCCGGTCCCGGTGTCGATGACGGTCACGGCGACCTCGGTGCCCTCGATGTACTGCTCGGCCAGCACGGCGTCGGCGTACGCCAGGCAGCTCACCATGGCGCCGGGCAGCTCGTCGGCGGTGCGCACGATGTGGGCGCCGAGGGCGGAGCCGCCCTGGTCCGGCTTGAGCATGAGGGGCAGGCCCAGCCGCTCCACCAGTGCGCCGAGCACGGCCGGCGCGCCCAGCTCGCGGAACGCGGACTGGGGCAGGGTGATCCACGTGGGCGTGACCACGCCGGCCTCGACGAGGGTGGCCTTGGCCAGCGGCTTGTCGAAGGCGCGCCGGCACGCGGTGGCGGGGGTGCCGACGAACGGCACGTCCAGCATCTCCAGGACGGACTGCACGGCGCCGTTCTCCCCGGCGCCGCCGTGCATGGCGATCACCACGGCGTCCGGCCGCCGCCTGGTGAGCCGGTCGATCAGGCGGCCGTCGGCGTCCCACTCCTCGACCACCAGGCCGTGTTCGCGCAGGGCCGCGGCGAGCCGGCGGCCGGAGCGGATCGAGACGTCGCGCTCGTGCGAGAGCCCGCCGGCCAGCACGGCCACGGTTCGCTCTGTCACGGGAGAACCTCCGTTGGTACACCAGGGAAACCGACTGTCCACAATGGACAGTCGTCCCAGGTCAGGCGGTGTCCGGGGCGGGCGACTGCGGCCCCGGGAGATGGCGCTCGGGCATCCCGCCGAACGTCCGGATCAGGTCGAGCTCGGCCCCCAGCACGCCGGCCAGCCGCCGCACCCCTTCCCGGATCCGCTCCGGGGTGGGGTAGCAGAACGACAGCCGCAGCTGCCGGCTGCCGAACGAGTCCGTGTAGAACGCGGTGCCGGGGACGTACGCCACCCGCGCCGTGACGGCGCGCGGCAGCATGGCCTTCGTGTCCAACCCCGGTGGGACGGTCACCCACACGTAGAAGCCGCCGTCCGGGATCGTCCATCGGCAGCCGTCGGGCATGAACTGCTCCAGCGCGGCGATCGTGGCGTCGCGCCGTTCGCGATAGGCCTCGCGGTAGATCTTCACCTGGCCGCGCCAGTCGTGGCGGGCGAGGTACCGGGACACGACGGCCTGGGTGAAGGCCGGCGGGCACAGGGTGGCCGACTCGGCGGCCAGCACGAGCTTCTCGCGCACGGCGTGCGGCGCGAGCGTCCAGCCGACCCGCAGGCCGGGGGCGAACGTCTTGGAGAACGACCCGAGGTACACCACGTTGTCCGGGTCCGCGGACCGCAGCGCCGGGTACGTCTGCCCGTCGAACCCGAGCAGCCCGTACGGGTTGTCCTCGATCACCAGCAGGTCGTGCGCGGCGCAGATCTCCAGGATCTCCGCGCGCCGGGACACGGCGAGCGTCACGCCGGCCGGGTTGTGGAAGTTCGGGATCGTGTACAGGAACTTCGGCCGCCGCCCCTGCGCGGCGAGCGCCGCCAGCGAGGAGCGCAGCGCCTCGGGCACCAGGCCCTCGTCGTCCATCGCGACGTGCACGACCTGGGCCTGGTAGGCGGCGAAGGTGCCGAGCGCGCCCACGTAGGACGGTGCCTCGGCGAGCACCACGTCGCCGGGATCGCAGAAGATGCGGGTCACCATGTCGAGCCCCATCTGCGAGCCGACGGTGACCACCACGTCGTCGGCGTGCGCCCGGATGCCCTCCAGCGCCATGATCCCGCAGATCTGCTCGCGCAGCTCCGGCGTGCCCTGCGCCGACCCGTACTGCAGCGCGGTGAGCCCGTCGGACGCCACCAGGTCACCGACCTCGGTGGCCAGCATGTCCAGCGGGAGGGCCGCCAGGTACGGCATGCCACCGGCCAGGGACACCACTTCCGGCCTGCTGGCCACGGCGAACAGCGCGCGGATCTCGGACGCCGTCATGCCGACGGTGCGCTGTGCGTAGCGGGACATGTGGGGGTCGAGGCTGCGGCCGCCGCGCTCCGCGGGAGTGGTCATCCGATGCGCTCCGTCCCTGGTCCGTCGTCCTTTCGAGTCTAAGTGGCCCGGTCCGTGAACCCGTCACAGCTTCCGGGTGAGCTGTTGAGCGCCTATCCTCGGTGCGGGGCACGCTGAGTAGCACCGCGGCGTCACGGCGCCGGTGTTGTACCGGTGGTGATCGGCGGTTGGGACAAATGGGGCGGCCCGCGGGTGCATTCGCGGGACGACGGCAGGCGCAACGGGAGGTGTGGTGTCACGTCGCGTCACCGGCGTCACCCTGGACAACCTCGGCGACCTACCCAAGAAGTGCCGGCACTGCGTGTTCTGGGAACTCGCGCCGCACCTGCGGGAACAGGCCGAGGACTTCGGGCAGACCGACCTCGAAAAAGAGGCGTGGGTGTCCAGCGTGCTCCTGGAATGGGGCTCCTGCGGCAAGATCGTCTACACGGACGGCGTCCCGGCCGGTTACGCGCTGTACGCGCCGCCGGGTGCGGTGCCGAGGGCGGCGGCCTTCCCGACCGCACCGGTGAGCGCCGACGCCGTGCTGCTGACCGCCCTCACCATCCGGCCGGAGTTCGCCGGTGGCGGGCTGGGCAGGATGCTCGTCCAGGCCGTCGTGAAGGACCTCACCCGGCGCGGCGTCAAGGCCGTCGAGGTGTTCGGCGACGCCCGGCCGGACGAGGAGACGAGCTGCATGATCCCGGCCGACTTCCTGGTGAGCGTCGGCTTCAAGACCGTGCGGCCGCACCCCCGCTGGCCGCGGCTGCGCCTGGAGATCCGCTCGGCGATGACGTGGAAGGAGGACGTCGAAGCGGCGCTGGAACGGTTGCTCAACTCGGTCACTATCTCCGCCACGACGCCCGCGTACTCCGCGCGGTACGACTCGCCCTGACGGACGCCTGACGAGACGCCCGCGCGAGACGCGGACGAGACACGGCCCGACGACTCGCCGTGGCCGGGAGCACGGCCGTCAGACGGTCACCAGCACCTCCTCCAGCGGCTTGCGCGCCACGTTCGGCACGACGCAGTCCGCCGCGGCGTACCCGACGGGGATCACGGCGAACGCCTTCTCGTTGCGCGGCCGCCCGAGCACCTCGGACAGGAAGCCCATCGGCGACGGCGTGTGGGTCAGCGCGCACACGCCGGCCAGGTGCAGCGCCGTGAGCAGCATGCCCACCGCGATGCCCACGGACTCGTCGACGTAGTAGTGCTTGCGCCGGGTGCCGTCCGCCGCCACGTAGTACCGCTGCTGGAACACCACGACGAGGTGCGAGGCGTCCGTCAGGTGCGGCTTCACGTCGTCGGTGCCGAGCGGGCGAAGCGCGGCGAGCCACTCCTCGCCGAGGCGGCCGGCGTAGGAGCGCCGTTCCTCCTCCTCGGCGGCCTCCCGGATGCGGGCCCGCACCGCGGGGTCCTTGACCAGCACGAACGTCCAGGGCTGCTGGTGCGCGCCGCTGGGCGCCGTGGCGGCCACCGCGATGGCGTCGACCACCACCTGGTCGGGGACCGGATCGGGGGCGAACATGCGCACGGACCGCCGTCGCGCCATGCGATCACGCAGCTCGGCCGCGACCCGGACGGCGTCGGCCGCGGGCAGGCGTGGCGGGTGATACGGAACCGGGTCGTAGTCGAGGCCGTGGACTGGGCTCCAGATCGTCACTCGTCCGAGTATTACGAACAGGTGACGGCGGCGGCAGGTGCCGACCGGCACATCACGCGGGTGCCGCGAGCTCCCGGCTCAGCAGGTCACTGAAGGTGAACGTTCCGGTCGGCTGGTCGTTCTCACCCAACAGGTACAGCCGCTTGACAGCCACCAGAATGCCCTCGGCGATCACGTCCCGGAACGACGGGTCGAGCAGCCGCCTGCGGTCCTGCGCGTTCGACAGGTAGCCGACCTCGATGCGCACCACGGGCATCTTGGTGAGCCGCAGGATCTCCCACGTCTTGGGGTGCACGCCGCAGTCCAGCATGCCGGTCCGGGCCACCAGCTCGCGCTGGATGAAGCCGGCCAGCGCCTCGCCGACCGTGGACGTGGTGCCGTTGCCGGTGCCGAAGTGGAAGGTCGCGATGCCCTGCGCGTGCGGCGACGGGTTGCCGTCGGTGTGCAGCGAGAGCATCAGGTCGGCGCCGGCGTCGTTGGCGAACCGGGCGCGCTGCGCGTCGTCCGGGCACGGCATGCCGGTGTCGCCGCGGGACAGCAGCGCCTCCATGCCGGTGGCGGCCATCCGGCCCTCCAGCCGGCGAGCGAGGTCCCAGACCACGTCGGCCTCGCAGTCCGGCCCGTGCACGACGCCGGGGTCGCCCCAGCCGTGACCCGGGTCGATCACGATGCGCTTGCCCCGCAGCCGCGGCCCGGCGCTGCGCACCCGCTCCTGTTCCCGCAGGTAGACGGGCCGCCCACCGCGGACCTTGGGAGAGAGCTGGCGCAGCGCGCGCATGGTGGCCGGCCCGCACACCCCGTCCACCGTCATGCCGTAGTCGCGCTGGAAGGCGCGCAGCCCGGCCTCGGTCTGCCCGCCGAAGATGCCGTCCGGCCGGCCGGCGTCGTAGCCGAGCTCCAGCAGCCGTTCCTGGAGGGCGAACACGTCGTCGCCGGTGACCGGGGAGGACACCAGGAACGCCAGCATGCGGTCCCCCAGCGTCCAGCGTGAGTCGCGCAGCGCCCGGTAGGTGGCCGGACCGACGATGCCGTCGGTGATGAGCCCACGCCCCTGCTGGAAGGCCCGGACGGCCTGTTCGACCTCCGCGTCGAACACCGGCGTGGTACTCGGCGGCGCGGCCAGCAGCCCCAGTGCGCGGAGAGTTGCCGTCACCTCGGCCACAGCGGGTCCTCCGTCGCCACGGCGGAGCTGCATAAACCCTCGCTCGGGTCGGGCGCCGGCAAGCGGCGCGGGGCGTGTCTCGCGGTCGTCGTTCGTGTTCGGCGGACATTGTCCCCCGTCCGGCCGCGCCCCCTGCGTACCGGCGGAATGTCCCGGGTGTGTCTCCCGGAGCCGCCCTTGCCCGGAAGACGGATGTGCCGGCGTGCGGGTGAACCGCACGCCGGCATACACCTTAGAGCCCGGCCCGGATCAGAGGTAATCGGCGAGGTCACGCAGCAGCGCGGCCTTGGGCTTGGCGCCGACGATCTGCTTGACCGGCTCGCCGCCCTTGAAGACGATCATGGTCGGGATCGACAGCACGCCGTAGTCCCGCGCCGTCGACGGGTTGTGGTCGATGTCCAGCTTGGCGATGGTGATCTTGTCGCCGTGCTCGGCGGCGATCTCGTCGAGCACCGGGGCGATCTGCCGGCACGGACCGCACCAGGTGGCCCAGAAGTCCACCAGGACGACCTTGTCGGCCTGCAGCACGTCGTCGGCGAACGACTGGTCGGTGACGGTCACGGTGTTGGCGCCCATGCGCTCTCTCCTCGGTTGGCGGGTTCTTGTGGGGTCTCTACTGCGCGACGGTGGCGAGCGACTCGGCGTGCTCGGCGTGCTCGGTGCGGTGCTCCCGCTCGGCGAGCCAGCGCTCGGCGTCGATCGCCGCGGCGCAGCCGGAGCCGGCCGCGGTGATGGCCTGCCGGTACGTGCGGTCCACCAGGTCGCCGGCGGCGAACACGCCGTCGATGCCGGTCGCGGTGCCGGGGAGCGCCACGCGCACGTAGCCCTCGTCGTCCACCTGCACCTGGTCGCGCACCAGCTGCGAGCGCGGGACGTGCCCGATCGCCACGAACATGCCGGTGGCGTCCAGGACCCGCTCCTCACCGGTCACGGTGTCCCGCAGCCGCACGCCGGTGACGCTGGTGTCGCCCAGCACCTCGACCGGCACGGCGTTGGTGACGAAGCGGATCTTCTCGTTGGCCTGCGCGCGGGCCAGCATGATGCGGGAGGCGCGGAACTCCTCGCGCCGGTGCACCAGGGTCACGCTGCGCGCGAACCGGGTGAGGAAGGTGGCCTCCTCCATCGCGGAGTCGCCGCCGCCCACCACCACGATGTCCTGTTCACGGAAGAAGAAGCCGTCGCAGGTGGCGCACGAGCTGACGCCGCGGCCGAGCAGCCGCTGCTCACCCGGGATGTCCAGGTAGCGCGGCGCCGCGCCCATCGCCAGGATCACCGCGCGGGCCCGGTGCTCGGTGCCGTCCACGGTGACGGTCTTCACCGGCCCCGTGAGATCCATGGCGTCGACGTCCTGGGCCCGCAGCTCGGCGCCGAACCGCTCGGCCTGCGCGCGCATCTGCTCCATGAGGTCGGGGCCCATGATGCCGTCGCGGAAGCCGGGGTAGTTCTCCACCTCGGTGGTGGTCATGAGCGCGCCGCCGTACTGGCCGCCCTCGAACACCAGCGGGGCGAGCTGCGCCCGCGCCGCGTACACGGCCGCGGTGTAACCGGCCGGGCCGGACCCCACGATGATGACGTCACGCACGTCGTTGCCGGTCACGTCGCCCCTTCCGCGATTGGTTCACTCCGGTCAACACGATCCTAGGTGCGGCTATTCCGTCGCTCGCGCCTCGTGCTGTGCTGTGCCGGTGTTGTTCCAGCAGCGGTTCTGGGCGGGCATTGCCGACGGCAGCGTGTCGGTGACCTTCCGCAGGTGGCGGCGGGTGCAGGCGCGTCCGGGCACCCGCCGGACGGCGGCCGGGATCATCGAGGTCACCGCCGTCGACGAGGTGACGCCGGCGGACATCACGCGGGCGGACGCGCTCGCCGCCGGGTACCCGGACGTGCCGAGCCTGCTGGCCGACCTGCGCGGGACGCCGGACCTGCCGCTCTACCGGATCCGGTTCCGGCCGCTGAACGGCCCGGACCCGCGCTCCGAGCTGGCCGCCAGGTCCGAGCTCACCGACGAGGAGTACGCGACGCTGGACGCGCGGCTGCGGCGCCTCGACCGGGAGGTGCCGTGGACGCTGGACACCCTGCGGCTGATCGCCGAGCGGCCCGAGGTGCGCGCCGGTGACCTGGCCGCGCACCTCGGGCGCGAGCGGGACGAGTTCAAGCTCGACGTCCGCAAGCTGAAGAACCTCGGCCTGACGCTCAGCTTCCCGCTCGGCTACCGCCTCTCCCCGCGCGGCGAGGCCTACCTGGCGCGCCGCGCGCGGGACGGCTCACACGACGGCCCCTGAGCCGGCCCTGGCCCTGGCCGGCGGCGCGGTCCGCCGCACCCGGGAGCGCCCGGCCCCCGGGCTCCACGCGTCGATCAGCACGGCGAGCGGCGCGGCCAGCGTCACCGACGAGGCCGTGCCCACGAGCAGCCCGAGCAGCAGCGCCAGCGCGAAGTCCGCGAGCGCCCCGCCGCCGAACGCCAGCAGCACCACCAGCACGCACAGCACGCCGATGCCGGTGTTCACCGTGCGCGGCAGCGTCTGCAGCACGGCGGCGCCGGCCACGTCCGGGAACGCGTCCTTCGGCCGTCGCCCGCGCAGCTCGCGCACCCGGTCGAACACCACCACCGAGTCGTTCACCGAGTACCCGATGACCGTCAGCAGCGCGGCCAGGAACACGCCGTCCACCGGTCCGCCGAGCCAGGCCACCAGCCCGAACACCACGACGACGTCCGCCGCGAGCGCCACCACGGTGGCCACGCCGAGCCGCCAGTCGAACCGGACGGCCAGGTAGACGAGCTGCGCGGCGATGGCCAGCGCCAGCGCGATGAGCGCCTTGGTCCGCAGCTCCGCCCCGAGGCTCGGCCCGATGAGTTCGTCGCGCACCTGCTCGGCGCCACCGGTGGCCTCCGCGACCACCGCCGCGATGCGGTCGCCGGTGGCCTGGTCGACCGGCCCGGTGCGCACCGCGAGGTTCTCCCCCGACGCCGTCACCACGGCCCGGTCCACGCCTGCGGCCTCCAACGCGCCACGCACCCGCTCCGGGTCCGCCGGCGCCCCGGTCTGGAACTCCGCGAGCCGCCCGCCGGTGAACTCCAGGCCCAGGTCCACGCCGCGCAGCACCGGCCCGAGCACGGCCAGTAGCACCAGCAGCCCGGACGCCACCAGCCAGCGCCGGGGCAACCGGTACAGCCGCGGCGACCACCGGGTGAGCGCGGTGCGCACCCGTCCCAGCCGGTCGACGCCGGTCCACGACGGCCGCGCCAGCGCGATCATCGGTCGCATCAGCGTGCGGGTGAGCACCAGCGCGGTGAACAGCGACACCAGCACGCCGATGCCCAGCGTCACGCCGAACCCGCGCACCGGCCCGGACGCCAGCCACACCAGCAGCCCGGCGGCCAGCAGCGTGGTCACCGCCGCGTCGGTGATCGCCGACAGCGCGCCGCCGAAGCCGCCGTCCACCGCGCGCGGTAGCCTCCCGGTCGCCGCGTACTCCTCCCTGGCCCGTTCGAACACCAGCACGTTGGCGTCCACCGCCATGCCGATGGCCAGCACGAACCCGGCCAGCCCCGGCAGCGTCACGGTGGCGCCCAGCGAGAGCAGCACCGCCGCGGAGATCGCCCCGTACCCGAGCAGCGCCACCACGGCCACCAGCCCGGACAGCCGGTACGCCAGCAGCAGGAACAGCCCGGTCAGCACGATGCCGATGACGGCCGCCCGGGCGCTCGCGTCGATCGCCGCCTCGCCCAGCGTGGGGCCGACGGTCCGCTGCTCGATGATCTCCACCGGCACCGGCAGCGAACCCCCGCGGATGAGCAGCGCCAGCTCACGGGCGTCGTCCATGGTGAACTGCCCGGTGATCCGGGTGTCCCCGCCGCCCGGGATGCCCACCCCGCAGCCGATCGTCGCGTTCACCGGCGGCGCCGACAGCACCCGGTCGTCGAGCACGATCGCCACCCGCCTGGCGTCGTCGCCGAGCGGCGCGCACGCCGCCTGCCCGGTGAGCGTCTCCCAATCGCGCTGCGCCGATCCCGTGAAGGACAAGGAGACGAAGGCGCCGGGCGCGGACTGCGCGTCGGTGCCGGCCCGCGCGTCGGCCACGCCCTCGCCGGTGAACACCGCCGGGCCGATCCGCACGTCACCGCCCTCCGGGGACGGCAGGGTGCGGCCCGCGGCGGCGGGATCACCGGCGGACAGCACGGGGTGCACGGTGAGCTGCGCCGTCCGCCCCAGGACCTCCACCGCCTCGGTGGGGTCCTGCACGTCGGGCAGCTCGACGAGGATGCGGTCCTCGCCGGAGCGGACGAGCACCGGCTCGGCCACGCCGAGCGCGTCGACCCGCTTGCGCAGCACCTCGACGGCGCGGTCGACGGCCTCGGCATCGGGCGGCCCGGCTGGGGTGTCCCGGGCCTGCAGCACGATCTGGGTGCCGCCACGGAGATCGAGGCCGAGGCGGGGTTGCGTGGTGAGGATGACGGCCACGGACGCGGCGACCACGAGCAGGCAGAGCACTGCCATGCCGAGGACGCCACGCCGCGCCGGAGCGCGCGACATGGGTGGGAACCTCCCGAACGAGGGTGTGACGCGCCGTCCGTGCCGGGGCGGCGCGCGGGGATCAGGCGTTCGGGAGTCGTGGTGGCGCCCGGCCGGACGGCGGTGGCGCGGGGCGTTCGATGGTGCCGGCCGCGGCGATCGGCGCGCGCAGCGCCACGAACAGCAGCGCCGCCAGCGCGAACAGCGTGGCCGCCACCGTGGGCGGCAGCGGCAGCGGCGGAGCAACGGTGACCACGGCGGCCGCCGCGCCGGGCCGGGCGTGCACGAGGTCGACCAGCGCGTGACCGGGCGCCTCGAACGGGCTGCTCGTGGCCTGGGGGACGGGTTCGGCGGCGAACGCCACCTGCGCGGCGGGTACGGCGAGGCCCAGCAGCCCGACGAGGGCGGCCAGCACCACGGCGGTGCGCCGCAGCCCGTTCACCTCCACCCGCGCGACTGTACCGGCGTACGCCGCCGGTCAGTAGCGATCCGGACGCGCCGCGTCCGAGGTGCGGCTCAGCGGCCGATCGTGGTGTCGGCGAGCACGTCGGAGCGGCCGGGGCCGCACTGCGGGTCCACGACCACCAGGCGGAACCGCGCGGCGGTGCCGGTCGGCAGGATGAGCAGCACGCCCGGCTCGCCGTCCAGCGTGACCTCGCGGGCGCCGAGCGGCTTCTCGGCCGGGTCCACCTGGATGGCCGAGAGGCACGCGGTGAGCTTGCCGGGGGCGGCGAGCGGGCCGTAGTCGGTGACCGACATGGCGTCGCCGAAGGCGGCACCGAGGTTGTCCGAGGTCACCGCGAGCGGCGGCAGCTCGGGGTTGCTCACACCGGTGTCCTGCGCCGCGACGCCGGGGCTGCCGTCGGTCTGGCCGCCGGTGAGGTTGGAGACGGCGATGACGCCGACCACGGCGGCGGCCGCGGTGAGCAGGCCGGCACCCGCGATGAGGCCGCGGCGGCGGCGCCGG
>DASWTI010000294.1:0-2800 GCA_036402215.1 Pseudonocardiaceae bacterium
GGCGCCGGTGAGCGGGGCCGTCACCAGGCGCAGCCAGCGCACCAGACGGCGGCCGTCCGGCGTGAGGTACCGGGCGAGCGGGCCGGCCAGCTCCTCGCCGAGGTGCCGGGCGCGCGCCGCGGCGTCGTCGAAGCCCGGCCGGCCTCCCGTGCTGTGGCTCACCGCGGCCCGCTCACCGGGCTCGCCGAACCGGTCCGCGAGCCGCCCACGGTGCCGCCGCACCGCCGTCCCGTACAGCACCATGTGGCTGTAGACGTGGAACGCGGCGAGCACCCGCTGCAGGTCCCACGGCACGTCGCGCCACGGCATGGTGGCGCTCGCCGAGGGGTCCGCCACCAGCGAGAAGCAGCGCATGACGTCGAACAGCTTCAGGTGCAGGCCCTCGTGCAGCAGGCGGCCCGCGGTGTCCCACGGGTCGGCGAGCTGGCTCGGCGCGAGCGCCACCACGCCGGGCAGCCCGTCGCCCCCGGAGGCCGAGAGCAGCCGCCCGCGCGGCCCGGCGGCGTCCACCAGAACCACGGCCGCGACGTGACCGAGCACGTCCGGGCCGAGCACCGGCAGCAGCTCCCGCAGCAGCTCGGCCGCCGGCTCCAGCCGCCGCGCGGTCGCCGGGTCACCGGCGTACACCGTGCCGCTCTTGTCGTCGTAGGTCAGGAACTCGCCGCGGAACGCCGCGTCCATCCGGTCGGTGAGCGGCCCGCTGCCGGCGCGCATCCGCGGCACCCAGATGCCGTCGCCGGCACCGTCCGCCTCCTCGGCCCTGGTCGGCGGCAGGTCCGGCCGCGCCGCCGGCCGCCCGGCGGCCAGCGCGAACACCCGCGGCAGCTCGTCGATCGGCTCGTCGAGCTCCAGCCGGACGACGGCGTCCTCCAGGGTGCGTTTGACCACCGGGTCGGCCAGCACCAGCCGCTCCCAGCGGTCCCGGTCGGCCCGCAGCTCGGCCGCGGGCGCCGCCAGCCCCGGCAGGCGAGCCACCAGCAGGTCGACCAGGAACTCGTAGCGCGCGACCACCCGCCGCGCGATCGGCCCGGAGCGGCCGAAGTCCTGGTGCCCGGCCAGCGCGCGCTCCACGCGGTCGGCCGCGGCGTGCTCGACCGCCGGATCCGCCAGCGTCGTCATCGGTCCACCTCGCTCCCCGTACGAAATGCCGTGTCGGGGATCCAGCCTGCGAGGGACCGGTCTCGTTCCGCCGTCAGTTCGCCGTCACCGGCGGCCGTGGGGCCGGGTCAGGAGTTGTGGGCGTGCGTGTGGTGGATGGCGCCCACGGTGTCGGCCAGGCGGTTGCCGTTGCCGCCCCAGCGCAGCGCGACGATCTCCGCGGCCACCGAGATGGCCGTCTCCTCCGGCGTCCGCGCGCCCAGGTCCAGCCCGATCGGCGAGCACAGCCGGGACAGCTCGCGGTCGGTGAGGCCGGCCTCACGCAGCCGCCGCATGCGGTCGTCGTGGGTGCGGCGCGAGCCCATGGCGCCGACGTAGGCGAGGTCCAGGCGCAGCGCCACCTCCAGCACCGGCACGTCGAACTTCGGGTCGTGGGTGAGCACGGCGACCACCGTGCGGCCGTCCAGCCGGCCGGCGTCGGCCTCCGCCCTGAGGTAGCGGTGCGGCCAGTCCACGACCACCTCGTCGGCGGACGGGAAGCGCTGCGGCGTGGCGAACACCGGCCGGGCGTCGCACACCGTCACGCGGTACCCGAGGAACGCCCCGGCGCGGGCCACCGCCGAGGCGAAGTCGATGGCGCCGAACACCAGCATCCGCGGACGCGGCGCGAACGAGTTCACGAACACCCGCATGCCCTCGCCGCGACGCTGCCCGTCCGGGCCGTACTCGAGCATCGCGGCCCGGCCGGCGGCCAGCAGCCCGCGCGCGTCGTCGGCCACCGCGGCGTTCGCCCGCTCCGAGCCGAGCGCGCCGGTGACGTCGTCCGGCCGGATCACCATGGTGCGGCCGAGCCACTCGGGGTCCGGGTGCGCGGTGACCGTGGCGATTGCCACCGGGCGGCCGGCGGCCACGTCCGCGGCGACGTCGTCCAGCCAGGGCCAGCTCTCGCGGTCCACCCGCTGCACGAACACGTCGATGATGCCGCCGCAGGTGAGCCCCACGGTGAACGCGTCGTCGTCGCTGACTCCGTACCGCGCGGCCTCCGGGCGGCGGGTGCGCACCACCTCGGTGGCCAGCTCGTACACCGCCCCCTCGACGCAGCCGCCGGACACGCTGCCGACGACGGTGCCGTGCGGGCCGACCAGCATGGCCGCGCCGGGCGCCCGGGGCGCGGAACGGAACGTCGACACCACGGTGGCGAGCCCCACCGGCTCGTCCGCCTTCCACCAGCGCAGCAGCTCGTCGAGCACTTCACGCACGGCGCACCTCCGTGAGCAGGTCCTGCAGGCTCGCCAGGCTGTGCCCGGCCAGCAACCGGTCAACGTGCGGCAGCGCCGCGGCTATTCCGGCCTGCACCGGGGCGTAGCCGGCGCCACCGGCGTGCGGGTTCGACCAGATCACGGCGTACGCGAGGCGGCGCAGCCGGGCCATCTGCTCGCCGAGCAGGGTGGCGTCGCCGCGCTCCCAGCCGTCCGAGCAGATCACCACGACCGCGCGGCGGGCCGCGCCACGCTGCCCCCAGCGGTCCAGGAACGCCCGCAGCGTCTCGCCGAGGCGGGTGCCGCCGGACCAGTCGGGCACGGCGGCGGTGGCCCCGGCGAGCGCGCGTTCCGGGTCACGCCGCCGCAGCGGCACGGTCACCCGGGTGAGCCGGGTGCCGACGGTGAACACCTCGACGGCGCGCGGCGCGGCCCGCACCACG
>DASWTI010000295.1:0-7897 GCA_036402215.1 Pseudonocardiaceae bacterium
GACGGCGGCCAGGCCGACCAGCAGCGCGATACCGGTGAGCGGCACGAGCGAGCCGCCGACGGCCTGCAACGCGCGGTCGCCGCTGGCCGCCGGGTAGGCCGCGCGGTCGTTGATCGTGGCCTGCTCGACGGCGTCCCGGCCGTGCAGCCGCGGCTCCAGCTCGGCCCGCACCGCGGCCACCGCGGCGGCGTGCCGGACGGCGCTCTCCCGGTCGGTCGGCAGCCGCGAGGCGGTGATCTGGATGCGCTCGGCCTGCACCACCAGCCCGCCGGCCACCAGCCGGTCCATGGTCTCCGGCGCCACCAGCACCACCGGCGGCCGGATCTGCCCCTCCGGGATGGCGATCAGCTTGATCACCTCGGAGCGCTGGCTGCACCAGAAGCCGTCCACCGGCTCGGTGATCGTCGGGTACACCGCGGTCACCGGCAGCGCCATCGGCCCGGCCTTGGTGCCCACCACGAGTTCGTCGCCGACCTCGACGCCGAACTTCTCGGCAAGCTCGGCCGGCACCCAGACGCCCTCCGTCGTGGCCCCGCCCGCGGTCGGCCGGACGTGCTGCTGCGCGCCGTCGCGGGCCACCAGCCGCCCGTCCACGCCGTGGCCGTCCACCGAGAGCGGCAGCGTGGAGGCGTACCGGGTCTGCCGCACCAGGTCCAGCCCGTGCCGCGCGGCGGTCTCCCTGATCACCTCGTCCGGGATGCCGAGCGGTGACTCGACGGTCGGCGCGAAGTAGCTCCCGCCGCCGCGCTCGATGCTCAGCCCGGTGTCGTCCGGGCAGCGTTTCTCCGACACGTAGCGCACGGCGGCCGACCCGGACGCCGACACGTGGAAGACGGTGCTGGCCGCCACGAAGGCGACCACCAGCCCGGTCACCACGGCCACCAGCACGGTGACCGGGCTGCTCAGCGCGGCTCGAGGCGCCCGCCCCCATGGCAGTCTCACGGAGATCGACGTTCGGGCACGGCAGGCGACGGCGACCACCCCCGCACCCCGATCGTTGCCGAACCGTTCCCGCCCCGCCGTGCTCGCCGCGTCACCCAACGCTCACTACGGTTCGCACGTGGACCCCGTCGAGATCAATGCCGGTGCCTACTACCTGCGCGGCCTGCGCCACGACGACCGCATCGACGACCGGCCGGTGATCCTCACCGCGCTCACCGACCAGGCGACGGTGCGCTGGCTCGCGCACCTGGAGGTGCTCACGCTGGACGACGCCACGACCTACGTGACGCGCCGCGCCGCGGAGTGGGAGGCGGGCACCCGCTGCTCGTGGGCGGTCGCCGAGCCGTCGACCGGCGACATGCTGGGCGAGGTGGGGCTGAAGGAGCTGGACCTCGCCGCGGGCACGGCCGAGGTCGGCTGCTGGACCCACCCGGCGCACCGCGGCCGGGGCGTGGCGCTGCACGGCGTGCGGGCGGCGCTGCGGTTCGCCTTCGCCGGGCTGGGGCTGCGCTCCGTCGACTACCGGCACGAGCCGGCGAACACCGCGTCCGCCCGACTGGCCGCACGCCTCGGCTTCCCCGCCACCCCGGTGGACACCGAGGGCGGCCTGATCCGGCTGCGCACCACCACGCCCCCCTGACACCCGGGCGTCCCGGCGTCAGGGCAGGGCGAACTCGTGGACGCGGGGACGGGCTTCCGGGGCGGCCGAGCGCCGGGCGTCCGCCGCGTCGTCGTCGGGCTGTGTCTGGGAGTCTCGCTCGGCCTCCACCCGGGCCGTGTAGACCGCCACCTCGCGGGCCACGTCGGCCTCGGTCCAGCCGAGCACCGGCGCCATCAGCCCGGCCACCGCCTCCGCGCAGGCCACGCCGCGGTGCGGGTACTCGATGGAGATGCGGGTGCGGCGGGCCAGCACGTCCTCCAGGTGCAGCGCGCCCTCGTGGCTCACCGCGTACAGCACCTCGACCGCCAGGTAGTCCTGCGCGTGCGGCAGCGGCGCGAGCAGTTCGCGGCGGCCGCCGGCCAGCTCCAGCACCTGGTGGATGAGCGAGCCGTAGCGGTCCAGCATGTGCCGCACCCGGTACGGGTGCAGCCCGTACCGGCCGGCCAGCCGGTCCGCCTGGTTCACCAGCGCGTGGTACCCGTCGGCGCCCAGCAGCGGCACCTTGTCGGTGATGGACGGCGCCACCCGGCTGGGCAGGTCGGCCGCGGCGGCGTTCACCGCGTCCGCGGCCATCACCCGGTACGTCGTGTACTTGCCGCCGGCGATGGCGAACAGCCCGGGCGCCACCCTGGCCACCGCGTGCTCGCGGGACAGCTTCGAGGTGGCCGCGTCCTCGCCGGCCAGCAGCGGCCGCAGCCCCGCGTACACGCCCTCGATGTCGGCGTGCGTGAGCGGCGTGGCCAGCACCCGGTTGACCCGGTCCAGCACGTAGTCGATGTCCGCGCGGGTGGCCGCCGGGTGCGCCAGGTCCAGGTTCCAGTCGGTGTCCGTGGTGCCCAGGATCCAGTGGTTGCGCCACGGGATGACGAACAGCACGGACGTCTCGGTGCGCAGGATCAGCCCGCTGTCCGCCACGATCCGGTCACGCGGGACCACGATGTGCACGCCCTTGGAGGCGCGCACCCGGAACCGGCCGCGTTCCCCGGAGAGCTGCTGCAGCTCGTCGGTCCAGACGCCGGTGCAGTTGACGACGACGTGTGCCGCCACGTCGATCTCGCGGCCGTCCTCGCAGTCGCGCACCCGCACGCCGCTCACCCGATCCGCCTCCCGGGTGAAGCCCACGACCTGCGACGACGGCCGCACCACGGCCCCGTAGTGCGCCGCGGTGCGGGCCACCGTCATGGTGTGCCGCGCGTCGTCGGCCTGGGCGTCGTAGTACCGGATGCCGCCGATCAGCGCGTCCCGCCGCAGCGCCGGCACCAGCCGTAGCGCCGCGGCCCGGGTGAGGTGCCGGTGCCGCGGCACCGAGCGGGCGCCGCCCATCGAGTCGTACAGGGTGAGCCCGGCGGCCACGTACGGCCGCTCCCAGAGCCGGTGGTGCAGCGGGTACAGGAAGCTCACCGGCTTCACCAGGTGCGGCGCGAGCCGGGTGAGCATCAGCTCACGCTCGGCCAGCGCCTCGCGGACCAGCCCGAACTCGAGCTGCTCCAGGTAGCGCAGGCCGCCGTGGAAGAGCTTGGAGGAGCGGCTCGACGTGCCGGAGGCGAGATCACGGGCCTCCACCAGAGCGGTGCGCAGGCCCCGGGTCGCGGCGTCCAGCGCCACCCCGGCGCCCACCACCCCGCCGCCGATCACCACCAGGTCGAAGTGCTCGCCGGCCAGCCGGCGCCACCCCTCGGCGCGCTCGGCCGGCCCGAGCCGGCCCGCTGGTTCGGTCGTCTCCACCTCGACCACGCTACCGCCGCGTGGACCGGTCATGCGCGTGCTCACCCCCGGCCGGGCGGCTCAGCCGTCCCGGCGGACCCGGCAGCGGTACACGGAGCGCACCACGGCGGCCAGCGCCACCTCGGCCACCGCACCCAGCGACACCACGGTCATCGCGATCCCTGCGGTCATGTCGGCACCTCCTGTGTAACCGACCACACGTGCGCACCGTCAGATACATCGCGGCGGCTAGCGTTGCCTGGTGTCCGTGCGGCTCGACGCCCCTGCGACGGGCCGGACGGTCGACGAGTACCGCCGCGGCCTGCTGTACGGCGTCGCCGCGTACGGCATGTGGGGCCTGTTCCCGCTGTTCTGGGTGCTGCTGGACCCGGCGGGCGCGCTGGAGACGCTGGCCCACCGCATCATCTGGTCGCTGGTCGCCGTGCTGGCCGTCCTCGGCGTGGCCGGGGTCGTCGCCACCCGGCGCGGCCGGCGCCGCCCGTCGGTGCTCGCCGTGGTGCGGAACCGCCGCCGGCTGCTGCTGCTCGGCCTGGCCGCGGCGATCATCACGGTCAACTGGGGCACGTACATCTGGGGCGTGGCGAACGGCCACGTGGTGGAGACCGCGCTCGGCTACTTCATCAACCCGCTGGTCACCGTGCTGGCCGGGGTGCTGGTGCTGCGGGAGCGGCTGCGCCGGGCGCAGTGGCTGGCCGTCGCGCTCGGCGCGGTCGCCGTCCTGGTGCTCACCGCCGGGTACGGCCAGCCGCCGTGGATCGCGCTGACCCTCGCGGTGAGCTTCGGCGGGTACGGGCTGATCAAGAAGTTCGCCGCCGTGCCGGCCGTGGAGTCGCTCGCGGTGGAGACGCTCTGGCTGGTGCTGCCGGCCGCGGGCTTCGTGGTGTTCCTGGAGGCCACCGGCCGGGGGACATTCACCGGGTACGGCGCGGGCCACGCGTTGCTGCTGGTCACCGGGGGCCTGATCACCGCCGTGCCGCTGCTGGCGTTCGGCGCGGCGGCGAACCGGATCCCGCTGTCGGTCGTCGGCCTGCTGCAGTACCTGGCCCCGGTGCTGCAGTTCCTGTGCGGGGTGCTGGTGTTCCACGAGCACATGCCGCCGGCCCGCTGGTTCGGCTTCGCGCTGGTCTGGCTGGCGCTCGCGGCACTCACCTGGGACGGCGTGCGGGCGGCGCGGCGTCCCCGGCCGGTCCCGGCGACGCCCGCCGCCGCCGGCCCCGCCGTCACGCCCGGGTAGCCGTCAGGCTCGCGTACACGATCACGTTGTCCCGGTAGCTCTGCCGCTCCCGGTCGAACTCGCCGCCGCACGTGATGATGCGCAGTTCCGGGGCGCCGCTGCCGCCGTAGACCTCCTCGGTGGGGAACTCGGACTTCGGCACCTGTGCGACGCGCGTCACGGTGAACACGGCGGTTACGCCGTCCGCCCGGCGGACCAGCACCTCCTCGCCCGCCTCGACCTCGTGCAGCCGGTGGAAGATGCCGGGCCGGCCGCCGCCGTCCACGTGGCCGAGGATCACCGCCGGGCCGGCCTCGCCGGGGGTGGCACCGAGGGCGTACCAGCCGGCCTGCATGGGGTTGTCGACCGGCGGCACCTGCACGGTCTCGTCGGGGTTCAGGCCGAGCTCGACGAGCGAGCTGGCGGCGCCGATGCCCGGGACGATCACCTCGGCGGGCACCGAGCGGGCGAGCGGCGCCACCGGCGCGGCGGCGACCTCGGGGGCGGCGCTGCCGGCGAGCACCGAATCGAGACCGCAGCCGCCCGTCAGCAGCGCCGCGCCGACCACCAGGGCGGCCGCGGCTACCCGTGCGCCGCGCCGCATCCGCGCGAGGAACACCGCCGTCACCGGCCTTCCGCGGCGCGGCGCCGCAGGACCAGGACGGTGCCGACGCCGAAGCCGAGGGCGCCGAGGCCGATGATGCCGAGCAGCACGGGCGACGGGCCGCCGTCGACGGCCTGGCCGGTCTCGGGCGCGCCCTTGGGGAAGCGGCGCGGCGGCACCGGCTGCGTGGTGGTGGGCCGGGGCTGCTCGGTGGTGGTGCGCGGCGGCTCGGTCGTGGTGGTCGGCGCAGGCGGGGTCTGCTCGGTGCTCGTCGGCGGGACCGGGGTGAGCGTCTTCGGCGGGGTCACCAGGGTGGGCGGCACGAGGGTCGGCGGCACGCGCGGCGGCGTCACCAGGGTGGGCGGCACCAGGGTCGGCGGCACGAAGGTGGGCGGCACGAACGTCGGCGGCAGCGGTTGCAGGGTGATCCGGCCGGGCTCGAACGGCGGGAGCAGCGGCTCGGCGGACGCGGCCGGGGCGAGCGTCAGGCCGAGGCCGAGGACCAGGCCGGTGAGGGTGGCGGCGGTGGCGGTGCGGGTGTGCCTCATGGGGAGCCTCCTTGCGGTGCGGCGGCGTGATCGCCGTTTCGCAGGAGATGACGCGGCCTCCGCCACGCCGTTGTCTCACCCGTTCGAGCGCCGCCCCAACGGGCAGAATCCGCGGTCACCGGGTACGCCGCGGGCAACCCCGCCCCGGCACGGGCGTCCTCTCACCCCAGATCGTCGTGGCGCATGAGCTGGCGGCCGCTCTCGGTGATGGAGCCGGAGAGCGACGGGTAGACCGAGAAGGTGTGCGCCAGGTCGTTCACCGTGAGGTTGTTCTGCACGGCCAGCGCGATCGGCAGGATGAGCTCGCTGGCCACCGGCGCCACCACCACGCCGCCCACCACCACGCCGGTCGCCGGCCGGCAGAACAGCTTCACGAAGCCGCGGCGCAGGCCCTGCATCTTGGAGCGCGGGTTGGTGGCCAGCGGCAGCATGATCGTGCGGGCCGGCACCTCGCCGGCGTCGATGGCCTGCTGGCTGATGCCCACGGTGGCCACCTCGGGCCGGGTGAACACCGCCGCGGCCACCGTCTTGAGCTTGATCGGCGCCACGCCCTCGCCGAGCGCGTGCCACATGGCGATCCGGCCCTGCATGGCCGCGACGCTCGCCAGCAGCAGCACGCCGGTGCAGTCCCCCGCCGCGTAGATGCCGGGCACCCGGGTGCGGGACACCCGGTCCACCGGGATGAAGCCACCGCGGTCGAGCTCGATGCCCACCTTCTCCAGGCCCAGGCCGGACGTGTTCGGCACCGAGCCGACGGTCATCAGCGCGTGCGAGCCCTCGATCACCCGGCCGTCCGTCAGGT
This sequence comes from Pseudonocardiaceae bacterium, assembly GCA_036402215.1. Lineage (GTDB taxonomy): Bacteria > Actinomycetota > Actinomycetes > Mycobacteriales > Pseudonocardiaceae > DASXTS01. The sequence continues at coordinate 6,496 of DASWTI010000295.1, forward strand.
GCACCCGCACGCCGCTCGCGGTGCGCTCCACGCGGTCCGCCCGCCCGTGCTGGGCGATCGTCACGCCGCGCTCGGCGAACACCTCCTCCAGTACGGCCGCGGCGTCGGCGTCCTCGCTCGGCAGCACGCGGTCGCGGCTGGACACCAGGGTCACCTTGACGCCCAGCTCGGTGTAGGCGGACACGAACTCCGCGCCGGTCACGCCGGAGCCGACCACCACCAGGTGTTCCGGCAGCTCCGCCAGGTCGTACACCTGACGCCAGGTGAGGATGCGCTCGCCGTCGGGCTCGGCGCCGGGCACGATGCGCGGCCGTGCCCCGGTGGCGATCAGCACCACGTCGGCGTCCAGCACCTCGGGCCCGCCGTCGTGGCGCTCCACGGCCACCCGGTGCGCCGCCATGCCGTGCCGCTCGTCGCACAACCGCGCCACGCCGGCCACCAGCCGGACCCCGTTGCGCTCCAGCTGCGCCCGCACGTCGGCGGACTGGGCCAGCGCCAGGCCCTTCACGCGGCCGTGCACGACCTGCTCGTCCACGCCCACGTGGTCCCAGTCGACGTTGATGCCGAGCTCCTGCGCCCAGCGCAGCTGCACCCGCACCCCCGCCGAGGAGATGAAGGTCTTGGACGGCACGCAGTCGTAGAGCACGCACGCCCCGCCCAGCCCGTCCGCCTCGACGACCGTGACCTCCGCGCCGTGCTGCGCGGCCACCAGGGCCGCCTCGTAACCGGCCGGACCGCCGCCCATGATCACGATGCGGGTCATGTGCGGTTCGCCTCCTGCGTCGCCGATCGGGTGGGCGGCATCACCGTACGCGGGCGTTACGGCGCGGAGCCGACGGGTGCAGGGACTAGGCTCACCGCCGTGCCGCTCTACGCCGCGTACGGGTCGAACATGGATCCGGCCCAGATGCTGGAGCGAGCCCCGTGCTCCCCCATGGCGGGGACCGGCTGGCTCGTCGGCTGGCGCATGACCTTCGGCGGGGAGGATCTCGGCTGGGAGGGTGCGCTCGCCACCATCGTGGAGGAGCGAACCTCCCAGGTCTTCGTCGTGCTGTACGACGTGAGCCCCGAGGACGAGAAGCTCCTGGACCGCTGGGAGGGCGCCGAGCTCGGGCTGTACCGCAAGATCCGGCTCAGGGTGCACACCCTGGAGGGATCGGTGCTGGCCTGGCTGTACGTGCTGGACGCCTACGAGGGCGGCCTGCCGTCGGCGCGCTACCTCGGTGTGGTCGCCGACGCCGCCGAGGCCGCCGGGGCTCCCGCCGACTACGTGGACGGCCTGCGCATCCGGCCGTGCCGCGGCATCGGCCCCACGCCCCCGAGCTGACGCCCGCGCCCGGCGAACACCCGGCCCGGCGGACGGCGGGCACCGCGCCGTGGTCACACCGTGACGCCGGCGCGG
>DASWTI010000296.1:0-2560 GCA_036402215.1 Pseudonocardiaceae bacterium
ACGCCGGCCGCGGCGTCGCCATTGGTCACGTGCAGCTCGCCGCCGGTGGCGAGCCGGGCGCGGGCGGCGGCGTAGGACTCGCCGGTGCGCGCCGCCCGGGCGCGGACGAGGTGCTTGAAGTCGGAATTCCTGGTCATCGCAGATCCTCCGGCCCGCGTCGCGGCGACCCCCGGCGGCGCCACGCGAGCGGGCGTGGATCGTGCGTCAACAGGTGTCCGGTCCGAGAGTCCGCCTCCCTTTGCCTCCGCCGCGGGGCCGGGCCGGGGCCGGCCGCGGGAGGTTGGGCGTGAACCACCGCCGCGTGTCACTGTACGCCGGTGGCCGTGCACCCGTTGATCGCCGCCCGCCGCAGCCCGCGGGCGCTGGACCCGGCCGCCGAGGTGAGCGCGGCGGAGCTGCTGACGTTGTTCGACGCGGCACGCTGGGCGGCGTCGCGCGGGAACCTGCAGCCCGCGCGGTACCTGGTGGGCCGCCGCGGCGACGACACGTTCGCCCGCATCCACGGGGTGCTGCGGCCGCGCAACCGCACCTGGACGGCGGCCGCGTCGGCGCTCGCCCTGGGCATCGCGGTGACCGTGGACGAGGACGGGCGGCCGTTCCCGCACGCGGTGTACGACCTGGGCCAGGCCACCGCGCAGCTCGCGTTGCAGGCCGTGGCCGACGGGCTGGTGGTGCACCAGATGGCGGGCTTCGACGCGGCGGCGGCGCGCGCGGAGTTCGCGGTGCCGGACGGGCACGAGCCGATCGTGGCGATCGCGATCGGGCGGCTCGGCGACCCGGCGGCGCTGCCCGCGGACCTGCGGGAGCGCGAGACCCGGCCGCGGCGCCGGCGGCCGCTCGCCGAGACGGTGTTCACCGGCCGCTACGGCGCGCCCTTCGCCTGATCGAACACGGCGCGGTCGATGTCCGGCTCCAGGTAGATGGTGCAGCGCAGCTCGACGGCGTCGCGCACCCGCCGCTCGGCGCCGTCGATCATCGCGGCCACCTGGGCCGCGGTGTCGGTGCCGGTGACCGCGACCTTGGCCGCGACCAGCAGCTCGTCCGGGCCGAGGTGCAGGGTCCGCAGGTGGATCACCCGCTGCACGCCGGGCTCGGCGACCAGCGCGGTCTCGATCCGGCCGAGCACGTCGTCGGTGGCGGACTCGCCGATCAGCAGGCTGCGGGTCTCGGCGCCGAGCAGCGCGGCCACCGCGATCAGCAGCAGGCCGATGCCGATGGTGGCGGCGCCGTCCCAGACGCCGTCGCCGGTGACCACGGTGAGCGTCACGCCGGCCAGCGCGAGCAGCAGGCCGACCAGCGCGGCGAAGTCCTCCAGCAGCACCACGGCGAGGTCCGGCGCCCGGGTACGCCGCACGAACTGCAGCCAGCCGAGCCCGGCCCGGGCCGGCCGCGACTCCCGCACCGCGGTGCGCAGCGAGAAGCCCTCCAGCAGGATGGCGATGCCGAGCACGCCGAACGCCCAGGCCGGGCTCTCCAGCTCCTCGCCGCCGCGCATCTTGTGGTAGCCCTCGTACAGCGCGAACAGGCCGCCGGCCAGGAAGATGATCAGCGCGACCAGGAACGCGTACAGGTACCGGTAGGCGCCGTGGCCGAACGGGTGCAGCCGGGAGGCGGGCCGCCGGGCCCGGCGGCCGCCGAGCAGCAGCAGGAGCTGGTTGCAGGAGTCGGCGGCGGAGTGCACGCCCTCGGCGAGCATGGCCGAGGAGCCGGTGACGGCGAACGCCACGAACTTGCTGGCCGCGATGCCGAGGTTGGCCCCGAGCGCGGCCAGGATCGCCGCCCGGCCGCCGCTCTCCCCGGCACTCATGGCGCCCGACACTACGCCCGGCCGACCGGCCCGGCAGGGCGGTCAGTTCGGCGCGCCCAGGCGATCGTCCGAGTCATCGCCGGCGGAGGCCACGGTGAGCACCTCACCCAGCCCGGTGACGGTGAGCATCCGGGAGAGGAACGGCGGCACGTTCACCAGGACCAGCCGGGTGCCGTGGCGGCGCGCCAGCTTGTGCGCGCACACGAACGCGCTGAGCCCGCTGGAGTCGACGAAGCCGAGGCCGCCGAGGTCCAGCGCCACCTCGCGGGCGGCCGGCACCACGTCGTCCACGATCTGCCGGAACTCGCCGGCCGTGTGCAGGTCCAGCTCGCCGGCCGGCGACACCACCACCCGGGCCGCCTCGGTGCGGACCTCGCAGCGGAAGTCGTCGCTCACCGGGACCGGCCGCCCGGGGCCACCAGCCCGCCGGGCCAGTGCCGGCCGGCCAGCTCACGGGCCAGCGGGTACTCCCGCAGCTCGGCGGCCAGGAGTTCGCCGAGCTCCTGGACGAGCCCGGCGTCGGCACCACGGGCCAGCAGCAGCTCGGCGGCCCAGGCGGCGGTCTCCGGCAGCGGGCGCGGGTCGCCGGTGAGCAGCGCCGCGGAGACCGCGTGCAGCGCCTGCGCCACGACGTCCTGGGTGACGGCGCGGACGGCGTCCAGCTCGGGCGCGGTGGCGGCCAGCACGCGGGCGGCGAGCGACCAGCGCTCGCACAGGGCGGCGACCAGCCGGTGGTGCGCCAGGTCGATGGCG
>DASWTI010000297.1:0-3031 GCA_036402215.1 Pseudonocardiaceae bacterium
GAACGAGAACGACGGCGAGCACCTCGTCCTGGAGCGCAACACGCAGTGGTCGGCGGCGACCGACGAGGAGCGCAAGGCGTACCCGGACCGGATCGACGTGCGTTCCGGCCCGGCCCGGTGGCCCGTCGAACGCCCCCTCGGGCGCGACGACGGCGCCGCACGCGGCCGGTGACCAGGGCTCCGACGAGCGCACCCAGGTGATCAACACCGCGGACGAGCGCACCACGCGGGTCGACCCGGACCACACCACGGTCATCGACACCCGTACCGGGCGGCCGGCCGCGAACTCCGGCGCCGTCGCGGTGGACCCGGAGGCCACGCTGGTCGACGCCACCCCGCGCGGGAAGGCGGAGGACCCCGACGCCACTCTCACCGACGCGACCGCACCCGGGAAGGCCGAGGACCCGGAGGCTCCGGGGCCCGCGAAGTCCGAGGCCACGCCGGCCGAGCGGCCGGACGACCAGGACCGCCCCGCCCAGACGCCCCCGGCCACGCCGGCGCGGAGCGAGCAGTCGTCGTCCGAGCAGCCGTCGTCCGCGTCGTCGGAGTCGTCGGAGTCCGGTCAGGGGCGGGCCGAGCAGCCGGAGCAGGCGCGGGCCGAGCAGGCCAAGTCCGGGCAGCAGCAGTCGAAGAACGCGCGCCGCGGCAACACCGGACGCAACCGCGCCGTGGCGGCCAACCGCCGCTGACCCCGGCGCACGGGACGCCAACCCCAGATCCACAACGGCCGCCGGTCCCCCGCCGGCGGCCGTTGTCATGCGCGGCCACGGCGACCCGACGACAGCGGCGCGGCCACCGCCGGGCCGGCAGGCGCCACGGCCCCGGGCAGGGGCGTTGGTGTCAGGCCGGGTGGGTGTCCCGGAGCCAGGTGGTGAGCGCGGCCACGAACTCGTCGGGGGACTCCACGGGGGCAAGGTGGCCGCTGCCGGGCAGCTCGACGTACCGGCCCGCGGGCAGCATGGCGGCCATGGCCCGGGCCTGCTCGGGCGGGCTCAGCGCGTCCCGCTCCCCCACCACCACGAGCGCCGGGCCGTCGAACGCGCGCAGCACGTCCGCGGAGTCCGGCCGCGCGGCCATCGCGCGCTGTGCCCAGGCCACCCCGGCGGGCGGCTGCTCGGTGATCACGGCCCGCAGCCGGGCGGCGAGCTCGGGGTGCGTGTCCGGGCTGCCGGCGGCGAGCAGCCCGGGCAGCACGGTGGCCGGCAGCCAGTCCGTGCCCTCCCGCTCGGCCCGTTCGGCGGCCGCCAGGCGCATCGCCCGCCGGTCGGCGTCGTCGGCGTCGGGGCGGGTGTCCGCCAGCAGCAGCCCGGCCACCCGCTCCGGGGCGATCCGGGCCAGCGCCATGGCGACGTAGCCACCCATCGAGCAGCCGCCGACCACGGCGCGGTCCACGCCGAGCGAGTCCAGGTGGGCGAGCACGTCGCGGGCAACGACGTCGACGTGCGGCTCGGCGCCGTCACCGGGCAGCGGGGTGCGGCCGCAGCCACGCTGGTCCGGCGTGACGAGGGTGAGGGCGTCCGGGCCGGGGGCGGGCGAGCCGGCCGGCGGGTCGGCCAGCCGGCCGGCCGCGGCGAGCACCGAGCGCACCGGGTTCCACATGCGGGAGTCGACGGGGAAGGCGTGCAGCAGGACGAGGGTGGTCACGCGGGACCCTCCCAGGTGGTCGGGAGCGGAGTGGGCACGTCGGGGGCGACGCGGGCGACGACGGCGTCCAGGACCTCCTCGGCCTGGCCGACCAGCAGGTGCCTGGCGCCGGGGAACTCGACCACCTCGGCCCGTGGCACCGCGGCGAACCGGCGGCGCGCCTCGGCGGGGCGCAGGTGGTCGTCGAACTCGGGGACGAGGCAGACGAGCGGCTTGCCGGACCGGGCCCAGGTGGCGAGGTCGGACGGCGCCGACCAGCGCAGCGGCGGTGAGACCAGGACGGCGCCGCGCACCAGCGGGTCACAGCCGTGCATGAGCGCGAGGTCGGTGCCGAACGACCAGCCGAGCAGCCACGGCGCCGGCAGGTCGTGGAACTCGGCGTACTCCAGGGCCGCGGCCACGTCGAGCCGCTCGCCGTCGCCGTTGTCGAAGGTGCCCTGCGAGCAACCGGCCTCGGAGGCGGTGCCGCGGGTGTTGAAGCGCAGCACGGCCAGGCCGGCCAGCGCGGGCAGCCGCAGCGCCGCCTTGCGCAGCAGGTGGCTGTCCATCATGCCGCCGTGGGTCGGCAGCGGGTGCAGGCAGATGAGCGTCGCCACGGGAGGCCGGTCGGCGGGCAGCGCCAGCTCGCCGACGAGCGCGAGCCCGTCGGCGGTGTGCAGCGTGACGGGCGAGCGGCGCGCCGGCAGCTCGGTGTTCGCCCTGATCTCGATCGTGGCCATCGCGGTGCCGATCCTGCCAGGGCGGTAGCGGCGTCGCAGGCGAACCGCCAGGGGCCGGACGCCGCCGCACCCCTGCGCCCGGTGTGAATACCGATATGGCGTGCGAACGGTCCATTCGCACAGGCAGGGTGTGCGGTGAGCGGGCTCAGCGGCGGCGGTGGCGGGTCTGCCAGCAGGTGGCGTGCCAGTGCCGCCGCTCGTCGGCGCCGGGACCGCCGAACGGGCCACCGTCGGCCGGCCAGGCGACCACGTGCGGGGTGCCCGGCGGGATCTCCTGGCGGCAGCCCGGGCACCGGTAGGTCTTGCCGCCGGCCGAGCCGGGCACGGGACGCACCAGCCACTCGCCGTCGTCGGCGCTCTCGCCGCGCACGCCGCCGAGGCCGGCGCCGAGCGGGCGGGGTCGCGGCCGGTCGTCACGGGATCGCCGGGAACGGGGACGGCGAGGCACGGAACCGACGCTACACAGCCCGGGCGCGCCTAGAATCGACGGCGTGCCCCGCTACGAGTTCCGCTGCCGTGAGTGCTCGACGACGTTCGAGGTGGACCGGCCGATGAGCGCGGCCCGCGAGCCGGCGACCTGTCCCGGCGGCCACGCCGACACCGTCAAGCTGCTGTCCGGCGCCGGCCTGGCCCGGGGTGGCGACGGCGCGGCCGCCCCCATGCCGGCC
>DASWTI010000298.1:0-3298 GCA_036402215.1 Pseudonocardiaceae bacterium
CGGCGCGCTCCCGGCCGCCGGTGCGCGGGCTCAGCCGCTCCATCGCCGAGTCCAGCTCGGCCGCCGCCTCGGTGGCCAGCCCGGCGGCCAGCAGCGCCCGTGCCCGGTCCACCGACACCGGGCCGACCAGCGCCGGCGCACCGGCCAGGTGGTACTGCTCGGCGGCCAGCGCCAGGTTGCGCAGCGCGCCCGGGATGTCACCCTGCAGCAGGTCGCACAGCGCGTGGTTGTGGGTGGCCTTGGCGAGCAGCCGGTGCTCGCCGGGCAGCTCGCGGGCCAGCCGTTCGCACGCCTCCAGGTCGGCCCGGGCCAGCCGGAACCGTCCGGCGTTGTGGTGCAGCACGCCGCGGCTGTTGAGCGTGCGGGCCAGCACGACGTGCTGGCCGGAGCGGGTGAGCAGCGCGACCGCCTCGTCCAGCTCGCGCACCGCGTCGGTGAGCCGTCCGGTGACCACCAGCATGGCGCCGCGCTGCTGCACCACGATGCCCAGCTCCTCCGGCGGGACCAGCTTCTCCGCCTCGTCGAGCAGCGCGAACCCGGCGTCCGGCCGGTCCAGGTACACCTCGGTGACGGCCAGCGTGATCAGCAGCCGGGCGACCGCCGGCCGGTGCTCCACCAGCCCCTCGGCCGGCGAGGAGTCCGGCGGGCGGCCGAGCAGCCGCAGCGCGCGCCGCAGCACCCGGGCGGCCTCCAGCGGCTGACCACTCGCGAGCAGGTCACGCCCGCGGCCGTGCAGCTCGATCGCCGTCGCCTCGGCGTCGGCAGCGGCCCGCATCGCACCTCCGACTGGGGGGCTGGTCGGATCAGTGGATCAGTCGTGCGCTCACAGCTCGACGGTGGGGGTGACGACGTTGCGCAGGGGCCCGCCGGCACATCGCACCAGGAACGTGGCCAGGCCGCGGGGGACGTGCCGCAGCGCGAACCGGCCCCCGTCGTCGGACCGGGTGCCCATGATGCCGTCGGCGCCGCGCAGCTCGACGTCGAACACGCCGGCCGGCGCGAGCCAGCCGTCCACGCGCACGGTGCCGTCCTGCTCGGCGTCGATGCTGATCATCACGGTGAGCTCACTGCCGCTGAACGTGACCCGGCGGGTCCGCTCGTCGTCGCCCCGCACCCCCACGGGCGGGGCGGCGACGGCCAGCAGCACCAGCTCCTCGCACCCGGTCAGCCCCAGGGCGTACCGGACCTGGTCGACCAGCAGCTCCGGCGGCGGATCCGCGTCCCGCCAGCCCTGGCGCACCTCGGCGAGGATCGCCTCGTCCCGGCCGTCGATCGGCTCGTCCCAACCGGGCGGATCGTCCTCGCTCCGACCCATCACCGCCACGCCCCTCCACTGTCCGTGCCCTGCCCCTCGTCCTCCAGCAGCCGGCGCAGCTTGGTCAGGCACCGCCCCCGGGTGGGGCCGATGCCACCGCGCTTCATGCCGAGCGCCTCGCTGATCGCCGCGTAGTCCGGCCGCTCGACGAACGCCACGATCCGCAGCAGCCGCTGGCACTCCGGTCGCAGCCGGGCCACCGCCGCCCACAGCCGGGCGCGCCGTTCGTCGCACAGCACCAGTTCCTCGGCGGTCGGTGCCTGGTCGACGAGCTGGGCGAGGTCCTCGTCCTCGGCGGGCCGTTCCCGGCGGCCGGCACCGCGCACCCGCCAGGCCCGCCGCCGCGTGGTGACGGCGAGCCAGCCGAGCAGCCGGTCCGCCTCGCGCACCGCGCCGAGGTCGGCGAACAGCGCCGCCCAGGTCTCCTGCACGACGTCCACCGCGTCCTCGCGGTCGAGCTGCTGCGAGCGCGCGACATGCCAGAGCCAGGGCGTCAGCTCCCGCACCAGCAGGTCCATCGCCTGCCGGTCGCCGTCGCGGGCGGCGAGGAACCAGGCGGCGACACGCTCCCGCCGGTGGGGGTCCTGGCCGCCACCGGGCGCCAGCTCTGGGATGGCCGTTCCTTCGGTCAGCATGGTCGACGTGCGGGTCAGGTCAGGGTAGCGAGGACGGTCTTGGCACGGTGGGTGGCCGCGGACGTCGACACGTCGGCCAGGCCGGCGCCGGTGCCGTCGCCGTCGCCCGCGCCGTCGAGCAGTTCGTTGGCCACCTCGGCGGCGAACACCGGCGCGGCGAACGACGTGCCGTGCCACATGGCGAACCCACCGGTGAAGTCGTCCGGGTCCAGCACCTGCCGGCCGAGTTCGGTGAGGTCCACCATCGGCGGGTACGGGCCCTGGGTGAGCTGCGGGAACGTGCTGATCACCGCGGCCCCGGGCCGCCAGCGCCGCACCCACGTGCCGTCGTTGCTGAACAACGCCTTGCTGCCGTTGGGGTTCAGCGCGCCGACGGACTCCACGCCGGGCATCGCGGCCGGCAGGAAGGCGCGCCCGGTGGCGTCGTTGCCGGCGGCCGCCACCACGGTGACGCCGAGGTTCGCCAGCTCGTCCACCACGGCGGCGAGCGGCGAACCGGCCGCGGTGTCCTCCTCGTCGTAGTAGCCGAGCGAGAGGGTGACCACGTCGACCATGGCGGCCGGGTCGTCCTCGGCCTGCGCGGCGCGCACCCGGCGCACCAGGCCACGCAGCGCCAGCAGCAGGTCGTGCTCGTGCACCACGCCGTCGGCATGCATGACGCGCACGCCGAGCACCCGGGCGTCCGGCGCGAGCTGGCGGATGATGCCGGTGATGAACGTGCCGTGGCCGTAGTGGGTGTTGAGCACGCCGGCCAGCGGCCGCGCGATCCACGGCCGGTCGTGCACGCCGTCGATGGCCGGCGGCGGCAGCTCGGCGCCCGCGGCGGCCAGCTCGGCCTGCAGCTCGGGGGCGTCGGACACGAAGTCGTCCGGGTCGGCGTCCGGCCAGGTCCACCAGTCGTGCGCGGCGAGGCCGGTGTCGACGACCGCGACCACCGGCCGCCTGGCCACTGACGGCAGGCCGGGCGACCGGCGGCGCGGCGGCGGCACGAGCACCCGCAGCGGTACCGGTCCGCCGGTACAGGACCGCAGGTAGGTGCCCAGGCCGCCGACGGGGGCTCCCCCCTCGGTGCCCCCGCTCCACTCGATCGGGCCTGGTGCCCCCCACATCACCAGGCCGCAACCGAACAGCAGGTGTTCCAGGCGGACGCCGCCGACCAGGCCGGCCATCGCCGTGTTGGCGTGCGCCGCGGTGCGCAGGCTCTGCAGCGCCACCCAGGCGTCCACCGAGACCGGGCGGTCGCCGGACGGCGTGAGCACGAGCGCGCGCTCCACGTCGCGGCGCACCAGGTCCCCGAGCCCCGGCCGGGGGTCCGGCCCGCCCGCCAACGCCGTCCGGGTGCCGCCCG
>DASWTI010000299.1:0-2960 GCA_036402215.1 Pseudonocardiaceae bacterium
AACCCGGCGGGCCTCGGCGCGGGGACACCGGCGCGACCGAGGTGACCCGCGCGGACCTCACCCGCGGCGACATCTCCCGGCCGCCAGGACGACACCCCGGTGGTCACGACCGCGAGGCCGTGGACCGCGCGACGGCCGCGCGCGAGACGTCACGCCCGACGGTGCTGCACCGTGACGCCGTGGTCCCGGTGGACGACCGGACCGACCGGCTGCCGCGCATCCCCGCCGGCCCGCCGCCGGAGCCCGCGGGCCCGCCGGACCGGCGTGGCGGACGGGTGCCCGACGACCTGGACGACGACCACACCATGTCGGTCATCGGCACGCCGGACGAGTTGCCGCCGCTGGACGAGGACGAGGACCGGCCGCGGCGCCGGTTCGGCTTCGGCCGCGCCCGGCGTCCCGAGCCCGAGGACGACTACGACGACGACCTGGACGACGAGTACGACGACGACCAGGACGACGACGAGGATGACGAGGACGCGTCGCCGGCCAGGGAATGGCTGGTCATGGCGTCGCAGCTGGCGATCGGTGCGATCGGCGGCGCCGCCCTCTGGCTGGGCTTCCAGTGGCTGTGGCGGCAGTACCCGCCGGTCGCGCTGGCGGTCGCGCTCGTGGTGATCGCCGCGCTGGTGTGGGTGGTGCGGCGGATCCGTCGCTCGGACGACATGCAGACCACGGTGGTCACCGTGCTGGTCGGCCTGTTCGTCACGGTGTCACCGGCAGCGTTGCTGCTCGTCAGCCAGTGACCGCCGCCCCCGTCGCGCTCTCCACGGCGTCGGTGTGGCCGGAGCCGGCCGAGCGCGCGTTCCGGCTGGCCGCCGAGCTCGGCTACGACGGGGTCGAGGTCATGGTGTGGACCGACCCGGTGAGCCAGGACCTCGGCCGGCTCACCCGGCTGTCCGCCCGGTACGGGGTACCGGTGCTGGCGGTGCACGCGCCGTGCCTGCTGATCACCCAGCGGGTGTGGGGCAGCGACCCGGTGCGCAAGCTGCACCGCAGCGCCGAGGCGGCGTGCGACCTGGGCGCCGGGACCGTGGTGATCCACCCGCCGTTCCGCTGGCAACGGCGTTACGCGCTGGCCTTCCAGGACGAGGTGCTGGCCGCCGAGTCCCGCACCGGCGTGCGGGTGGCCGTGGAGAACATGTTCCCGTTCCGGCGCGCCGGGCTCGCGGTGTCCGCCTTCCACCCGTCGCCCGACCCCACCGACGTGGGCTACCCGCACTACACGCTCGACCTGTCACACACCGCGGCGAGCGGCCAGGACGCGCTGGAGCTGGTGGCCCGCATGGGATCGGGGCTCACGCACGTGCACCTGACCGACGGGACCGGGCTGCCGCACGACGAGCACCTGGTCCCCGGCCGCGGCACCCAGCCGGTGGCCGAGGTGTGCGAGACCCTCACCCGCACCGGCTTCGACGGCACCGTCGTGGTGGAGATCAGCACCCGGCACGCCCGCACCCGCGCGGCCCGCGACAGCGCCGTGGCCGAGTCCCTGGCCTTCGCCCGCCTGCACCTGACGCCGGTGCCGTGACGGCCGTCGAGGTCAAGTCGGGTTCCGACATGGGGCGACGCGACGTGCGCCACCTGGAGACGCTGCGGGACGGGCTCGGCGACCGCTTCGTGGCCGGCGTCGTGTTGTACGGCGGCGGGGTATCGCTGCCGCTGGGTGATCGGCTGGCGGCGGTGCCGATGAGCGGCCTCTGGGACTAACGCCCGCGGACGATGCGCAGGGAGGTCGGGGCCGGGGCCGTGGGTGGCGTGCCGCGGGCAGGGGTGATGCGGCCGAGGACCGTGGGGCGACGGGCGCCGGTGGCGGACGGCACGGTGCCGGGCAGGTGGTGCCAGGTGAGCGCGCCGAGCAGGGCCACCAGCAGCGCCTCCTTGGCGTCCTCCGGCAGGCCGTGCGCGGCGCTGGTGGCGTAGAGCGGACCGGGCAGCGCGCGGCGCAGGGCGTCGACCAGCGCGGGGTTGCGGGCGCCGCCACCGGACAGCACGACCTCCGTGGGGCGGTACGGGGCGAGGGCACCGGCCACGGTGAGGGCGGTGAACTCGGTGAGGGTGGCCAGCAGGTCCGGCCCGGACACCGGCGCGACGGCGGCCAGGGCGCGGTCCAGGTACGCCGCGGAGAACAGCTCACGACCGCAGGACCGCGGCGGCGGCAGGGCGAAGTACGGCTCGTCCAGCAGCACGGCCAGCAGGTCGGCGCGCGCCGTCCCTGCCAGGGCGAGTTCGCCGTCCAGGTCGCAGGTCCGCGCGCCGGAGGTGACCCGGGCGGCGGCCACGTCGAGCAGGCAGTTCGCCGGTCCGGTGTCGAACGCCAGCAGCGGGCGCCCCGGACGCACCACGGTGACGTTGGCGATGCCGCCGAGGTTGAGCGCCACCCGTGCCCCGTCGCCCGGCTCGTCCAGGGCACCGGCCGCGAGCGGCCGCGTGGCGCGGTTGTCCCCGGCCAGCCAGAGGGCGTCGAGGGTGCCGGCCAGCGGCGCGCCGTGCCCACCGGCCGCGACGTCGGTGGCCCGCAGGTCGGAGACCACGGGCAGCCCGGTGGCCTCGGCGATCCAGGCCGGCTGCCCGAGCTGGAGCGTGCCGTGGCACACGCCGTCGCGCACGTCGTGGAACACCGTCTGCCCGAGGCTCGCCACCAGGTCGGCCCGGCCACCGGCCAGGGTGCGCGCGGCGGACGCGGCGACCTCGCCGAACACCTGGCCGATCTCGGTGTCCAGCGCGCACACCTCGCCGATCGGCAGCACCGCGGGCGGCAGCGCGGCCAGGATGCGCTCCCGCAGCCGCGCCGGCCACGGGTGCGTGGCGTCACCGAGCGGCCGCACCGTCAGCACGCCGTCCGCGCCGAACGCGAACTCCGCCGCGGCGACGTCGATGGCGTCCACCGACGTCCCCGACAGCAGCCCGATCACGATCACCCGGGGCGGACCGTCCGCCGCGGCCGGCGTCACGGGGCG
>DASWTI010000300.1:0-28777 GCA_036402215.1 Pseudonocardiaceae bacterium
GGCCGCGGCCACCCCGTGCCCGGCCGGCCGCTACGACCCGGACTCCGACGGCCGCGCCGACGCCAGCTGCGAGACGGGCGAGGCCGGCACGAGCTTCTACGGCGCCGGCCTGCTCGACGCCCCCGCCGTCACCACGCCGTAGCGCGGACGCCCGCCGCGAGCCGGCCGGCGCGCGGGAACACAGGCGTGCGGAACCGGCGCGGGGCAACCCGGCGCAGCGGAACCTGGTGCGACCGCGGTCAGGGGGTGCTGAAGACCGGGTTGCGGACCGGGGTGCCGCGGTCGGCCGGGGTGATCGGCAGCAGCGTGCGGCCGGTCGGGCCGACCTGGATCTCGGTGCCGAGGTCCGGGCAGACACCGCAGTCGAAGCACGGTGTCCAGCGGCAGTCGTCCTGCTCGCGCTCGGACAGCGCGTTCACCCAGTCCGCCCAGAGCCAGTCCTTGTCCAGGCCGGAGTCCAGGTGGTCCCAGGGCAGCACCTCGCTGCCCTGCCGCTCGCGCGTGGTGAACCACTCCAGCGAGACCCCGAGCGGGCCGAGCTCGGCCTCGGAGCAGGCCAGCCAGCGCTCGTAGGAGAAGTGCTCGCTCCAGCCGTCGAACCGGCCGCCGTCGCGCCAGACGGCCTCGATGACCCGGCCCACGCGGCGGTCGCCCCGGGAGAGCAGTCCCTCGATGAGCGAGGGCTTGCCGTCGTGGTAGCGCATGCCGATCGCACGGCCGAGCCTGCGGTCCGCGTTCACCGCCTGGCGCAGCAGCCGCAGCCGCGCGTCCACCACGTCCGGGTGCTCCTGGGCGGCCCACTGGAACGGCGTGTGCGGCTTGGGCACGAACGCGCCGATGGAGATCGTGCAACGCACGTCCTTGTGGCCGGCGGCCTCCCGCCCGGCCCGGATCACCTCGTGCGCCATGGCGGCGATCTGCAGCACGTCGTCGTCGGTCTCGGTGGGCAGGCCGCACATGAAGTACAGCTTCACCTGCCGCCAGCCGGCGCCGAACGCCGCGCTCACGGTGCGCACCAGGTCGGCCTCGGAGACCATCTTGTTGATCACGCGCCGGATCCGCTCGCTGCCGCCCTCGGGGGCGAACGTGAGCCCGGAGCGGCGTCCGTTGCGGGTCAGCTCGTTGGCCAGGTCGATGTTGAACGCGTCGACCCTGGTGGACGGCAGCGAGAGCCCGGTGTTGGTGCCCTCGTAGCGGTCGGCGAGGCCCTTGGTGATCGCCGCGATCTCGGAGTGGTCGGCGCTGGACAGCGAGAGCAGGCCGACCTCGCTGAAGCCGGTGGCGGCCAGGCCGCACTGCACCATGTCGCCGATGCCCTCGATGGACCGCTCGCGCACCGGGCGGGTGATCATGCCGGCCTGACAGAACCGGCAACCCCGGGTGCAGCCGCGGAAGATCTCCACGCTCATCCGCTCGTGCACGCTCTCGGCGAGCGGCACCAGCGGCCGCTTCGGGTACGGCCAGGCGTCGAGGTCCATGGTGGTGCGCTTGGACACCCGGTGCGGCACGCGGTCCCGGTTGGGCGCCACGCCCCCGATCCGGCCGTCCGGCAGGTACGTCACGTCGTAGAAGCGCGGCACGTACACGCCGCCGCTCTCGGCGAGCCGCAGCAGCAGCTCGTCGCGCCCGCCGGGCCGGCCCTCGGCCTTCCAGCGGCGCACCACGGCGGTGATCTCGAGGACGGCCTCCTCGCCGTCGCCGAGCACGGCGGCGTCCACGAAGTCGGCGATCGGCTCCGGGTTGAACGCCGCGTGGCCGCCGGCGACGACGACCGGGTGGTCCACGGTGCGGTCGGCGGCGTGCAGCGGGATGCCGGCCAGGTCCAGCGCGGTGAGCAGGTTGGTGTAGCCGAGCTCGGTGGCGAAGGAGACGCCGAGCAGGTCGAAGGCGCCCACCGGGCGGTGCCCGTCGACGGTGAACTGCGGCACCCCGTGCTCGCGCATGAGCTTCTCGAGGTCCGGCCAGACCGCGTAGGTGCGCTCGGCGAGCACGTCGGGCTGCTCGTTGAGGATCTCGTAGAGGATCATCACGCCCTGGTTGGGCAGCCCGACCTCGTAGGCGTCGGGGTACATCAGCGCCCACCGCACGGTGGTGGCGTCCCAGTCCTTGAGCGTGGCGTTGCGCTCGCCGCCCACGTACTGCACCGGCTTGGACACCTTGGGCAGCAGGGCTTCGAGCTGCTCGAACACGGACTCGGCTGTCGGGTTCATCGCGGACAAGCGTACGTGGCCTCAGGTGAGCAGCAGACGGGCCAGGCGCCGGGAGGCCACCGCGAAGCCGATCGCCGCCATGACCACGAAGTACAGCGCGTGCCAGAGCAGGCCCCAGCCGACCGTGCCCAGCGTGAGCGCGCGCATCAGCTCGACCCCGTGGTAGAGCGGCAGGCACTGCACCAGCCAGCGCACCGCCTCGGGGTAGACGGTGACCGGGTAGAACGTGGTGCCGAACAGGAACATCGGCAGGATCGCCAGCTGCACCAGCTCGAAGTCCTGCCAGGAGCGCATGTACGTGGTGGCGGCCATGCCGACGGCGGCGAACCCGAGGGCGATCAGCAGCGCGGCCGGCAGCGCCAGCAGCGCCCACGCCGAGCCGACCAGGCCCATGGCCAGGATCACGCCGAGGAAGCCGGTGGCGTAGAGGGCGCCGCGGACCAGCGACCAGGTGATCTCGCCGAGCGCGATGTCCACCGGGCCGAGCGGGGTGGCCAGGATGGCGTCGTACACCTTGCCGTACCTGAGCTTGTGGAAGATGTTGTAGGTGGAGTCGTAGACCGCGCCGTTCATCGCCGAGGCGGCGAGCAGCCCGGGCGCGATGAACTCCGCGTAACCGACCGGCGAGCCGTCGGGGCCGGCCACCCCGCCGACCAGCGCGCCGAGGCCCGTGCCCAGCGCGAACAGGTAGAACAGCGGCTCGGCGAAGCCGCTGAGGATGATCAGCCAGATCCGCCGGTAGACCAGCAGGCCGCGCTCCAGCAACATGCGGGCCCGGCCGGCGTACAGCCCGGGCGGCATGATCCGCAGCAGCAACCCGGCGCCGCCCGGCTCCGGTGGCGGCCCGGACCGCGGCCCGGTGACGACCGGTCGGCTCATCCCCCACCCCTCACGTGTGCAACCGGACCCGGAACCGCCGGGCGGCGAGCGCGGCGCCGACGACGGCGAACAGCAGCAGGTACGCCAGGTGCCCGGCGACCGGGCCGGGGCGCAGCGTCTCCAGCGACGCACCCCTGGCCAGCTCGGTGCCGTGCCAGAGCGGGCTCACCCAGGCCAGCGGCCGGGCCCACAGCGGCAGCTCGGACACCGGGAAGAAGGTGCCCGCGACCAGCGTCATCGGCAGCACCACGAAGCGGTTCAGCACGCCGAAGTGCGAGCCCTCGTCGTCGATCGACGCCGAGAACGCCAGGACCGGCGCGGCCGTGGCGAGCCCGCACAACGTGGCGAACACCAGGGACAGCAGCACCCCGGGGCCGGGCGCCCCGCCGAACAGCGCGATCACCACCAGGTACACCGCGCAGGCCGAGGCGATCCGGATGGTGATCCAGGTGAGGTGGCCGGACATGATCTGCGCCGGGGTGAGCGGGGTGGCCGCCATGCCGTGGTACGAGCGGTGCCACTTGAAGCAGCCGAGCACCGGGTACGTGGCCTCGCCGACGCCGAGCTGCACCGCGGTCATGGCCAGCAGCCCGGGCGCCAGGTACGTCAGGTAGTCGACGTTCCCGGTGGCCGCGCTCGGCTCCACCAGCGAGCCGAAGGCCAGGCCGAACGCGAGCAGCATGAGCAGCGGCTGCAGCACGGTGGACACCACGCTGGCCCGCCAGTTGCGGCGGTACCAGGTCCAGAACAGGGCGGTCACCCGCAGCGCGGCCGGCATCAGTCCACCAGCCGGCGTCCGGTGAGGTGCAGGAACACGTCCTCCAGGGTGCTGCGGCGGACCAGGCTGGCGGCCGGCTCGACGCCCCGGCGGTGCACGGCGGCGAGTGACGCCTCGCCGTCGGTGGTGTAGAGCAGCAGCCGGTCCGGCAGCACCTCCACCCGCTCGGCGAGGTCGGCGACCAGCCGCCCGGCACCGCTGAGGTCGCCGCCGTGGCCGTTCCCGGAGAGGCGCAGCTCCAGCACCTCACGGCTGGAGTGGCGGGCGATCAGCTCGGCCGGTGAACCCTCGGCGACGATGCGGCCCTCGTCCATCACGACCAGCCGGTCGCAGAGCTGCTCGGCCTCGTCCATGTAGTGCGTCGTGAGGATGAGCGTGGTGCCGGCGGCCTTGAGCCGGCGCAGCCGGTCCCACAGCAGGTGCCTGGCCTGCGGGTCCAGGCCGGTGGTGGGCTCGTCGAGCAGCAGCAGCTCCGGGTCGTTGACCAGCGAGCGGGCGATGGTGAGCCGGCGCTTCATGCCACCGGACAGCGGCTCGACCGCCTGGTCGGCGCGGTCGGTGAGCTGGGCGAACTCCAGCAGCTCGACGGCGCGGCGGCGCACGTGCGACCAGGGCAGCCCGAAGTAGCGGCCGTAGATGTGCAGGTTCTCCCGGACGGTCAGCTCGTTGTCCAGCGAGTCCTGCTGGGGGACGACGCCGAGCCGGGAGCGGATGCGCGGCCCGTCGGTCGCCGGGTCCATGCCGAGCACGCTCAGCTCGCCGCCGGTGCGCGGGGACACGCAGGCGATCATGCGCACGGTGGTGGACTTGCCGGCGCCGTTGGGGCCGAGGAAGCCGAACGCCTCGCCGGGCCGCACCTCGACGTCCACGCCGCGCACCGCCTCGAACGCGCCGAAGCTCTTGCGCAGGTCCCTGGCGAGGACCGGGGGCACGTGATCCACCACGCCCGCGACGCTAGTCAAGGCCACCGACATCGGTCATCCCGATTCCCGGGCGACTAGCGTCGGCCGGCGTGAGCCCCACCCTGCGCAGCGCGCGGCTGCTGCTCGACGAGTACACCCCGGCCGACGAGGAGAGCTTCGTCACGCTGTTCGGTGACGAGCGGGTGAGCCGCTGGATGGGCGACGGCCCGGAGCCCGAGGCGGAGACCCGGGCGCTGTTCCACCGGGTGTTCGAGGTGTACGGGGCGAACCGGTTCGACGTGTGGGCGGTGCGGCTGGACGGCCGGCACGTGGGGCACGCCGAGCTCAAGCGCACCGAGCAGGTGGACGGCCACGAGCTGATCTACGCGCTGGTCCCGGCCGTGTGGCGCCGCGGGCTCGGCGGCGAGGTCGCACGGACGGTGCTGGCGTACGGCTTCGGCACGCTGGGCCTGGATGCCGTGCACGCGACGGTGGCGCCGGAGAACACGGGCTCGCTGGCGCTGCTGGCCGCGCTCGGCTTCCGGCACACGCAGGACATCCCCGAGGACGACGGCGGCGTGACCCGGGTGCTGCGGGTCACGGCTGCGGAGGTGGCGCGATGAGCACGGTCGGCGCGGTGTTCCTGCCCCAGCTCCCGCCGGAGCGGCTGATCGAGGTGGCGGTGGCGGCCGACGAGGCCGGGCTGGCGGAGCTGTGGCTGTGGGAGGACTGCTTCCGGCAGAGCGGCATCGCCTCGGCCGCGGCCGCGCTGGCCGCCACCCGCACGGTTCGGGTGGGCATCGGGCTGCTGCCGGTGCCGCTGCGCAACGTGGCGATCACCGCGATGGAACTGGCCACGCTGGAGCGGATGTTTCCCGGCCGGCCGGTGGCGGGCGTGGGCCACGGGGTGCAGGACTGGATGGCCCAGGTGGGCGCCCGGGCGGCCTCGCCGCTCACGCTGCTGCGCGAGCACCTGGGGGCGCTGCGCGCGTTGCTGGACGGCGACGAGGTGAGCACCGAGGGCCGGTACGTGCGGCTGGACCGGGTGCGCCTGGACTGGCCGCCGGCGGGCCGGGTGGCGCTGCACGCGGGGGCCACCGGGCCGCGCACGCTGGCGCTCGCCGGTGAGCTGGCCGACGGCACCATCCTCACCGGCGGCACCACCCCCGACCAGGTGCGCGCCGCGCGGCGGCGGATCGGCGCCGCCGGGCCGCACCGGGTGACGGTGTACGTGCACGCGGCCACCGGACCGGACGCCGCGGAGCGGCTGGCGGGCGACCTGCGGCGGTGGGGAAACCCGCCGGAGAGCGGCGTCGCCGGGGACGCGGACGCGGTGGCCGACGGGGTGCGCCGGTACGTCGCGGCGGGGGCGGACGCGGTGATCCTCCAGCCCACGCCGGACGACCCCGACCCGGCCGGCTTCGTGCGCTTCGCCGGCGCCGAGGTGGCCCCACGGGTGCCGGCCGGCTGAATCCCGGTACCAGGGACGCCTTTCCTGAGCGCCTCCTGAACGATTCCGCGCGGATCTTGCCGCGACCATCCGGCAGGGCCACGGTCGGCAGCCGGGAACGCACTCCCGAATCGCGACCGATCCGCACTGGAGGACGAATGCCGAACAGACGTGCCCGCGTCCCGGTGGCCCTGGCGGCCCTGGCCGTCGCCGCCGCGCTGGCCCCGGTGACCGCGGCCGGGGCCGCCGCGCAACCGGCCCCGGCCCGCCCGAACCTCGTGGTGATCATGGCCGACGACCTGGACGTGAGCGGCATGTCCGCGTTGCCGAGGACCCGGGAGTTGCTGGGCGCCAACGGAACCACGTTCTCGAACAGCTTCGTGTCCTACCCGCTCTGCTGCCCGTCGCGGGCCACGTACCTGACCGGCCAGTACCCGCACAACCACGACGTCATGGGCAACTCGCCGCCGGACGGCGGGTACGAACAGCTGCGCGGCGACGAGACCGTCCCGGTGTGGCTGAGCCGTGCCGGGTACCGCACCACGCACATCGGGAAGTACCTCAACGGCTACGGCGTGAACGACCCGACGGAGATTCCGCCGGGCTGGGGCGAATGGCACGGCACGGTCGATCCCACGACCTACCGGATGTGGGGTTACACGATCAACAACAACGGCGTGCCGCGCACCTACGGCCGGCAGGACGTGGAGGACCCGGCGCTCTACCAGACCGACGTGCTGCGCGCCTTCGCCACCGACTACGTCAACCGCATGGCGCCGCAGGCCGCGCCGTTCCTGCTCTCCTTCGCGCCGCTCGCCCCGCACTCCGAGGTGGGCTGGGCCTCGGTGAACGGCGACCGCAACCCCCGCCCGGCGCCGCGCCACCGCGGCGCCTACGGCACGGCGCCGCTGCCCACCACGCCCTCGTTCGACGAGGCCGACGTGAGCGACAAGCCGGCCCAGGTGCGCGCGCTGCCGCGGATCGACGCCGGCTCCCGGGCGGAGATCACCCAGGACCACCGCTCCCGCCTGGAGTCCCTGCTGGCGGTGGACGAGGCGGTCGCGGCGATCGTGGCACGGCTGGCCGCGCACGGGGAGCTGGCGAACACCGTCATCGTGTTCACCTCGGACAACGGCTGGCTGCAGGGCGAGCACCGCATCCCGCGCGGCAAGATCTTCGCCTACGAGGAGTCCGCGCGGGTGCCGCTCGTGCTGCGCGGCCCCGGCGTCCCGGCCGGCGCGGTGAACGCCGCGTTCACGTCCAACGTCGACCTGGCGGCGACCCTGGTGGACGCGGCGGACGCCACGCCGGGCATCCCGATCGACGGGCGTTCGCTGATCTCGCTCGCGCAGGACCCTGGCCAGGCGACCGGCCGCCACCTGCTGATCGAGACCGGGCCGAAGCCGTCGGGCAACCCCTGGTACGCCGCGATCCGGGTGGGCCGGTACTCCTACGTCGAGCACTCGTCCGGCGAGCGCGAGCTGTACGACCTGGTGACCGACCCGTACCAGCTGCGCTCCCGGCACGACGACCCCGCGCTCGCCGCGGTCCGGTCGGCCCTCGCCGCCCGCCTGGCCACGCTGCGCTCCTGCGCCGGGAACACCTGCGGATGACGGTCTAGCAGGCGTCGGCGATGGTGTTCCAGAACATCAGCTCGTAGGACTGGAGCAGGCGGCCGTACTCGGTGGCCTGCCCGGTCAGGCGGCCGGCGGCGTGCGCGGCGCGCACGGCGTCGGCCGCCTGCCGGTCCAGGTCCGGGGCGGGCGTGGCGAAGAAGTCGAAGAACGCGCACGCGGCGTCGTCCAGGCCGTAGTGCTCGCGCAGCGCCCGGGCCACGGTGGCGCAGTAACCGCCCCAGGCCACGAAGTTGGCCACCACCGCGAGCAGCGCGTCGGCAGGCGCGGCCTCCTGGGCCAGCCGCGCCACGTACGACGGGTAGGCCTGGCAGCCGGCGAGCGGCCGGTACGCCGCGGGGTCCAGGCCGACCGCGGCGCCGAACGTCGTGACGTTGTCCAGCGAGACCGCCTCGCCCTGGGCGAGCGTGGTGAAGAACTCCCGGGTCGGCCGGTCCTCGGCGCGGGCGGCCAGCGTGAGGAAGCTGCGCCAGTCGCTCGCCACGATCCGCCGCTCCTCGCCGGCCAGCGCGACCAGCGCCTCCCGCGGCGCCGAGCCGTCCGCGATCCGCGGCACCAGCCGGTTGTCCCCGTCGCCGTGGACGATCGTGCTCCTGAGTTCCGCCAACGGATCCGTCATCTGCCCGACCCTAGCGAGGGGCGGCCGCGATCGTGCCCCGGCGGCCCGGGGGGACCTTCGGAGAGGGCTGCCGGAACTACGATGAGTTCCCGGCACGTGCCGGGTCCTCGGGCCCCTCCCCTTCCGCGCGCGAATTCGAGGCACTGTGAAGCTCTTGCTCACCTCGGGCGGCGTCACGAACCCGAGCATCCACTCGGCGCTCGTGCGGCTCCTCGGCAAGCCGATCGCCGAGTGCCACGCCCTCTGCATCCCGACCGCGCAGTGGGGCCACCCGATGTGCGGTCCGGCATCGGTGCGGGGCCTGGTGGCCGCCGAGCCCCAGTGGCGGCACCTGACCGGGCTGGGCTGGGCGTCGCTCGGTGTCCTCGAACTGACCGCGCTGCCCACCATCGGCGCGCAGCGATGGGTCCCCTGGGTCCGGGAGGCGGACGTGCTCCTGGTCGACGGCGGCGACGCGACGTACCTGTGCCACTGGATGCGGGAGTCCGGGCTGGCCGAGCTGCTGCCGTCGCTGCCCGGCACGGTCTGGGTGGGAGTGAGCGCCGGGAGCATGGTGATGACGCCCCGGATCGGGGGGTACTTCGTCGAGTGGGCGTCCGCGCCGGACGACCGCACCCTGGGGGTCGTCGACTTCTCGATCTTCCCGCACCTGGACGCCTTCCCGACGAACACGATGGCCGACGCGGAGCGGTGGGCCGCCGAGATCGGCGTCCCGGCCTACGCCATCGACGAACAGACGGCCATCACGGTCGTCGACGGCTCCGTCGAGGTGGTCTCCGAAGGGCGATGGACGAGGTTCGAGGCGTAGCCGCCCGGCATTCGTGGCGTCACGCCGCCGGACGTGACCTGCCAGGCCCGGCGAGGGACGCCAACCCGGTTGCCGGGGCCGGACGCGGGGGCCACGATCGCGCCCATGCGCTTCGCGATGCAGAACGTGGCCTTCGACTGCGCCAACGCCTACGAGCTGGCGACGTTCTGGAGCAAGGTCATGGAGTGGCCGCTGGACGACGAGGACGCGCCGGGCGTGCCGGAGGCGGTGGCGATCGCCCCGGACGGCGGGACGAACCTCTACTTCAACGAGGTCCCGGAGCCGAAGGCCGGCAAGAACCGGGTGCACGTCTGCCTGCGGCCGAGCGGGCACCGTGACGCCGAGCTCGAACGGCTGCTGGGGCTCGGCGCGACCATGGTGGCCGACCTGCGCGAGGGCGACCACACGAGCTGGGCGGTCCTGGCCGACCCGGAGGGCAACGAGTTCTGCCTGCTGAGGGGCGACGCCGACCGGGCAGGCCAGGGCTGACGCCGGGGCACCACGCGGGGGGTGTCACCGGTGCCGGGGCCGGCGTCCGGCCGTTCCCTCACAGGTCGGGCTGGTAGGTCCAGTCCGGGGACCGGCACAGCCCGCAACCCGGGCCGGTGAACCAGGCGCCGGCCCGCTCGTCACCGCGCAGCGTCCAGAGCAGCCAGGCGGTGAGCACGGCGCGGTACCGGCCGCCGTCGCGCGCCGGCTCGGTGTGCGGGCCGGTGCGCAGCTCGGCGTAGGCGCCGCGGCCGGTCACTTGGTCGAACGCCGCCCGCACGTCGGCCGGCGGCACGACGCGATCGTCACCGCCGGCCAGCAGCAGCACGGAACCGCGCACCAGGCCGGCCTCGCCGCGCCACGGTTGCAGCGGGGCAGCGGTGCGCACGCGCGGGTCGCGCGCCGCGTTGAGCGCTCCCCCGCCGCCCTGGGAGTGCCCGGTGGCGCCCACCGCGGTGGCGTCGACGTGCCCGTGGAACCGGCTGCCGGGGTCGCGGTCGAACGCGGTCAGCTGGTCCAGCCCGGTGAGCAGCTCGGCGCCGGTGAGCGCCCGCGGGGTGTTGGCCGCGGCCACCAGGAACCCGTGCGAGGCCAGGTGGCGCAGCAGCGCGTCGTACACGGTCGGGGCGGCGCCGGTGCCGTTGCCCCACAGCACCACGGGGTACCGGGCACCATCGGCGAACGCGGCCGGGGCGTAGAAGGTGTGCGCCGGGGCGGCCGACACCAGCACCTGGTGCGGCCCGGGCACGCCCAGGTCCGGCAGGTCGCCGCCCGCCGTCGCGCGTTGCGGAACGCAGCCGGCCAACGCGCCGGCCCCGAGCAGCACGAGCGCCGCGATGGCCCCGGACAGCCGCATGGTGACCGCCTACCAGTGGCCGGGCGGGCGTGCGCGGTGATCCGCCGGATCCCCGGAACCGGGAACCCGGCGGATCACCGGACCGGTGCTACGGCAGGGTCCAGCGCTGCGCGGCCGCCGCCGTGCAGTTGTTGATGATCAGCTGGGTTCCGTCCGCCGAGGCCCCGCCCTGGGCCTCCAGGCACCGGCCGGACTGCGGGTTGCGCAGCGTGCCGTCGGCCTGCGGCTGCCACGACTGCGCCCCG
Source organism: Pseudonocardiaceae bacterium (assembly GCA_036402215.1). Taxonomy (GTDB): domain Bacteria; phylum Actinomycetota; class Actinomycetes; order Mycobacteriales; family Pseudonocardiaceae; genus DASXTS01. The sequence goes on from DASWTI010000300.1 coordinate 10,871, forward strand.
GTCCCGTTGCAGGTCCAGAGCTGCACCCGCGTCCCCGCCGCCGTACCGCCACCGGCGACGTCCATGCACTTGCCGAGCGCGCGGATCGTGCCACCGCCGACCGTCCAGCTCTGCGCGCCGGTTCCGTTGCAGGTCCACAGCTGGATCTTGGTGCCGTCGGCCGTGTTCGAGCCGGACACGTCGACGCACTTGCCGCCGATGCCGCGGATCGGGCCGGTGCCGCCCGGCGGGGCGCCGAGCTCCTTGATCCGGATGTTGCGGAACGACACGTCGTCCCCGGTGCCGTGGTTCTGGATGCCGATGTGCCCGCTGGCCAGCGAACGCGCCGGGTCGGTGTTGGTGAAGTCGTTGATCCGCACGCCGTTCAGGAAGACCTGCAGGCGCTCGCCCTCCACCAGCAGCTCGTAGGTGTTCCACTCCCCCGGCGGGTTGAGCGCCGCGTCCCGCGCCGCCAGGTCGGCCGACCGGAAGCCGTAGATCGCGCCGGTGGTGCGGTCCGCGGCGTCCGTCGGGTCGATCTGCACCTCGTAGCCGTTGTTCACCGCGGAGAACGGGTCCGACGACGGCGGGAAGCCGACGAAGACGCCGGAGTTGTCGTCGCCCGCGAGCCGCCAGTCGAGCTTGAGCGAGTACGCGCGGTACTCCCGCGCGCCGTACCAGAACAGGCCCATGCCGCCGGTGGAGTGCAGGGTGGCGTCGCTGTTGGTGAACGAGCCGGGCCCGGCCTGCGACCAGCCGGTGGTGGAGCCGTTGTAGAGGCTGGTGTAGCCGGTCTCCGGCCGGCAGTCGGCCTTGTGGCGGCCGGCCGCGTAGCGGATGCCGCCGAGCAGCATCGAGCGGAACCCGGGCTCCGAGTAGCTGGCCTGGGTGTGGCCGTTGCCGGTGTAGAAGGCGCGGCCGCCCTGGAACGGCTTGCACCAGGTGTGCGGGTGGTCGGCGCCCATGCTGCCGCCGCTGTACGTCGACTCGTCGAGGGTGACCAGCACGCGGGCCGTCGAGCGCGGGTTGGTGCGGTAGTTGTACAGCTCGTCGGTGCGCACCCAGGTCTGGCCGAGGTGCGCGGTGGCGGCGTGCGCCCGGTTCTCCACGCGCTGGGTGACCTGCTGGATCGCCGGGTGCGAGGCGAAGTACGCGCCGACCAGCTCACCGTAGAACGGCCAGGAGTACTCGGTGTCGGCCGCGGCGTGCACGCCGACGTACCCGCCGCCGGCCCGGATGTAGGACTCGAACGCGGTCTGCTGCGTCGCGTTGAGCACGTCGCCGGTGGTGTTGAGGAACACCACGGCCTCGAAGCGGGACAGGTTGGCCGTGCTGAAGGCGGCGGCGTCCTCGGTGGCGGTCACGGTGAAGCTGTTGGCCGCGCCGAGCTGCTGGATCGCCTGGGTGCCCGCCGCGATGGAGTCGTGGCGGAAGCCCGCCGTCTTCGAGAACACCAGCACGTCGTACGGGGTGTCCGCGGCGACCGCGGCGGGCGGCGTGGCCACCGCCCCGCAGGCCAGCAGGGCCAGCGCGCCGACCGCGCCGGTGAGGTATCGGCCGAGCATGAGCCGGCTCCTCTCGGGGAAGCGGGGATCGGTCACGGCAGGGTCCAGCGCTGCGCGTTGGCCGCCGTGCAGGTGTTGATCACGAGCTGGGTGCCGTCGGCGGTGGCGCCGCCCTGGGCCTCCAGGCAGCGGCCGGACTGCGGGTTGCGCAGCGTGCCGTCGGCCTGCGGCTGCCAGGTCTGCGCGCCGGTGCCGTTGCAGGTCCAGAGCTGCACCCTGGTGCCCGCCGCGGTGCCGCCGCCGGCGACGTCCAGGCACTTGCCGAGCGCCCGGACGGTGCCGCCGCCGACCGTCCAGTTCTGCGCCGCGGTGCCGTTGCAGGTCCAGAGCTGGACCTTGGTGCCGTCCGCGGTCGCGCCGCCGGCCACGTCGACGCACTTGGCGCCGATGCCGCGGATCGGCCCGGTGCCGCCGGTGGGGCGCTGCACCGTGAAGGCGTCCACGTCGAACAGCGCCCCGGTGCCGGTGCCGGAGAACGTCAGGTACAGCGTGGTGGTGCCGGCCGGGGCGCCGGAGAGCGCCGCGGACACCTCGGTGAAGGTGTCCCAGCCGCCGGTCACCGGCACCGCGACCGCGCCGAGCGCCGGGCCGGTGGGCGAGCCGGCGCGCACCGTGAGGGTGCCGCCGGAGCCGCCGGAGGAGACCCGCGCGGTCAGCCGGTTCACGCCGGCGAGGGCGTACGGCTGGAAGGCGATCCAGTCGCCGTTGTGGATGTTGCCGACGGTCCTGGCGCCCTCGGCGGACGCCTTGTCGATCAGGGTGGTGCCGGACTGCGAGGTGTGGTGCTCGGCCTGCCGCCGGGTGGGTTGCAGCGTGTGCTGGGCGTGCGTGGTGAGCCCGCCGCGGTCGGTGTACTCCGCGTCGAACACCGCGAACAGGTTCGCCGCCGTGTCGTGCTCGCCGTCCACCGGGATGGTCATCGTCCCGGAGCAGCCGGTGCGCGAGGAGATCGGGTGCCCGTGCGAGTCGTGCCCGAGCACGTACGTCAGCCGCACCGCGGCGCAGTCCACGGTGCCGTCCTCGGGGTCGGTCACGGTGATCGTGTACGGCACCGCGTCGCCGAAGGAGAACGGCGTGCCGTTGACCGGGGTGGTGAGGGTGACCCGCGGCGCGGTGTTGCCGACCGTGATGACCACGCTCGCGTTGGCGGTGCGGCCCGCCGGGTCGGTCACGGTGAGCGTGGCGGTGCGCTGCCCGTTGCCGGAGTACGTCTTCGACGGGTTGGCCGCCGTGGACGAGGTGCCGTCGCCGAAGTCCCAGCGGTAGGTGAGCGCGCCGCCCTCGGGGTCGGACGAGCCGGCGCTGCTGAACTGCACGGCGAGCGGCGCGGGACCCGACGTGGGCGTGGCCGAGGCGCGGGCCACCGGCGGCTGGTTGCCGGACGGGTTGTACTCGATGCGGTAGAGGGCCGAGTTGTGGTCGCCGCTGAAGTAGCCGGTGCCGTAGTCGAGCACGTACAGCGCGCCGTCCGGGCCGAACGCGGTGTCGATGATCTGCGTGCCGGTCCAGGGGAACGGGTCGATCTGGCCGGCCGAGCCGTCGCTGTTGACGTGCACGGTGCGCAGCCAGCGGCGGCCGAACTCGGCGGCGAAGAAGTGCCCGTCGAGCACCTGCGGGAACTTGACCGGCGAGACCAGCCCGGCGTTGTACCGGTAGACCACGCCGCCCATCGGCGACTCGGAGCCGCAGCCGAACGCGGCCACCGAGCAGCCGTCGTAGGTGATCCAGGCGGCGCGCGCGGCCGGCAACGTGGTGAGGCCGGTGTTGCGCGGGGAGTTGTTGGTGGGCGCGGCGCAGTTGAAGCGGGAGCCGGACGGACCGGACGGGAACGTGTAGTCCACGTAGGTCTCGGCGCTGGTGTTGCCGCCGGTGCAGTACGGCCAGCCGTAGTTGCCGGCCGAGGTGATCCGGTTGAACTCGACCTGGCCGCCGGGCCCGCGGGTGGCGCTGGCGGAGCCCGCGTCCGGGCCGTAGTCGCCGAGGAACACCGCGCCGGTGGGCCGGTCCACGCTCATCCGGAACGGGTTGCGGAAGCCCATGGCGTAGATCTCCGGCCGGGTGCGCGCCGTGCCGGGGGCGAACAGGTTGCCGCTCGGGATCGAGTACGTGCCGTTGGCGTTGACCTTGATCCGCAGCACCTTGCCGCGCAGGTCGTTGGTGTTGCCGGAGCTGCGCTGCGCGTCGTAGGCGGGATTGCGGTCGGCGCGCTCGTCGATCGGCGTGTAGCCGCCGGAGTCGAACGGGTTGGTGTCGTCGCCGGTGGACAGGTACAGGTTGCCGGCCGCGTCGAAGTCGATGTCGCCACCGACGTGGCAGCAGATGCCGCGGCTCGCCGGCACGTCCAGCACGGTCACCTGGCTCGCCGGGTTGAGCGTGAAGTCGGCGTTCAACGTGAAGCGTGCCAGGCGGTTCACGCCGTTCCAGGCGGAGAAGTCGGAGCCGCTCGCCGGGGCGTCACCGCCCGGCGTGGACAGCGGCGGCGCGTAGTACAGGTAGATGTGCCGGTTGGTGGCGAAGCCCGGGTCGACGCCGACGCCCTGCAGGCCCTCCTCGTCGTGCGAGTAGACGGGCAGGGTGCCGATCACCGTGGTGGTGCCGTTGACATCGGTGCGGCGCACCACGCCGCCCCGTGCGGTGTGCAGCACGGAGCGGTCCGGGAGCACCGCGAGGGACATGGGCTCGCCCATCTCGGCCACGCCGCGAGCCAGCTCCACGCGCTGGAAGTCGGCGGCGTTGACCGGGTGGGCGGCGGCCGGTGGGGCCGCGGCGAGGATGGCGACCGCGTTCGCGGTCACGAGCAGGCCGGCGCACAGCGCGGCGGAGGTTCTTCTCATGGCAGGGTCCGTTCGACGACCGGCCCTCCGGGGAGGGCGCTGGGTCGGACCGGTGCGGGGCCGCCGCACCCCGGCGCCCGGGCCGTCTGATCACGGAGAGCACGTGCCCCATTACGTTCCGCCCGTACGCGTCCGGCTGTCAACGGTCGCCACCCGGGTGGCCGCGCCAGACATCGCGAGCTTGCCGTCCGATTCTTGCGGGTGGCCGTGGACTTCTTGCGGTAACCGGAGGTAACCTGCCTGTGACCCACGGTCGGGTCCACGGCGGGACGCGACCGCAACCCCACCCCTCCACGAGGATCTCGACGCTACGGCGGGCGTCGCGCTCCGGTCACCCCTGATTCCGGTCCCTGCCCGGAGAAGGAGACCCGCATGCCCCCGACCCGCCGTCGTCGTGCCCGCCTGTCCCGGTCGCTCGCGCTCCTGTCCGCGCTCGTGGTGTCCGCCGGCGTCCTGGCCGTCGCACACACCCCCGCCCCGGCCGGCGCGCAGCCCGCGCCGGCGTTCTCCGTGCTCGTGTTCTCCAGGACCGCGGGCTTCCGCCACGACTCCATCCCGGCCGGCATCACGGCCGTCCAGCAGCTCGGCGCGGCGAACAACTTCGCCGTGGAGACCACCGAGAACCCGGCCGCGTTCACCGACGCCAACCTGGCGCGGTTCCGGGCGGTGGTCTTCCTGTCCACCACCGGCGACGTGCTGGACGGCACCCAGCAGGCCGCGTTCGAGCGCTACATCCGGGCCGGCGGCGGTTTCGCCGGCATCCACGCGGCCTCCGACACCGAGTACTCCTGGCCCTGGTACGGCCAGCTCGTCGGCTCCTACTTCAACTCCCACCCGGCGAACCAGACCGCCACGGTGAAGGTGGAGGACCCGGCGCACCCGTCCACGGCCGGGCTCCCGCAGCGCTGGAGCAGGTTCGACGAGTGGTACAACTTCCGCTCCAACCCCCGCGGCCAGGTGCACGTGCTGGCCTCGCTGGACGAGACCACGTACTCCCCCGGCGCCGGCGCCATGGGCCACGACCACCCGATCGCCTGGTGCCGCACCTTCGACGGCGGCCGGTCCTGGTACACCGGCGGCGGGCACACCGCGGAGTCGTTCTCCGACACCGCTTTCCGCAACCACCTGCTCGGCGGCATCCGCACCGCGGCCGGTGTCGTGGCGGCGAACTGCGGCGCCTCGCTGACCAGCTCGTTCCAGAAGGTGACGCTGGACTCCAACACCAACAACCCGATGGAGCTCGACGTGGCCCCGGACGGCCGGGTGTTCTACATCGAGCGCGACGGCCGGCTGCGGATCATCAGGCCGGACACCCAGACCACGGTCACCGCCGGGACCCTGCCGGTCTTCACCGGCAACGAGGACGGGCTGCTCGGCCTGGTGCTGGACCCGGCGTTCGCCACGAACCGCTGGGTGTACCTGTACCACTCGCCGGCGAGCGGCGCGGCGCGCAACCAGGTGTCCCGGTTCACCATGAACGGCGACACGCTCGACCTGGCCAGCGAGCGCGTGGTGCTCCAGGTGCCGACGCAGCGCAACACGTGCTGCCACGCGGGCGGCAGCATGACGTTCGACGGCGCCGGCAATCTGTTCCTGGCCACCGGCGACAACACCAACCCGTTCGAGTCCGGCGGGTACACGCCGATCGACGAGCGCGCCGGGCGGGCCGACTTCGACGCCCAGCGCACCTCCGGCAACACCAACGACCTGCGCGGCAAGGTGCTGCGGATCCGTCCGCAGGCCGACGGCACCTACACCATCCCGAGCGGCAACCTGTTCGCCCCCGGCACCGCGCAGACCCGGCCGGAGATCTACGCGATGGGCTTCCGCAACCCGTTCCGGATCGGCGTCGACCCGGCGTCGAACGTGCTGTACGTGGCGGACTACGGCCCGGACGCCGGGCAGGCCAGCCCGGACCGCGGGCCGGGCAACACCGTGGAGTGGAACATCGTGGCGCAGCCGGGGAACTACGGCTGGCCGTACTGCACCGGCAACAACACGCCGTACCGCGACTACACCTTCCCGAGCGGTCCGAGCGGCCCGGCGTTCACCTGCGCGGCGCCCGTCAACAACTCCCCTAACAACACCGGCCGCGGCACCCTGCCGGCCGCGATCGCGGCGACCGTGGACTACGACTACGACGGCAACCCGCGGTTCCCGGAGCTGGGCGGCGGTGGCGCGCCGATGGGCGGGCCGGTCTACCGGTACGACGCCGGGCTCAACTCCGCGCGCAAGTGGCCGGCGTACTTCGACGGCAAGGCGATCTTCGGCGAGTGGAACCAGTCGAAGCTCTACACGATGCAGGTGAGCCCGGACGGCCGCACGCTGGTCGACATCAACCACGCGCTCGCCGGCATGTCGACGATCCGGCCGATGGACCTGAAGTGGGGCCCGGACGGTGCGCTCTACCTCATCGAGTGGGGCACCGGGTTCGGCGGCAACAACGACGACTCCGGGGTCTACCGGATCGACGCGGTGGCCCAGAACCGCGCCCCGGTGGCCGTGGCGAGCGGCACCCCGACGTCCGGCGCGGCACCGCTGGCCGTGCAGTTCAGCAGCGCCGGCTCCAACGACCCGGACGGCCAGGCCATCACCTACCGCTGGGCGTTCGGCGACGGCACCACGTCCACCGTGGCCAACCCGTCGAAGACGTACACCGCCAACGGTTCCTACACCGCGCAGCTCACCGTGACCGACCCGACCGGGCAGACCGGCGTGGCCAACGTGCCGATCGTGGTGGGCAACACCGCGCCGACGGTGCGGATCACCGTGCCGCCGGGCGGTGGGTTCTTCGAGTGGGGCGACCGGGTCGACTACACGGTCTCGGTGACCGACCCGGAGGACGGCACCATCACCTGCTCCCGGGTGCGGCTGCAGTACTCGCTCGGACACGACGAGCACGCGCATCCGTTGCAGCAGGCCGATGGCTGCTACGGCACCGTGCAGACCTCGCTGGCCAGCGGGCACGGCGCCGACGCCAACGTGTTCTCCGTGCTGGAGGCCACCTACACGGACAACGGCGGGCTGGTCGGCCGGGCGCTGATCCAGTTGCAGCCCAAGCGCAAGCAGGCCGAGTACTTCTCGGCCACCGGGCGCGTGGCGGGGTCCACGGCCACCGGTGATCCGGGCGTCGCCAAGGAGACCACCGGCGACCCCCAGGGCGGCTTCCAGAACATCGGCTGGATCGAGGACGGCGACTGGTGGTCGTTCACCCCGGCCAACCTGACCAACATCCAGCAGGCCCGGTTCCGGGTCGCGTCCGGGTCCACCGGCGGGCGGATCGAGGTGCGCGCCGGCTCGGCCACCGGGACCCTGCTGGCGACGGCCGTGGTGCCGAATACCGGGGCCTGGCAGACCTACACCGACGTCACGGTGCCGTTGCCGGCGAACACGGCCACCCAGCCGCTGTTCTTCGTGACCCGCAGGCCCACCGGCTCGGCGGAGAACGGCGGGCTGCTCAACGTGAACTGGGTGGACTTCCTCGGCGCCGGGGTGAGCAACCCGCCGCCGGCCGCCCAGGTCTCGATGAACACGCACGTCTTCTACTACCCGTGGTACGGCACGCCCACCGGCAGCGGGTCGTGGCGGCACTGGCAGCAGGGCGGGCGGACGCCACCGGACGACATCGGCGCCGACCTCTACCCGACGGCCGGCGCGTACGACAGCGGCGACACCGCGGTGCTGGCCCAGCACATGGCGCAGATCCGGCAGGCCGGCGTCGGCGTGGTGGTGACGAGCTGGTGGGGCCAGGGCTCCTACGAGGACACCCTGGTGCCGCGCATCCTGGACGCCGCCAACGCCCAGGGGCTGAAGGTCGCCTGGCACCTGGAGCCGTACGGCGGGCGCAGCGCCTCCTCCACCGTCTCGGATATCAACTACATCAACAGCCGCTACGGCTCGCACCCGGCGTTCTACCGGGCCGCGGAGTACGGCAACCGGCCCGCGTTCTACGTGTTCGACAGCCTGTCGATCCCCGACTGGTCGGCGATCGCGCCGCTGCGGGCGTCGAACATCGTGCTGGCGCAGACGACGGACGTCTCGCGGGTGGCGCACTTCGCCGGGCTCTACACCTACGACGTGATCGCCGGGGCGACCGCGCCGGGCTGGGAGGGCGCCGGGGAGTACGCCAAGGCCAACGGGCTGATCTGGTCGCCGTCGGTCGGGCCGGGGTACCTCGACGACCGCGCGGTGCCGGGCAACACCACGCCGACCCTGGCGCGCGCCAACGGCGCCACGTACGACACGGAGTGGTCGAACGCGCTGGACGAGACCAAGGGCGGCGTGCCGGCCTGGGTGTCCATCACCTCGTTCAACGAGTGGCACGAGGGCTCCACCATCGAGCCGGCGCGCAGCAGCCCGCCGGCGGGCTTCGGGTACCAGACGTACTCCGGCGCCTACGGCCTGACCGGCGCGGCGGCGGAGACCGCGTACCTGTCACGTACCGCCTACTGGACGGCGGAGTTCGAACGCCGCCGCGGCTCGGCGCCGCCGCCGGTGAACCTGGCGCTGAACAAGGCGGCCACCGCGGACAGCTCGTGCGCGGTGTCGGAGGGCGCCGAGAAGGCCGTCAACGGCAGCGTGTCCGGCGGGAACTCGGACAAGTGGTGCTCACAGTCGGCGAACCGCTGGATGCGCGTGGACCTCGGTGCCAGTGTGTCCGTGGGACGGTTCGTGGTGAAGCACTCGGCGGCGGGTGGTGAGAACGCGGCGTGGAACACCCGGGACTACGACCTGCAGACCAGCGCCGACGGCGTCACCTGGACGACCGTGGCCGCGGTGCGCGGCAACACGGCCGCGGTGACCACGCACCCGTTCACCCCGCGCGCGGCGCGGCACGTGCGGCTCAACGTCCTGGTGCCGGCGAGCGACGGCAACGCGGCCGCGCGGATCTACGAGCTGGAGGTGTACGCGAGCTGATGAGGCGTTCCCTGCTCGCCCTGGTGGCGGCCGTCCTCTGGGCGGCCGCCACCGCGGCACCCGCGTCCGCCCACGTCGGGCCGCTCACCCTGCGGGTGGCCGGCGACGGCGCCACCGGCGTCACCGTCACCGCCGTGCACGCCGACGGCCATCCCCTGGACGCCGTGGTGCGCATGTCGCTGACCGCCAGCGGCCCGAACGGCCAGGTGGTCGGGCCCCTGGAGCTGCTGCCCGCCGGCGAGGGCAAGGGCTTCTACAACTCCGGCCCCATCCTGGAGCCCGGCCGCTGGACGGTCCGGGTGACTGCCCCGGAGCCGACCCCCGGCACCGCCGAGGCCACCGTCGACGCCCGCGCCGGCGCGCCCCCGGCGGCCCCCGTCTCCCCGGTGACCACGGCAGCCGAGGGCATGTCCGGCACCACCGCCCTCACCTGGGCGATCATCATCACCGCCCTCACCGCCGCCGTCGCCCTCCTCGCCCACCGCCGGCGCCGGACCTGACCGACAGTCACGGCCCGGGGTGCCAGGAGAGGAGCGACAACAGCACCGCGCCGTGCAGTTCGGCAGTGGTCTCCACGATCCGTCGGTGCACGTCGACCTTGTCGTCCAGGGCACCCAGCACCTCGGCCACCCGCGCCTGGAAGTCCGGCGGCGGCAGCACGACCTCCAGCGCCCCCATCGTTGCCGTGTTGACCGAGGGAACGGTGGAGCCGGTCGCATTCCGCCGAACCCATTCGTTGACGGCGGGGTGACCCAGGTACTGCACCAGGTAGGCCGGCGACACCACGCCGGCATCCCGCACGCGCAGCCGCAGGCATGACGACCCGATCAGCCATCCGGCCTGCTCGGCGGCCACAAGGGCCTGTCGGCCCAGATCACCGGTCCGCGAGCACACGACGTCTCCCCGTCGGAGCCGGTAGCCGCCGAGTTCATCGGCGACCTTGTTCGTGGTCGCCGACGCGCCGAGGGCGATGCGCCGGTCACGCAGGTCCTTCGGTTGCACCACCGGCACGAGGTCCGGCGCGTTCTCGAGAACCGTCAGTCGTGAGCCCGAGGGGCCGGGAAGGACGTGGCACACCGCATCGAGCGGGCACCGGGTCCACGTGTCCGGCACAACCCCGATCAGCGTGTCCACTCCACCACCCACTCCAGTCGGGAGCGCACCTCGGCCTCGACCCTCGCAGCCTCCGACCGGAGCATGTCGAGCCGGTCCAGCAGGTCAGCCACCTCCCTGAACGGCGGTTCGTCGGGTGGAGGCGCACTTACGTACCGTGCCGGCACCAACTGGTAATCGGCCGATTGAAGCTCATCGAGGGACACCGAAGCCGAGAAGCCGCTGATGTCCGCATCGTGACCTGCTCGCCATGAGGTGACTGCCCCCACGATGCCATCGATGTCGGCAGCCGTCAGATCGCGCTGTGCCCGTGCGACCATCCGGCCGAGCTGCCGGGCATCGACCAGCAGCACGCCGGATCGCGGATTGACGACGGGACGCCGGAGCAACCAGACGCACACCGGCACCGCCGTCGTGGCGAACAGGCGATCCGGCAGCGCGATGACCGCTTCCACCAGACCCTCCCGAACCATGTCGGCCCTGATGCCGGCCTCCACCGGATGCCTCGTACCGAGCGTCGCGTTGGGCATGACGACGGCGGCACGGCCACCAGTACGAAGCAGGGACCACGCCCGCTGCAGCCAGGCGAAGTTGGCATTGGATTCCGGCGGCGGGCCGAAGGGCAGATCGACACCGGAGTCGAGGTAACGCATGTTGAACGGCGGGTTGCCCACAACGACGTCGAATGCCCTCGGCGCGTCCGACCTACCCTGAAGCGCCGATCTCCGCATTATGCTCCGGGCCGCGGCCGGTAGTCCGTGAAGCCGAAGACTCCACTCGGCGAGCAGCGCGTCCCGATCGGTGAGAGCCCAGCCGGTGAGGTTCACCGAGTCGGGACCGTAGTCATCCGTCGCCGTACGGCGACGAACCTCGACGAGCAGGCTCGGCGAGTCGAGGCAGAAGTCGAGCACGGAATCCCCCCGACGCGGGTCCGCGCACCCGGCGAGCACCCGTGCCACGGACGCCGGGGTCACCACGATCGCGCCCCGGCGGCCTTCCGCGGCGGCGAACCTCCGCAGCAGGTCGTCGAACAGGTCCCCGGACCGCGTCGTGCCCGACACACCGTGGCGGTCCACGTGGTCGACCAGGCGCCGGATGATCGGCACCAGGTGCGACAAGGTCCCGTCATCGACCTCGTCCGCCGAAGTACGCCCGTAGGATGCCCGCGACAACGCCCTTCGGAGAGCCGAGGTGTCCCCGCCCACCGCCAGGCCCCAGGCGTCGGGATCATGGACGGCAACGAACACCAGACCCAGCACGAGGTGCGAGTACTCACCGATGTCCCGCGCGTCGCGCAGGGCGTAGATATCGGCCCACGCCTGACGAACGACCCTCGCCACGTGCCCGTGCTCGACGTTCGGCGCTGTTGGTCGAACACCCCGGAAGCGATGACCGTAAGTCGTCCCCGGGTACTCTTCCCGGCTCAATTCGGTGTCGGGCACGCGGCGCTCGTCCAGCCAGAGCGCGACGTCGTCCGCCGCGTACAGGTCCCGACCACCGCCCCGGTCGACCGGCGCCGGAAAGTCCGGGCGACGCTTACGCCAGTTCGTCACCGTCGACGGAGAGACGCCGCACCGCCGCGCGATCTCCGCTGCGGTGACCCCTTTGGCCCGGTCGCTCACGACCAGTGCTCCGGTCGCCGGAACTTGAGCCCGGCCGCCGTCACCACGACCTCGGGCAGCTGGGAGCGGCGAAGCACGCTCTCCGGGACCACGAGCCAGCCACTCGCCACCCGCTTGAGGTGATCCGAGCGACGCCGGGGTGGGAACACCCCCACCACCCGCTTGTCCGGCCAGGCTCGCAGAACCTCGGTGACGGCCGGCACCAGGTCGCTGTCCGCCGACACCAGCAGCGCCGTGTCGAAGCTGTCCGACGCGGCCGCGGCCATGAGCGTCACCGCGATGTTGACGTCAGTCTCTTTCTCCTCGTACGCGGCGTGCTGGTGGCCGCACACACCACATCGGCGGATCTTCTCCTGGAAGCGACCGGCGACCGTCGTGACAAGCGGACAGTGCGTCGCCAGGGCGTCCAGGTACGTGGACTGCCGGGTCTCACCATCGGGATCGTTGCGAACCCGCGCCGTGAAGTAGGTGACCGAGCTGAGTTCCTGCGCCGGACGAAGCAGCCGCAAGCCGAAACCCTGCAGGTCGAGCCACAGGTACTTGCGCCCGTGGGCTGCCTTCATGCCGTGGTACAGGTTGAAGCCGTCGATGAACACGGCAACGCGAGTCACAGTCACTCCCACTTCCAGACGCCAGCCGGTGAGGTAGAGTGGGATCACCACGCCAGGGTGCGCAGCCCTGGCCCGACGGCCCCGGCAACGGGGCCGTCTCTTTTTCCACGGCCGGCCACTGCTTCGGCCCACCGAGACGATTCGAGCTCCGTCAAGGACACGCTATCAGACTGCGCAGTGCAGTGCGCGCATGGATGACAACATTGCCCGTCCTCTTCATCTCGCCAGCAGAAACCGCACGACCGGCCCGGGGCTGGGGTGTATGCGGTACGCCCCAGTGTGACAACACCGGTTGCCCGGCGCGCCCACACACGAAGGCCGCGTTCCCCCGTACGTGGGGAACGCGGCCTCGGTCGTATGTCGCGCGGTGGCGTCAGGCGCCCTTGGCGAACATGGAGCTGCCGGTCTCCAGCAGGCTCTTCAGGTCGCTGATGATCATCGCCCAGCCGCCGCCGGCCTGCGGGCTGGTGCCGGCGATGAGGGAGGCGGTCTCCGGGGCGTCGGTGACGTCGTGGGTGACGGTGAGCCGGCAGACGCCGTCGGAGACCTCGTCGATCTCCCAGGTGAGACGCCGGGGCCCTTCGGCGGCGGTGGCGGGGCTGAACAGGGCGTGCCAGGTCTGCACCAGCTTGCGCGGCGGGTCGGCCTCCAGGACCTCGCCCTGGATGATGATCTCGGGGGCGCCGTGGGCTCGCATCTCCTCGGTGGCCGCGACGGCGTAGCGGCCACCGGCGCGCAGGTCGTACTCGGTCAGCGCGGCGTAGCCGTACCTGGTGCTCCACTCGCTGCCGGTGATGGCGTCCCAGAGCCGCTGCGCGGTGGTGTTGATGTAGATCTGGTGCACCTGGGTGGTGAGGGCGGTCGAGGTGGTCATGGCTGGTCCTCCAACTGGCTCTTGAGGTCGATGAGCGCGGTGACGCGGCGCTCGGTGTACTTGTCGATCCACCGGTCGTGGATCTGCCGGATCGGCACCGGGTTGAGGAAGTGCAACTTCTCCCGGCCCCTCCGGCGCGAGACGACGAGGCCGGCGTCCTCCAGCACCTTGAGGTGCTTCATCACGCCGAACCGGCTCATCTCCAGTTCCGACTCCAGCTCGGTCAGCGTGCGCCCGTCCCTCGCGAAGAGCCTGTCGAGCAGATGGCGTCGAGTCGGATCCGCGAGGGCCTTGAACACGCGGTCGTCGTCGATCACGTGACCGACAATATGTGACCTAGGGGTCACATGTCAACGCTGACCCCGTGAACGGGTGAAGCACTGCACGACCGACGGCTCACTCGCGGGACCTGCCGTGGCCAGCGGGGCCCATGAGGCGTCATTCGTGGACTTCGGGCCTCAGCCAGTCGTATGGTGACTGATCGCTTCCAGAGCGGGAGACACTCATGCGCAGGAGACAGTGGTCCACTACCACTCGCGCCCGTGCCCTGATTCTGGGTGTCAGCCTCTTCGCGAGTACCCAGCACTTGCCGGGCAAGAACGACAACCCACGCTTTCTGGCGGTCTGTGACGTTCCACAATGCCTCTGGGGCGGTCTCGTCAGGATGATCAACAACTCGACCAAGTGCGACAAGGGTCACTCGTCCGTGCGGCTCGCGGAACCTGGACGGAGCCACCCCATCCACTGTGCCGCGCCGGACTGCGATGAATCGATCAAGGTTGTCAGTCACGCTGCACTCACCGACGACGACCTCAGATGCGACACTCACCGGAATCTCCGATGAGCGCCGGCGACCTGATCACCGACAAAGACCTGCCGACTCGTCTGAAGCTAGTCAACGTCCTGCCGGTGACCATAGTGCTGGCAACGACGACGCTGCTCCTGCTCAGCGGCGCACCACGGCAGAGCCCGTCCCTAGAAGTGGTGGCCACGAATATTCGCTCGCTGGGGTGGCCGACCCTGGTCATCGGAACGGCTGTCTCACTTATTGCCGGCCTGGCGCTCCAGCCACTTGAGTTGGCGTCCATACGGCTACTCGAAGGCTATTGGCGGCCGCAGGGACTACTGGGACCAGCCGGCCGCCTCGGTTGCTGGGTTCACGAGCGCCGTCGATCTCGTCTCCAGTGGCTCGTCAGTTACGAAGGTCGAGGCGTCGAAGGGCCGCTGGCATCGGATGCCGTCACGGAGCTGCAGAGTTACCCGGACTCGATGGCCGTCCTTCCCACGGCACTGGGAAACCGCCTCCGGGCCATGGAGGAACGCGCTGGAGCTCCATACCACTTGGACGCCATCCATGCATGGCCACGGCTGTACTTCGTGCTGCCGCAAGACGCCCTGGACAAGGTCAACGCACACCGCAATGAACTGGACGTCACGGTGCGGCTGAGTATCGCCGGCGCCATCACCGGTCTGATCAGCGCCAGCCTGCTGATCAGGTTCGGCTGGTGGCTCGTCCTCCCGGCGGCGTTCCTTCTCGCCGCAGCGTTCGCGTACCGTTCAAGCCTCGCAGCGGCCACCAACTACCGCGTGGCTGTGTGTGCCGCTTTCGATGTCCACCGGCTGCGTCTGCACCAGACCATGCGTCTCCAGATGCCCGTAGACTCCGATCACGAGCAGGCCATCAATGCCGTTCTGAACGGCTACTGGCGGCGCAACGGCGCCTACGGAGTGCTCCGATACGCGACCACGGACCAGGACGTGGGCATCACGGTGCAGCGCCGGAGAGGGTCCCCTCCACCTGCGTGACGGACAGACCTGCAAGGATCACCAGGGCCTTGAGGTGAAGCACAGGCTGCTGTGCTTCACCGACGATCGGCACCGCTCGGCTCTTTCCCAGAACGACTTGCTGATCGACCGTGACTCCCCAACCTTTCGGCACACGGATCTCGACGCCGCCGGCGACCGCTGTGACGTCCAATCGTGCCGCGTTGTCGGCTGGCTTGGCTTTCCGAAGATCGATCACCTCCCCACTGGCCACAGTCGTGAGGTGGGCCAGCGCGAACTCGCCGACCGGCCACACCGGCGAACCGGAAGAAACCACCAACGATTTCCGTCTGGCATAGCCACCGTGCGGTACGTCCTGGCGCCGGGCCAAGCCGGCCAGCAGGAGAGCCCCAGGCACCATGAGCATCAGCGGCCACCATCCGAGAGGCAGCCGCTGCCGAAGATTATCGTTGACAACGAGCAGCAGCGGCAGGCCGATCGCGATGACGATAAGCGGGCCGAGCAGTACCGTGATCTGGGTAATCGCCCGGAGGGCCGCCACCAGCCCGATTAGAATGATCACCGCCGGCCACCACTGCCGGACGGTCTCCCATACTTCGGTCTCGGGCCGGAGTTGATCGACGAGCGCGCCGAGGCCGACGCCAAGGAGGACAACTCCCGACACGAGCTTGACGGTCCTCACTGCCTCACCTCGCTAGTAGTGAACCACTGCCGGACGGCCCGCAGACACCGGCACGCCGCACCCGGGGATCTGACTCGCCACCGCGTATGACCCCATCCAGCAAACCGAGCGTCGTTTGCTGTGACAGCCAACTCGAACGAGTGAGGACTGGCCGTGGACATTGCCGGAAGTCCGCGCGGGCCCAAGGATTCCGCGCATGACCAACACGTACGGGATCCAGCTCAGGCACCCGATCGCCGGTGACCTGATCGGGAACCGGCTCACGCTGGCGGCGATCGGCACGGCGTTCGAGGCGTCCTACGGCTGGCGGCTGCTCGCCCCGGGCGGCGCGGTGCTGCTGAGCGGCTATCTCCAGGCCGGGTCGATGGGCTCGATGGAGGCTTTCGTGCACCAGCACGAGATCACGGTGACGCACCGGGGGCCGGCGACGTTGCAGGTGTTCGGCGACGACCCGTCGGGGCAGCACGACCCGGGGCTGGACGTGGTGACGGTGCCGGTGATCCTGATCCCGGGCATGACCGGCTACCGGATCCACCTGGTCGCCGCCGGGGACACGCTGAGCGCGATCGCGCGGGACAACCACTCCACGGTCGCGGACCTGGTGGCGGCCAACGGAATCCCGAACCCCGACGTCATCCGCGTGGGGCAGATCCTGCGCGTTCCGCTGACGGCCTGACCGTCGCGCCGACCCGCTCGGCCGGGGGGATGCCGGCTGCTACGCCGGCCTGTACCCCGTGGAGCCGGATGCTGGTGTGGGGCACCGGTTCCTGGGGCTACCGCTGGGGCGTCGGCTGATCTGAGGGCAGGTCCCCGCCGCCGACCCGGGCCAGCCGCGCCAGCCACCACGCGGCACGGTCCGGGGCGGCGGCGTACCGGGCCAGCAGCGCCGGGTCCGGCACGGGCGGCGTGCGCGGCACCGGCAGGTGGCCGTCCACCGGCGTGAGCGACGGGGTGACGGTGTCGCCGTCCAGCAGCGCCAGGGTGTCCAGGCCGCAGGCCAGGTCCAGCTCCGGCAGCGCCCCGGCCAGAGCGAGCTGCGCGGCCAGCCCCACGCTGGTCTCCAGCGCCGAGGACACCACGCACGGCAGGCCGCACGCCTCGGCGACCTCCAGCGCGCGCCGGACACCGCCGAGCGGCGCGCACTTGAGCACCGCCACGTCGGCCGCCCCGGCCACCGCCACCCGCAGCGGGTCCCCGGCCCGGCGGATGGACTCGTCGGCCGCGACCCGCACGTCCACCCGGCGGCGCACCGCGGCCAGCTCCTCGACCGTGCGGCACGGCTGCTCGACGTACTCCAGGCCGCCGGCCGCGCGGTCCAGGGCCCGGATGGCGGGCACCGCGTCGTCCACCGTCCAGGCGGCGTTGGCGTCCACCCGCACCCGCCCGCCCGGCCCGAGCGCGGCGCGCACCGCCTCGACGCGCGCCAGGTCCTCGGCGTGCGAGGCGGGATGGTCGGCGACCTTCACCTTGGCCGTGCCGCAGCCCGAGGCCAGCACCAGCTCGTGCGCCCGCGGCGGGTCGACGGCCGGCACGATGCAGTTGACCGGCACCCGCTCCCGCACCGGCGCCGGCCAGCCCTCGCGCGCCGCCTCCAGCGCGGTGTCCAGCCAGGCCCGCGCCTCCCGGTCGTCGTACTCCGGGAACGGGCAGAACTCCCCCCACCCCGCGGGGCCGCCGAACAGCAGCCCCTCGCGCACCGTGATGCCCCGGAACCGGGTCCGCAACGGGATCGCGTAGACGTGGACGGTCACCAGTGCTCCGGGCGGCCGAGGGCGGTGGGCAGGCGGGTGGCGCGGTCGCCGCGGGCGGCGTCGAGCTGGGCGCGGACGAGGAAGAGCGCCTCGCGCAGGTCGGCGCCGCGCAGGTCCGCGCCGCGCAGGTCGGCGCCGGTGAGGTCGGCGTGGCGCAGGTCGGCGCCACGCAGG
>DASWTI010000301.1:0-5692 GCA_036402215.1 Pseudonocardiaceae bacterium
TGCCGCCCGTGGCCGCCGTGCCCGGTGGGCCGGTGCGCCGGGTGCCGCTCGGCACGATCGCCGGGGCGCGCAGCGGCGACAAGGGCGGCAGCGCCAACGTCGGGATCTGGGTGCGGGGCGACGCCGCGTACGCCTGGCTGGTCGAGACGCTGACGGCGGACGCGCTGCGCGTGCTGCTGCCGGAGGTTGCGCCGCTACCGGTCACCCGGCACCTGCTGCCCAACCTGCGCGCGGTCAACTTCGTGATCGACGGCCTGCTCGGCCGCGGCGTGGCCGAGCAGGTGCGCTTCGACCCGCAGGCCAAGGCCCTCGGCGAGTGGCTGCGCTCGCGGCACGTCGACATCCCGGAGGAGCTGCTGTGAACCCGTCGCCGTTCCACACGCCCGAGCGCGAGGCGCTGCGCGACACCTGCCGCCGCTTCGTCCGGCGCGAGATCGTGCCGCACCTCGACGAGTGGGAGTGGGCCGGCGAGGTGCCGCGCGCGCTGCACAAGGCCGCCGCGGCCGCCGGGCTGCTCGGCGTCGGGGCGCCCGAACCGGTCGGCGGCGGAGGCGGCACGATCGTCGACTCGGCCGTGGTCACCGAGGAGTTCATCGCCGCCGGCGCCTCGTCCGGCCTGCTCGCCGCGCTGTTCACCCACGGCATCGCGGTCCCGCACATGATCGACGCCGGCGATCCGGGCCTGATCGCGCGGTTCGTGCGACCGACGCTGGAGGGCGAGCTGATCGGCGCGCTCGCGGTGACCGAGCCCGACGGCGGCTCCGACGTGGCCAACCTGCGCACCCGCGCGGTGCGCGACGGCGACCACTACGTGGTCAACGGCGCCAAGACGTTCATCACCTCCGGGGTGCGGGCCGACTTCGTGACCACCGCGGTGCGTACCGGCGGGCCGGGGCACGCCGGCATCAGCCTGCTCGTCGTGGAGCGCGGCACGCCGGGCTTCACCGTGTCCCGTGCCCTGGACAAGATGGGCTGGCGCTGCTCGGACACCGCGGAGCTGTCGTTCGTGGACGCCCGGGTGCCGGCCGGGAACCTGGTGGGGGAGGAGCACGGCGGCTTCGTGCTGCTGATGCGGCAGTTCGTCGCCGAGCGGCTGGGGCTGGCGGCGCACGCGCACGCGGTGGCCGCGCGGGCGCTGGAGCTGACCGTCGCCCACGCGGCGGCGCGCAGCACGTTCGGCCGGCCGCTGCTGTCCCGGCAGGTGGTGCGGCACAAGCTGGTCGGCATGCGGCAGCGCGTGGAGCTCGCCCGCACCTACACCCGCGAGGTCACGGTGCGCGCCGCCGCAGGCGAGAACGTCGTGGCCGAGGCCTGCCTGGCCAAGAACGCCGCGGTCGAGGCCTGCTCCGCCGTGGTGGACGAGGCCGTGCAGCTCCACGGCGGCATGGGTTACATGCGCGAGAGCGAGGTCGAGCGCCACTACCGCGACGCGCGCATCCTCGGCATCGGCGGCGGGGCCACCGAGGTGCTCACCGACCTGGTGGCCAAGCTCTGGCTCACGCCGGCGGAAGCTCGCTGAGGGGAGCGTCACCGGTCGCGGCGGCGGCGCGCCGAGCAGGCGTCACCGGTCGCGGCGCCGCCGCTCCTCCTTGCGGCGCAACGGAACCCGGAGCTCGACCTCGGTGCCCTGGCCGGCCGTGGAGACGATGTCCACGGTGCCACCGAGGTCGGCGATCCGGCCGACGATCGACTGCGCGACCCCGAGGCGGCCGTCCTCGGCGGCCTCCCGGAGGCGGCCGTCGGGGATGCCCGGGCCCTCGTCGCGGACGGACACGGTGACGGCGCGGTCGTCGGACTCGGCGAACACCCAGGCATGGGTGCCGGGATCGCAGTGCAGCCGCACGTTGTCCAAAGCGGCGCCCACCGCGGCGGTGATCTCGGCGGCGTGACCGGTCGGCACCAGCAGCGGCCCGGCCGTGGACACCGTCACGTGGGTGCGCTCGTGCCGCCGCAGCGCCTCCCCGAGGTCGGTCACCCCGGGGTCGGTGTCGGCCGGCCCGTGCACCAGGCGCCGCAGCGCCACCTCCTGCTCGCCGGCCAGCCGCCCCAGCTCGGCGGCCTCGCCGCCCAGCTCCAGCCCGCGCCGTTGCACCAGCGCCAGCACCTGCAGCACCGAGTCGTGGATGCCGCGCGCCAGCCGCTCCCGCTCGCGCCCCGCCGCCTCGGCGCGGGCCGCCCGGTCCAGCCGTTGCTCGGCCTCCCGCGCGAGCCGCGACACGTGCCCCACGACGAGCCCGGTGAGCAGCAGCAGGACGGCGGTGTTCAGCGGCGGCGGCGCTCCCAGACCCCGCACCAGCACGTCGCCGGCGGTCACCACCAGCGCGGCGATCACGCCGGTCCGGCGCCCGCCGTGCACTGCCCAGGCCAGCACCGGGCCGGCCACCCAGGTGGCGGTGAGCGGCGTCGCCGACTCCACGGCGCCCTGGGCGAGCCGCGAGGCCAGCAGGCAGGCCACCGTGATCACCAGGTCCGCGCCCAGCAGCAGCGGCCCCGGGCGCCGGGCGTAGAGCACGGTCGAGACGGTCGTCCACGCGGCCATCACGGTCACCAGCGCCCACCCGGCGAGCGGCCGCTGGTACCCATCGGCGCCCACCAGCAGCAGCACCGCATACCCCAGCGAGGCCACCCGGAACACCGTGATGGCACGGCGGAACGACACCTCCACGCCGCCCGCCCTCTCCACGAGCACCGGACCCTAGCGAAGGAGCGGCACCGGCGGAGAAACAGTCACGAGTGCTTGCTTTTTTCGGCCGCCGTGGCACAGGATGGACGCCATGGCGACGGCCCTGGACAGCGCGCTGGACACCCGGTCCGAGACCTTCGCGGCCAATCGGGAGGCCATGCTGGCGACCCTCGACCAGGTTCACGCCGAGCACGCGAAGGCCGTGGCCGGCGGCGGACCCAAGTACGTGCGGCGGCACCGCGACCGCGGCAAGCTGCTGCCCCGCGAGCGCATCGAGCTGCTCCTGGACCCGGACTCCCCGTTCCTGGAGCTGTGCCCGCTCGCCGCCTGGGGGTCCGACTTCGCCGTGGGTGCCAGCACCGTCGTGGGCATCGGCGTGGTGGAGGGCGTCGAGTGCGTCATCGGTGCCAGCGACCCCACCGTCAAGGGCGGCTCCAGCAACCCGTGGACCATGCGCAAGAGCCTGCGGACGCACGACATCGCGCTGCAGAACCGGCTGCCGCTGATCAGCCTGGTCGAGTCCGGCGGCGCGGACCTGCCGACCCAGAAGGAGATCTTCATCCCGGGCGGGCGCATCTTCCGCGACCTCACCCGGCTCTCCGCGGCGGGCATCCCGACGATCGCGCTGGTGTTCGGCAACTCCACGGCCGGCGGCGCCTACCTGCCCGGCATGAGCGACCACGTGGTGATGGTCCGCGAACGGGCCAAGGTGTTCCTCGCCGGTCCGCCGCTGGTCAAGGTCGCCACCGGCGAGGAGTCCGACGACGAGTCGCTCGGCGGCGCCGAGATGCACGCCCGCCGCTCCGGCCTGGCCGACCACATGGCCGCCGACGAACTCGACGCGCTGCGCATCGGCCGGCGCATCGTGTCCCGCCTCAACTGGCGCAAGCTCGGCCCGCCGCCGGTCGCCGAGCCCGAGGAGCCGCTGCACGACGCCGAGGACCTGCTCGGCCTGGTGCCGCCGGACCTGAAGGCGCCCTTCGACCCCCGCGAGGTCATCGCCCGGGTGGTCGACGGCTCCCGGTTCGACGAGTTCAAGCCGCTCTACGGCTCGTCGTTGTGCACCGGCTGGGCCACCGTGCACGGCTACCCGGTGGGCATCCTGGCCAACGCCCGCGGCGTGCTGTTCAGCGAGGAGTCGCAGAAGGCCGCGCAGTTCATCCAGCTCGCGAACCGCTCGGACACGCCGCTGATCTTCCTGCACAACACCACCGGCTACATGGTCGGCGCCGAGTACGAGCAGGGCGGCATCATCAAGCACGGCGCGATGATGATCAACGCGGTGTCCAACTCGGCGGTGCCGCACATCTCGATCCTGATCGGCGCCTCCTACGGCGCGGGCCACTACGGCATGTGCGGCCGGGCCTACGACCCGCGCTTCCTGTTCGCCTGGCCGTCGGCCAAGTCGGCGGTGATGGGCCCGGCGCAGCTCGCCGGGGTGCTGTCCATCGTGGCCCGCGGCGCCGCCCAGGCCCGCGGCCAGGAGTACACCGACGAGCAGGACGCCGCCATGCGCGCCATGGTGGAGGGCCAGATCGAGGCCGAGTCCCTGCCGTTGTTCCTGTCCGGCCGGCTGTACGACGACGGCGTGATCGACCCGCGCGACACCCGCACCGTGCTCGGCATCTGCCTGTCCGCCATCCACTCCGCGCCGGTGCGCGGCACGGACGGCTACGGCGTCTTCCGGATGTGAGGCGGGGTGCGTCCATGATCGAGCGACTGCTGGTGGCCAACCGCGGGGAGATCGCCCGCCGGGTGTTCCGCACGTGCCGTGACCTCGGCGTGGGCACGGTGGCGGTGTTCGCCGACCCGGACGCCGCCGCGCCGCACGTGGCCGAGGCGGACCGCGCCGTGCGGCTGCCCGGCGCCGCGGCCGCCGACACCTACCTGCGGGCCGACCTGCTGGTGGCCGCGGCGCGTGCCGCCGGGGCCGACGCGGTGCACCCCGGCTACGGCTTCCTGTCCGAGAACGCGGCGTTCGCCCGCGCCGTGCTGGACGCCGGGCTCACCTGGGTCGGGCCGCCGCCCGAGGCCATCGAGTCCATGGGCAGCAAGATCGCCGCCAAGAAGCTCATGGCCGACGCCGGGGTGCCGGTGCTGGCCGGGCTCGCCGAGCAGGACGTCACCGAGGCGGACCTGCCGGTGCTGGTCAAGGCCTCGGCCGGGGGTGGCGGGCGCGGCATGCGCGTGGTGCGGTCGCTCGCCGAGCTGCCGTCCGCCGTGGCGGCCGCGCGCGCCGAGGCGGCGTCGGCGTTCGGCGACCCGGCGGTGTTCTGCGAGCCGTACCTGGAGACCGGGCGGCACATCGAGGTGCAGGTGCTGGCCGACGCGCACGGCACGGTGCTGGCGCTGGGCGAGCGCGAGTGCTCCGTCCAGCGCCGCCACCAGAAGGTCGTGGAGGAGGCGCCCTCGCCGTTCGTCACGCCGGAGCTGCGCGAGCGGCTGGCCGATGCGGCGGTCGCCGCGGCGCGCGCCATCGGCTACGTCGGCGCCGGCACCGTGGAGTTCCTGGCCGACGCCGGGGGGCGGTTCTTCTTCCTGGAGATGAACACGCGCCTGCAGGTCGAGCACCCGGTCACCGAGTGCGTCACCGGGCTCGACCTGGTGCGGCTGCAGCTCGCGGTGGCCGAGGGCGCGCCGCTCGGGGACCTCGCGCCGCGGTTCGACGGCCACGCGATCGAGGTGCGCCTGTACGCCGAGGACCCGGCGCGCGACTGGCAACCGGGCACCGGCACCGTGCACGCCCTCGCCGTGCCCGGCGTGGACGCCGAGTTCGCGGTGCCGGCCAGGTACGGGCTGCGCCTGGACAGCGGCGTGCGTGCCGGCTCCGAGGTGTCCGTGCACTACGACCCCATGCTGGCCAAGGTGATCGCCTGGGCGCCCACCCGCGCCGAGGCCGCCCGCCGCCTCGCCGCGGCGCTGGCCGGCGCCCGCGTGCACGGCGTGACGACCAACCGTGACCTGCTGGTCCGCCTGCTGCGTCACCCCGCGTTCCTGGCCGGCGACACC
>DASWTI010000302.1:0-16232 GCA_036402215.1 Pseudonocardiaceae bacterium
CGGGTCGGCGCCGGCGTGGCCGGTGAGCACGGCCCGAACGGCCGCGGCGTCGGTGCCCGCGCGGGCGTCGGTGCCGGCGGCAGCGCGTTCGGCCCGATGGGTGCCCAGGCCGACGGCGACGAGGACTACGAGCACAAGACGCCCGACTACCTCGTCGGCGAGGACATCTTCCGGGACGGCTCCATGGTGGCCCCGCCGGTGATCGGCGAGGACCTGCCCGACTACTACCACCGCTGATTCATGGCGACGACGGCCCTGCTGCCGGCGCTCGTGGCGGACGCGATCCGCGACGCGCTCGACGTGACCCTGCCGAGCGCGTTGCGGGTGCCGTGGCACGGCGCCACGATGGAGGAGCGGGCGATCCTGCTGGAACGCGGCTGGCAGGAGGCCGAGGAGTACGAGATCGGCACCAGGGACGCGCTGCACCCCTTCGTCCGGGACGCCTTCCACCTGCTGGCCCGCCCCGAGGTGAGCGTCGAGCTGGTGGTCGGCGACGTGCAGGCGAAGCGGGACCACACGGCGTTCGCCGCCACCGACGGCGGCTTCGCGCTGATGGCCCGCTACGACGAGCGCGGCCTGATGCTGGAGGCGGTGCGCCCGACCGGCCTGGCGCCGGCGCTGGTCGGGTTGCTGCCGCCGCACCCGCCGGGCCGCGGCCAGTCCGCCTCGGTGCGCACCGCGACGCTGCGCGCGGTGACCGACCGGGTGGGCCGGCAGCCGGCGGCGATGGAACGTGAGCTGGCCGCCGCCGGGGTGCGGCGGGCGGACGCCGAGGTGATCGCCGCGGTGCTCACCGCGGAGCGGGTGCGGGGCGGTCAGCTCTGCGCGATCGGGTACGAGCAGCACGGTGGCAAGGGTCACGTGGTGGACCTGGAGGTCGGGTTCATCGACACCGAGCAGGGCCGCTACCTCACCCAGAACAAGCCCGGCGAGCCCGCCGACCAGGCCACCACGGCCGACGACGGCGACCGCAACCACCTCACGATCGCCCCGGCCGACAACGCACGGCTCGTGGAGCGCATCGACGAAATGATCACCCGGGCGTACGCCCTGCGCTGAGTTGCCGGCTCCGGGCTGACGCCCTGCGCTGAGCCACTGGCTCCGGGCTGACGCCCTGCGGAAGCTGCCGGCTCCGGGCCGGATTTGACCTCAAGTGCGCTTGAGGTTGCAGCATCGTGGGCATGATCGCCGGACGCGAAACTCGGATGACCCTGTCGGTACGGCGCCGTACCGTCGGTTGAGCCATGAGCGACGACGACCTCACCCCCGAACAGCGCGCCCCCAAGCTGGGCGCGCTTCGCGTGCTCGTGCCGTACGCCCGCCCGGTGTGGTGGGCGTTGGCGGGTTCGGCGGCCGCGGCCCTCACCGCGACGCTCGCCGGCATGGCGATGCCGCTGATCACCCAATGGCTCATCGATGGGCCGCTGGCCGACGGCGACCTCGCCGGCCTGGTGTGGCCGATCGGCGCCATCCTGCTGCTCGGTCTCGCCGAGGCCGGGCTCATCCTGCTGCGCCGCCTGCTGGTCGCCGGTCCGGTGACCGCGCTGGAGCGGAACATGCGGGCCGACCTCTACGAC
Source organism: Pseudonocardiaceae bacterium (assembly GCA_036402215.1). GTDB lineage: Bacteria > Actinomycetota > Actinomycetes > Mycobacteriales > Pseudonocardiaceae > DASXTS01. The sequence goes on from DASWTI010000302.1 coordinate 1,578, forward strand.
CACCTGCAGGCCCTGCCGGTGGCGTTCCACGACCGCTGGCAGTCCGGGCAACTGCTGTCCCGCGCGACCTCCGACCTCAGCACGATCCGCCGGTTCGTCGCGTTCAGCGGCATCTTCCTGGTGGTCAACGCGGTGAGCGTGGTGGTCGGCCTGGTGGTGCTGTTCTGGCTGGCCCCGGTGTTCGGCGCCGTGGTGCTGCTGATGGCGGTGCCGATGGTGCTCGTCTCGTACCACTACGAGTCGAAGTACAAGGTCGTGGCACGCCTCGCGCAGGACCAGAACGGCGACCTGGCGACCGTCGTCGAGGAGTCCGTGCTGGGCATCCGGGTGCTCAAGGCCTTCGGCCGCGGCCCGGAGCTGACCCGCCGGTTCGTCGCCGACTCCCGGCGCCTGCGTGGCACCGAGCTGGAGAAGGTGCGGATCATCGCCATGCTGTGGGGCGCGCTCATCGCGCTGCCCGAGGCGGCGCTGGCCGCGCTGCTGGCGATCGGCGCCTACGCGGTGACCCGCGGCGACATGACCATCGGCACGCTCGTCGCCGGCATCACCACCCTCGCCTACCTGCGCTGGCCGATCGACTCGATCGGCTGGCTGCTGGCCGAGGCGAGCAACGCGGCGTCGGCCAGCCAGCGCTACAGCGAGATCTTCGCCTGGCAGCGCGAGGAGCCGGCGAGCGTGGTGCGCGACCGCGAGCACACCCGGCCGCCGGCCACGCCGGTGCGCGGCCACCTGCGGCTGCGCGGCGTGCGGTTCGCGTACCCGGACGCGGGCGTCGAGGTCCTGCGCGGGGTGGACCTCGACGTCCGGCCCGGTGAGACGGTTGCCCTGGTCGGCCTCACCGGGTGCGGCAAGACCACGCTGACCGCGCTGGTGCCGAGGCTGTACGACGTGACGGCCGGGGAGATCACGCTGGACGGCGTCGACATCCGCGAGCTGCGGCTGGCGGACCTGCGGACCGCGGTGGCCACCGCGTTCGAGGACCCGGTGCTGTTCTCCGCGAGCGTGCGGGAGAACGTGGCGCTCGGCGTGCCGGACGCGACCGAGGCGGACGTGCGGCAGGCGCTCGAAGTGGCGCACGCCGACAAGTTCGTGGACGCGCTGCCGTGGGGCATGAACACGCGCATCGGCGAGCAGGGCCTGTCGCTGTCCGGCGGGCAGCGGCAACGGCTCGCGCTGGCCCGCGCGGTGGTCGGCCGCCCGGCGGTGCTGGTGCTGGACGACCCGCTGTCGGCGCTGGACGTGCACACCGAGGCCGAGGTGGAGCGGGCGCTGCGGCAGGTGCTGCGCGACGTGACCGCGCTGGTGGTGGCGCACCGGCCGTCCACCGTGCAGCTGGCCGACCGGGTGGCGCTGCTGGCCGGCGGCCGGATCGCCGCGGTGGGCACGCACTCGCGGCTGATGGCGGAGAACGAGGAGTACCGGTCGGTGCTCTCGAGCCTGGAGGAGGTGACTGCACAGTGACGACGACGGAGCATCCGGGTCCGCGCGACGAGGAGCGGCTGGACATCCCGGACGAGCACGAGTCGTGGCGGGGCGTCGCCACCGAGGACCAGGAGGACCTGGACCGCGCGACCGGGCTGCGGCTGGCGGCCCGGTCCCGGCGGCTGCTCGGCTCGCTGCTGCGCCCGCACCTGCGGCCGGCGTCGCTGGCGCTCGCCGTGGTGGTGCTGGAGAACCTGGTCAGCCTGGCCGGGCCACTGCTGATCGCGGGCGCGATCGACATCGGCGTGCCGGCCGCGCTGGACGGGCGGCCGGAGGCGCTGTTCTGGTTCGTCGTCGGGTACGCGGTGAGCGGGCTCGGCTCCGCCGGGCTGCGCATCGCGTTCCTGCGGGTGTCCGGCCGGATCGGCCAGGACGTGCTGCTGGACCTGCGGGAGCGGGTGTTCGCCAAGTCGCAGCGGCTGTCCGTCGGCTTCCACGAGCAGTACACGTCGGGCCGGATGATCTCCCGGCTCACCAGCGACCTCGACTCGTTGAACGACCTGCTGGACATGGGTCTGGACGGGCTGTTCGTGTCGGCGCTGTCGGTGGTGACGATCGCGGGCATCCTGCTCTGGCTGGACCTGCCGCTGGCGCTGGTCGTGCTCGGCGGGTTCCTGCCGCTGCTGGCGCTCACCGTGTGGTTCAAGCGGCGCTCGCTGCACACCTACCGGGCCACGCGCACCACGGTGGCCAAGGTGATCGTGCAGTTCGTGGAGACCATGAACGGTATGCGCGCCGTGCAGGCGTTCCGCCGTGAGGGCCGCAACTCGGCGATCATGGCCGGGTTCAACGAGGACTACACGGCGGCGAACCGGGTGTCGCTGCAGTTGCTGGCGCGCTACATGTCGGTGCTGCGCCTGGTGGGCAACCTGACGCTCGCCGCGGTGCTCGCGTACGGCGCGGTGCGGGTGGCGGACGGGCACGTGGAGATCGGCGTGCTCGCGGCGTTCATGCTGTACCTGCGGCGGTTCTACGACCCGCTGGACGAGCTGGCGATGTTCTTCAACGCCTACCAGTCCGCGGCGGCCGCGCTGGAGAAGATCTCCGGTGTGCTGGAGGAGCCGGCCTCGGTGCCGCCGCCGGTGCGGCCGGTGCCGCTGCCCGGCGGTCCGCGGCGGGGTGACGTGCGGTTCGGCGACGTGGTGTTCGCCTACGAGAGCGCGCCGGACCGCACGGTGCTGCCGCGGTTCTCGCTGCACGTACCGGCCGGGCAGACCGTGGCCCTGGTGGGTGCCACCGGGGCGGGCAAGTCGACCCTGGCCAAGCTCGTGGCCCGGTTCTACGACCCCAGCGACGGCAGCGTGACCCTGGACGGCGTGGACCTGCGCGACGTGGCCGACACGGAGCTGCGGGACAACATCGTGATGGTGACGCAGGAGTCGTTCCTGTTCTCCGGGTCGGTGGCGGACAACATCGCCCTCGGCCGTCCGTCCGCCACGCGCGCCGAGATCGAGGCGGCCGCCGTCGCGGTGGGCGCGGACGAGTTCATCCGCGCGCTGCCCGAGGGCTACGACACCGACGTGCGCAAGCGCGGGGGCCGGCTGTCGGCCGGGCAGCGGCAGCTCGTCGCGTTCGCCCGGGCGTTCCTGGCGGACCCGGCCGTGCTCGTGCTGGACGAGGCCACGTCCTCGCTGGACATCCCGTCCGAGCGGGCCGTGCAGGCCGCCGTCGAGCGCGTCCTGGCCGAGCGCACCGCGTTCATCATCGCGCACCGCCTGTCCACCGTCCTGGTCGCCGACCGCGTCCTGGTCGTCGACGGTGGCGCCATCGTCGAGGACGGCTCGCCCACCGAACTGATCCGCGAGGCCGGCGCCTTCGCCGACCTGCACCGGGCCTGGCGCGACTCGCTCGTCTAGCCGGCACCCCACCGCTCCGGCGACCGCCTGCTCCGCCGCATGGACCAGGCGGTCGCCGGCCCCGTCGTGCCCGCCGTTCCCCGCCCCGCACGCCGCCGCACCCCAGCGCCGCGGCAACTCACCGCGCGCACGGCGCGACACGACGCGGCACGACGCTGTACCGCCGCCGCGCTCGGGGCACGCCGACACCCGCGCTGAAGGCGCCTTTCAGCCACCTGTGACTGCGGAGGTAGCTGCCGTCACCCCTGTGAAGCATGTTCCGGCGGCAAGTCGTGAGGTATGCTAACGAATATGACGCGGAGTGGGGACCACGGTGGTGGGGACGCGCAGCCGTCGCTCGCCAGCCGGCTGCGGCTCGCCGTGGTCCGGCTGAACCGTCGCCTCCGCGCGCAACGTACGGACTCGAGCGTGACGCTCACGCAGATGTCCGCGCTCTCCTGCCTGCACAAGTTCGGCCCGCTGACGCCGGGCGAGCTGGCCGCCAAGGAGCGGGTGCAGCCCCCGTCCATGACCAGGGTGATCGCGGCGCTCGAGGAGCACGGGCTGGCCAGCCGCCAGCCGCACCCCTCCGACGGCCGGCAGGCCATCGTGTCGATCACGGAGGAGGGCACCCGCTACATCAGGGCCGAGGTGACGGCCCGTGAGCGGTGGCTGGACCACCGCCTTGCCGAGCTGACCGACGAGGAGCGGGAGCTGCTGGCCCGGGCCGTCGAGGTGATCGATCGGATGGCCGGGACCTGAGCCTGCTGGAACGCCCCGAGGCGCCCCCGGAGACCGGCGGACCGCGTGAGCGGCCCGCCCGCAGGCGCACCGGCGGGACGTTCTCGTCGTTACGCATCCCGAACTACCGCCGTTACGCCACCGGGCAGGTGGTCTCGCTCATCGGCACCTGGATGCAGCGGGTGGCCCAGGACTGGCTGGTCCTGGAGCTCACCGACGGCAACCCGATCGCGCTGGGCATCGCGGCGGCGCTGCAGTTCGGGCCGGTGCTGCTGCTCTCGCTCTGGGCCGGGGTGCTCGCCGACCGGCTGGACAAGCGCACGCTGCTGATCGCGGCGCAGATCGCGCTCGGCGGCCTGGCCCTGGCGCTCGGCGTGCTCGACGTGACCGGCGTGGTCACCCTCTGGCACGTCTACCTGCTGTGCTTCCTGCTCGGCTGCGCCTCCGCGATCGAGACGCCGGTGCGCCAGTCGTTCGTGGTGGAGATGGTCGGCCGCGACCGGCTGCAGAACGCGGTGGCGCTGAACGCCACCACCTTCAACACGGCGCGCATCGTGGGCCCGGCGCTCGCCGGCTTCGCGATCGTGGCGGTGGGCACCGGCTGGCTCTTCCTGTTCAACGGGCTGAGCTTCCTGGCTTCGATCGCGGCGCTGACCAGGATGGACCGGGCCGCGCTGCTGCGCAGCGACCCGGTGCCGCGGGCGCGCGGCCAGCTCCGCGAGGGCCTGCGCTACGTGCGCGGCCGGCCGGACCTGCTGCTGGTGCTGTCGCTCATCTTCTGCGTCGGCACGTTCGGGCTGAACTTCTACGCGACGCTGGCGATCGTGGCGCGCAACGTGTTCGAGCGGGGCGCGGACGCCTACGGGCTGCTGTCCACGATGCTGGCGATCGGCACGCTGACCGGAGCGGTGCTCGCCGCGCGGCGCTCCGGTGGCGGGGGCGCGCGGCCACGGCTGCGGCTGGTGGTCATCGCGGCGATGGCGTTCGGGCTGCTGGAGCTGGTGGCCGGGCTGATGCCGACGTACCTGCTGTTCGGGCTCATGCTGATCCCGACCGGCGCGGCGGCGCTGACCTTCACGACGGCCACGAACGCCACCATCCAGCTCGGCGTGGCGCCGACCATGCGCGGGCGCGTGATGGCCCTCTACATGCTGCTGTTCCTCGGCGGCACCCCGCTCGGCGGCCCGCTCATCGGCTGGCTGGCCGCGGAGTACGGCGGCCGCGCCCCCATCGTGATCGGCGGCGCGCTGTCGTTCGTGTCGGCCGGCGCGTTCGCCCTGGCTTACACCCGTGTGCTGCGCAGAAGAAGGACTTCCGCCGACAGCGATGGTTAGGCTACCTAAGGTCGTTGCTTCGTGGTGGGAGCGACCAGAGGGCCGGCCCCGCGCCGGCCCGCAGTTCGGGAAACACCGGGCCCCAGCTCAGGCGACGAGCTGGGGCCCGGCCCGTTCCACCGTCCCCCATCCACCGGCACCCCGGAAGGCCGGCCCAACCGCCATCGCCAGGCCGCCGTGCCCCCGGCAGCCGTACCGGCCGTGGACGTTCGGCAGCCCACGTCATGCTCCATCCGCCCCGGGGCGGCGGACAAGCGGACTGGCGGCCGCCACGAGGCAGCCCGGCGACGACCCTCAGGTGACGGAGGGCCACTCGTGGACAGGGATGCCGCTGCACATGAACTCGCGGTACCGGTGGAGCATGCCGCGCAACGCCGCGTGCCGGTCCAGCCCGCGGGCCTCCAGCGCCGCCACGGTCTCGCGCTGCCAGACCGAACCGGTACGCCGTGCGACGCAGCGCCGCTCCAGCACGCCGAGGAACCGCTCCCGCGCCGCGTCGGACACGCCGGCGCCGCGCAGGCCCTCGTGCGCCAGCGGCAGGAGCAGCCGCAGGGCAAGCTCGTCCGGCCGCACCCACCCGGTCCCCGGCCAGTACAGCTGCGCGTCCATGCCGTGCCGCGCGCCCTTGTACAGGTTCTCCTCGGCGGCCTGGAACGACATCTGCGACCAGACCGGGCGATCCTGCTCGGTGAGTGCCCGCATGGCACCGTAGAAGAACGCCGCGTTGGCCATCATGTCGAGCACCGTCGGCCCGGCCGGCAGCACGCGGTTCTCCACCCGCAGGTGCGGCACGCCGTCCAGCACGTCGTACACCGGGCGGTTCCAGCGCCACACCGTGCCGTTGTGCACCTGCAGCTCGCGCAGCGCCGGCGTGCGGCCGGCGTCCAGCTCGGCGATCGGGTCCTCGGCCGCCGTCTCCGGCAGCAGCGCGGGGAAGTACCGCTGGTTCTCCTCGAACAGGTCGAAGATCGAGGTGATCCAGCGCTCCCCGAACCAGACCCGGGGCCGCAGCCCCTGGTTGCGCAGCTCCACCGACCTGGTGTCGGTGGCCTGCTGGAACAGCGGGATGCGCGTCTCGTGCCAGAGCGCGCGGCCGAGCAGGAACGGCGCGTTCGCGGCGAGCGCCACCTGCACCCCGGCGAGCGCCTGGGCGGCGTTCCAGTGCGCGGCGAACTCCTCCGGACGGACCTGCAGGTGCAGCTGCACCGAGGTGCACGCGGCCTCGGGCAGGATGGTGCCGACGAACGTCTGAAGCCGCTCCGCGCGGGCGCCCGGCATCGGCACGCCCTCCATGTCCAGGTGCAGGTCCTCGCCGCGGGCGGCCAGCAGCCGCTCGTTGAGCACCAGGTACCTGGTGTCCTGGGAGATCCAGCGCCGCTCGAAGTGCGACTCGCGCAGCGTGGGCAGGGTGCCGATGAGCACCAGTGCGGCGCCCGCGTCGCCCGCCTTCACGTCGGCGTCGTCGATCGAACGCCGGATCTCGACCTCCAGCTCCAGGGCCTCGTCGCCGGCCAGCGGCCGGGGCGGCACGTTGAGCTCGAGATTGTGCTGACCGAGTTCTTTCTTGAACGCCGGGTCGTCGATCTTCTCCAGGACGACGCCGTTCGCCATCGCCGGCGCCATGCGGTCGTCCACGAGGTCGAGTTCGATCTCCAGGCCGATGTGCTGACGTTCGAAGGAAAACGTGTCCTCGCGAAGCATTCGAGCCATTGCATCGAGGCACCGTTGCAGCTTGTCCCGATATCTCTGCCGGTCCTGGCCGCTCGTGGCCATGCCGTACACGTCCCGACCCATGGCGCCTCCTGGTCTGCTGCGGCCGCAGTTGGCGTCCTTCTCAGCCCGTGGGATTCACGGGCCGAAATCAAGCGGAATCTCCACCGTTACACAGCACGGGCGCATTTACCATGGGCCAATTGGTGCACCGTGTCCGGCCACCCCGAAAGCCGCAGGTCACTGTCCGTAGTGGCCTCCGTCACTGTCCCACCATCCGGGACACAATGGGTTGCTGACACACTCCTGCGCGTGGCCGAGCTCATTCCGATCATTGACGCCGCCGACCCACGGCTCGCGGACTTCCGCGACCTGAGCACCGCGGACCGGCGACCCGATCGGCCGGGCGGCCGCGGCCTGGTGCTCGCCGAGGGAACCGTGGTGGTGCGGCGGCTCCTGGACTCGCCGTACCCGGTGCGGGCGCTGCTGGGCGTGCCCCGCCGGCTCGACGAGCTGGCGCCGGACCTCGCCGCGCTCGACGTGCCGCTGTACGCGGTGTCCGCCGACCTGATGGCCACCGTGGTGGGCTTCCACCTGAACCGCGGCGTGCTGGCCTCGGCGGACCGGGTGCCGTGCCGCCCGCCCGCCGAGCTGGTGGCCGGCGCGCGCGTGGTCGCCGTGCTGGAGGGCATCAACGACCACGAGAACCTGGGCTCGCTGTTCCGCAACGCGGCCGCGCTCGGGGTGGACGCGGTGCTGCTGGGCGGCCGCTGCGCCGACCCGCTCTACCGCCGCAGCGTGCGGGTCTCCATGGGCCACGTGCTGCGGGTGCCGTTCGCGGTGCTGCCGTCCTGGCCGGACGACCTGGACGTGCTGTCCGCGTTCACCCGGGTGGCGCTCACCCCGGCGGGCAGCGTGCCGATCGCCGAGGCCGGGCTGGGCGCGCTGCCCCGGGTGGCGCTGCTGCTCGGCGCCGAGGGACCCGGCCTGACCGCCGAGGCGCTGGCCGCGGCCGACCTACGGGTGGCCATCCCGATGACCCCCGGCACGGACTCGCTCAACGTGGCCACCGCGGCCGCCATCGCCTTCCACTGCGCCCGAGGATGACCGGGACGGCGGGCGGCCCGGGCGGGGCACGGCGGACGCGACGCGTCAGGGGCCGAGGCCGGCCAGGACGACCGCTATCCAGGACAGGACGATGCCGCCGGCCACGCCGTAGCTGACCCAGCGCCAGAGCGGCGTCCGGCGGGCCAGCCAGATCGACGGGGCGAGGCCGGCCGTGACGACGATCAGGCCGAGGGCACCGAGCAGCCAGGTCACGTCGGCCAGGCCGCGCACCAGCGTCACCAGCGCCGCGAGCACCACGCTCGCGGCGAACGCGCTGACCACCAGCCCGGTGGCCCACGGCGTCGGCTCCGGCCGGCCGGCCGGGTCCGGCTCCGGCACGAGCGCCTCCCGGACCGCGGCGAGCAGCGGCAGCCGGGGGGCGGGCGACGGCTCGACGTGCTCCACGGTGCCGTGCAGCGGGTCCTCGTACCCGACGGGCGCGCCGACCGCGGCGGCCAGCCGGCCGGCCAGCTGCCGGCCACGGGCGGACACCAGCCGGGCGGTCGCCGGGTCCGGCTCCTCGTCGGCGCACACGGCCTCGACCACCTCGGCCCACTCGTCGAGCGCACCGGCGAGCGCGGTCGGGGGCCGGAAGAGCTCAGGGGCCCCGACCAACACCGCCCGCCCGCGCTCGGCGCGAAGCTGCACGGCGGCCACAGTAACCGCCCTCGATCACGACAACCTGACGAAGCGCAGCACGTCGTCCCAAGTCAGCGCGTGTCGGGGCGGGTGCGGCGAGCCCACGGCGGTCCGGCGTCCCACCCGGGCGGCCGGCCGCGTCGGCCCGTTCGCCGTCCGGCGGGGAGCGTCGCGGGCCGGGCGTGAGAACCGCCGGACAGGCCCTAGGCTGACGGGGTGCCGCTGCCTCCTCCGCCGCTGCCGCGGTTCCTGGCCGACCCGACGCCGGCCGTGCTGGCCGGCACGGCGATCTGGCTGCTGGCCACGATCGTGCTGGCGTTCACCGACCCCGGGAGCACGGCCTTCCTGACGGCGCTGTGCGGGTTCCTGCTGGGCCTGATCGGCTACGGCATCTTCCGCTGGCAGCGCTCGGCCGCGCGTCGTGGCTCACGGACCGCCCAGCAGGGGCTCTGACCCGGGACCGGTGAAGACCACGGCGTGCACCGGGTCCGCCGCGTGCACGCCGTCACCGTCCACCCAGTAGGGCACGGCCCGCTCGGCACCACCGGCGACGCGCACCCGCAGTTCGTCGTGCAGCACCACGGTGCCCGCCGGCACGGGCCGGTCGAGCGCCTCGCAGGCCGCCGCCACCTCGGGCAGCGCGGCCCAGGCCACGCGGCGGCCGGTGGACCCCACGGTCGCGTCCAGCACCGCGGAGCCGAGCGGCAGGTCGAGCAGCGCGGCCAGGCCGTCCGGGTCGCCACCGGCGACGGCGCGGTCCCGGTCCACCACACCCCAGAGCCACGGCCGGTCGATGACGTACGCGGTGCCGGCGTCCACCACCGCGCCGCCGACGGTGCGCACCGTGGTGGGCAGGTCGAGGGTGTCCACGTCGAACAGCCCGTCGGCGGCGGCCGCCACCAGCTCGGCGTGCGCGGCCTGCACGGTCGCCGGCATGGGCGTGCGCCGCGGGTCGGCCAGCCGGTCCACCAGGTCCTCGGCGTCGTCGGCGTCGGCCACCGAGAGCCCGGTGCGCACGCCGATCGCGGCCAGCAGCGACTCGTCCAGGCCGACGTCCGGCACCACATCGTAGAGACCCTCCAGCGAGTCCGCGCCGGCGAGCCGCCAGGCCCGCGGCGGCAGCACGCCGTCCAGCAGCGCGTGGCGGGCCAGCCACCAGGCGGTGTAGGAACCGCGGACGGCGCGCGCGGTCGCCGGGTCCGATGCCAGCAGCCGCAACGCCTCCGGCCAGGCGTCGTCGTCCACCAGGTCGAGGTCGCGCACGGCCTCCAGGCGCACCGGCGGCTCGTCCAGGCCGTCCCACCACTGCTCCTCGTCGGCGAGGTCGTGGTCCGGGCCGGTGGGCTCCTCGTCGACCACCACGGCGAAGCCGTCCAGCACGCCGATCGCCCGCCACGCCTCGCGCGGGTGCTCGGCGGCCAGGTCCGGGTCGAGCACGCCCAGCGGGCCGTCCGGCGCCAGCAGCGGCCGCAGCGCGGCGTCCGGCAGCACCAGCTCGTCGGCCCGGCACGGCTCGCCGTCCTCGTCGGGCAGCGCGAGCGCGGCCAGGTACGACGGGGCGTCGCGCAGCTCGCCGACCAGGGCCAGCACGGTGCCGATCAGCGGGCCGACGTCCAGTCCGGCCTCGGCGTCGTCCAGCGAGCGCTCCACGGCCTCGCGCAGCGCCTCGCTCTCCAGCAGCTCGCGCGGCCCGGCGCGCTCGGCGCCCAGCCGCTCCAGCAGCGGGTGCGCGGCCGCCGGGTGCACGACCCGCAGGTCGGCCAGCTCCATCGGGGTGTCCAGCAGCACGGTGCTGCGCGGCCCGGTGACGGTGCGGCCGTCGGTCAGCGGCACCGGCAGGGCGGCCAGCGCCTCCCGGGCGTACGGGTCGGTGTCCAGCGACGGCGCGAGCGCCGTGTACAGCCGCCGCCACCAGGCGGGCTCGCGGTCCAGCCCGGACACCGCGTCCACGACGGCGGCGAGCCCGACGCGGGGCACCTCCAGGACGGCCAGCGCGGGCGCGTGCCCCGGCTCGGAGAACGCCGGGCCGGCCAGCCCCGGCAGCACGTCGGCCAGCAGCCCGGCCAGTCCCGGCAGCGGCAGGTCGAGCACGCATGTCTTGGCAGGCGCCAACTCCGGCCGGTCACCGTGGGCGTCGTGGGCGTCGTGCCCGTGGGTGCCGGAGGGGTCCCGGCCGTCGTGCGTGGCCGGCTCGGCGGCGGGCAGCCACGGCTCGGCGCGCAGCGCGGCCACCAGCCCCGCACGCAGTCGGCCGTCCACATCGGACAGCGGGAACCCGGCGGCCGGCACCAGCGCCGTGCGCGCCGCCGGCGGGAACAGCCGCACCAGCTCCGGGTAGGCCCGCACGGCCTGCTCCAGCACGTACTCCGCGGCCGGTCCGGGGCGCAGCCGCCGCCGCGAGGGCTCCACCGGCAGCGTGGCCAGCAACCGGGCCGGCAACGACAGCCGCTCGTCGGTCGGCGTCGGCCCGTGCAGCACGTCCTCACCGAGCGCCAGCGGCGCGCCGTCGCCGGACACCGGCACCGCCCAGCAGATCGTCCACTGTGGACGGTGGCGTTCCTCGGCGGCGAGCACCAGGCCGGACGGCAGCGCACCCGCCCGGCGCAGCACGCGCCAGCGCCCGGCCCCGGACGGCCCGTGCACGAGCACCGTGTCGCCGTGCTCCTCGCGGTGCCACCGCGCGTCCGCCACCTCGACGGCCCACAGGCCGGGCAGGGCCAGCAGCAGGTCCGCGACCTGCGCCGCGGCGGCGGCGACCAGCGCCGGGCCGTCCACGCCGGGCCGCAGCGGCAGCCGCACCTCGGTGTCGAAGCCCTCCGGCGCCCGCTCCCCCGGCGGCACCGGCCAGGGCAGCCGCAGCACCGGCACCTGCCCCTGACGGCGCGCCATCTCCTGTGCCAGCACGGGATCGGCGTCCACCAGGCTCCGGGTGTCGGCCTCGGAGAACAGCACGCCACCGGTGGCGGACACCACCGACGGCCGTGCGCTCACCGGCAGCACGGCGGCGAAGCCGACGCCGAAGCGGCCGACCGAGCCACCCGCGCGCTTGTCGCTGGCGCGCAGCGAGGCGAGCGCGGTGACCCCGGCGGCGTCCAGCGGAGCGCCGGTGTTCGCCACCCGCAGCTCACCGTCGCCGAGCGAGACCCGGAGCACGCCGGGCACGCCCGCACGCACGGCCGCGTCGGCGGCGTTCTGCGCGAGCTCCACGAACCAGCGGTCCCGGTAACCGCCGAGGACCAGGTCCTCCTCGGCGTTGGCGTCCTCGCGGAAACGCGTCGGCGAGGACCGCCAGGCCTGTAGCGCGGCGGCGCGCAACCCCGCGGTGCCGAAGGGGTCGGCGGCGTCGGTGCTCACTCCGGCGCGGGCTCGTTCCCGGCCTCGGCGGGCACGCCCACGGCCGCGGCGGACACCTCGTCATCGGATGCGTCACCGGGCACGGCGGACACTTCGTCACCGGGCACGTCGGCGGGCGGCGTGGCCGTGGCCTCGGTGGACGTCCGGGCGGCCGGCACCAGGTCGAGCTGCGCGTCGTCGTACACGACGTCGGCGATCAGCGCGGCCGGCACCGGCTCCACCTCGACCTCGGAGTGCGCGCCGCAGCCGAACTCCGCGTGCACCGCGCGGCCGTCCGCCGGCGCGTACTCGTTGGCGCACACGCCGAACGCCGCGCCGAGCGAACCGGCGAGCGGCAGGTAGAAGCCGCACGAGCCGCACGTGCTCGGTGCCGACGCCGCCATCTCGGCGAGCGGGCCGCGCTCCTCGGACCAGCGCTGCGCGGCCTCGGAGCGGCCCTCGCGGCTGAGCACCCGCGGCCGGCCGAGGCCCACCTCGCGCACCGTCTCCTCGATCGCGGGGTCGTCGGACTCCTGGTAGGCCGGGGCCAGGCGCGGGTCGTCGGGCGCGGTCGGCAGCAGGTCGCCGACGCCCAGGTCCCCGGCGCGGACCCGCTGGTCCCACGGCACCCAGTCCGGCGCGACCAGCGCGTCCGGGCCGGGCAGCAGCACGACCTCGCTCACGGTGACCGGGGTGTCCGCACCGGCGTGGGCGACGGTGACCGCCCAGCGCCAGCCCCGGTAGCCGGGGTAGTGCGCCTCGAAGAAATGGGTGGCGGCCCCGCCGTCCTCGGCGTGTACTGCCACGTGCCGGCCGACCACGGAGCCGGCGCGATCGCCCCGGCCGGGGTCCGCGGCGTCCGCGGGAGCTGCCGCCGGGGTGACGGCCTGGGCATCGACCTCCGCCGCCGCGCGGGCGACGTCGACCGCGGCGGCCAGCCTCGGGTCGGGCTGCGCCACCAGGTCCGGTGTTGTGGGCTGCGCGTTCACGGTGCCCACGATTGTGCCCCACGTGATACGGACGCCCGGCATCGGGCGTGCCACGCTGTTACCCGTGCGCGCACCGTTACCGCTGATCGTGGTACTCGCCCTCGCCGGGGGCTGCGGCCCGGGCGAGCAACCGCCGTCCGGTGACGCCGCCGGAGCGACGGCGGATTCCCCTGCGCCGCAACAACTCCGGGTCGAGGTGCTGGACACCAGGCCGCACGACCGCACCTCGTTCACCCAGGGGTTCGAGCTGGTGGACGGCGTGCTCTACGAGGGCACCGGCATGGTCGGCGCCTCCGCGATGCTGGCGACCGACCCACGGACCGGCGAGGCCCGGGCCCGGGTGGACCTGCCGGTGCCGTTCTTCGGCGAGGGCATCACCGTGGCCGGCGATCGGATCTGGCAGCTCACCTGGGAGAACGGCGTGGCGTTCGAGCGCGACCGCGCCACGCTCGCCGAGCGCCGCCAGGTGCGCTACGAGGGCGAGGGCTGGGGCATCTGCCACGACGGCGAACGCCTGCTGATGAGTGACGGCAGCGACCGGCTGACGGTGCGTGACCCGGCGAGCTTCGACGTGCTCGGCGAGGTCCGCGTGACCCGCGACGGCGAGCCGGTGGACAACCTGAACGAGCTGGAGTGCGTGGACGGCGCCGTGTGGGCGAACGTCTGGCAGACCGATGAGATCGTGCGCATCGACCCGGCGTCCGGCACGGTGACCGCCGTGGTCGACGCCTCCGGGCTGCTGGCCGGGCACGCGAAACCGGACGACCTCGGGACGGCCGACGTGCTCAACGGGATCGCCGCCGTGCCGGGCACCGACGAGTTCCTGATCACGGGCAAGTACTGGCCGCTCACGTTCCACGTGCGCTTCGTGCCCTGAGCGGCGTACTCCGGCCGGACGCGCCCGGTGGCATCGACCACCCTCCGGCCGAGGTGCGGCAGGATTGGGGATGTGTCGTGGTCAGGGAGCGCCGACGACCGCTCGGGTGGGCGGCGGAAGAAGTCGCGGCGCGGTCCGCGCTGGGTGACCGACCACGCCATTGAGATCGCCCGGCAGCAGCAGCGCCCGCTGCGCGGCTTCCAGGCACCCCCGCGCCAGGAGCGGCCGGAGCCCCGCACCCGCCGCTACGACGATCACCCGGACGACCGGTACGACCGCGGGTACGACGACCGCCACGACGACCGGTACGAGGAGCCGCGCGGTCGCGGCGGGTACGACGAGGGGTACGACCGGCGGGAACCGCGGACCCGGCGCTGGGTGCCCTCCCGGCACCCCGGCCCCGCCCGCGACGACCGCCACGTCGGGTACTCCGACCGGTACGACGACCACGACCCCGACGACCGGTACGAGTACGACGACCGTGGATACGACGACCGGTACGACCGCGACAACCGCCATGCCGGGCGGCGCGGCGGCCGGTACGACGACCGCGACGACCCGCCGACCGTGCCGCGCCGGGCCGGGGGCCGGGACGGTGGCCGCGGCCG
>DASWTI010000303.1:0-3270 GCA_036402215.1 Pseudonocardiaceae bacterium
TGCGCCCGGCCCGCGGCGTGCGCCCCCGCCCGCGGTCGGCCGCAGGTCAGGCCGCGGTGGCCAGGGCGACGGCGAAGCGGCCGGCGGGGTCGGTCCACCAGCGCTCCAGCCGGAACCCGGCGTCGGCCAGCTCGGCAGTGACGCCCTCGCGGCGGAACTTGGCGGACACCTCGGTGCGCAGTTCCTCCCCCGCGGCGAACGCCACGTCCAGGTCCAGCCCGGCGACCCGCACGGTCATCGGCCGGGTGGCCCGCAGCCGCATCTCGATCCACTCGCGCGCCGGGTCCCAGAGCGCCACGTGCTCGAACGCCTCGACGTCGAAGTCCGCGCCCAGCTCGCGGTTGAGCACGCGCAGCACGTTGCGGTTGAACTCCGCCGTCACGCCCCGCGCGTCGTCGTAGGCCGGCACCAGCACCGACTCGGGCTTCACCAGGTCGACGCCGAGCAGCAGCATCGAACCGGCGGGCAGCACCTTGCGCAGCCCGCCGAAGAACTCGGCGCGCTCCTCGGGCACGAAGTTGCCGATGGTGCCGCCGAGGAAGGCCACCGCGGTGCCCTCGCCGGTCGGCAGCAGCTCCAGGTGCCGGGTGAAGTCGCCGACCACGCCGTGCACCACCAGCCCCGGGTAGGCCGCGGCGAGCGCCTCGGTGGAGGCGGCGAGCGCGCTCTCCGAGACGTCGAGCGGGACGAAGCGGCGCAGCGTCCCGGCGGCGCGCAGCGCGTCCAGCAGCAGCCGCGTCTTGTCCGACGAGCCGGAGCCGAGCTCGACGAGCGTGCCGACCCCGGCGTCGCGGGCCACGGCGGCGAACTCCCCGGCCCGCACGGCGAGCACCGCGCGCTCGGCCCGCGTCGGGTAGTACTCCGGCAGCGCGGTGATCAGCTCGAACAGCTCGCTGCCGCGGGCGTCGTAGAACCACTTGGGCGGCAACCACTTCGGGCTCGCGGTGAGGCCGGCGAGCACGTCGGCCCGCAGCGCCGCGGCGGCGTCGGCCGCGGTGAGATGAACCTCGATCGTCATGGCGTCTCCAGGGGGGTGACGTCCAGCGTGGACGGGGTGGCGACGACCAGGTGGCGGTCCGGCACGGCGGTCCAGCCGGGGTCGTCGTCGAGTGGTTCGGAGGCGACGAGGACGCAGCCGTCCCCGCCGGTGCGGACGGACAGCGCGTGCGACCAGGTGCTGGCCACCACGACCGCGCCGTCGGTGAGCAGCAGGTTGAGCCGGGCACCCGGCACGGCCGCGGCGGCGCGGACCACGGCGGCGACGGCCTCGGCGGGTGGCTCCCCCGCGTCGAGCCGGCGGCGGACCAGCGCCCAGAGCAGCGCCGAGTCCATCGGCGCCTCCAGGGTCAGCAGGTCGGTCACCGGCAGCCCGGCGGCGAGCGCCGCGCCGGAGCCCGGCCAGCCCGGCAGCAGCCCGTTGTGGCTGAACAGCCGGCGGCCGTCGGAGAACGGCGCGCACGCCGACTCCGCGACGGGCGTGCCGACGGTGGCCGAGCGCACCGCCGCCAGCACCGCGCCGGAGGCGGTGACGCCGGCCAGCGCGGCCAGCCCGGCGTCCGTCCACAGTGGACACGCGCGGCGGTAGCGCAGCGCCGCGCCGGAGCCGTCCGGGTACCAGCCGACGCCGAAGCCGTCGGCGTTGACCGTGCCGCCGCCGCGCATGTCGCGCGGCGCGTAGGACTGGCGCAGCAACGAGTGCGGCGGGTCCAGCACGAGCCGCGCCAGGGTGCGCGGCGGCCCGAGGTAGGCCAGGTGACGGCACACCGTCAGCCGGCCTCGTCGGGGCCGGCGTCGCGGGCGCAGCGGAAGCCGGCCAGGATCTGCCGGCGCACCGGGTAGTCCCAGTTGCGGAACGTCCCGCGGCAGGCCGCGGGGTCGGTGCCGAACGAGCCACCGCGCAGCACCCGGTACTCGTCGCCGAAGAAGACCTCGGAGTACTCCCGGTACGGGAACGCCGCGAAGCCCGGGTAGCCGGTGAACGGCGTGGACGTCCACTCCCAGACGTCACCGATCAGCTGGCGCACGCCGAGCGGCGACGCACCGTCCGGGTACGAGCCGGCCGGGGCCGGGCGCAGGTGGCGCTGGCCGAGGTTGGCGTGCCGTGGCGCCGGGTCGTCGTCGCCCCACGGGAAGCGCCGCGAGCGGCCGGTCGCCGGGTCGTGGCGGGCGGCCTTCTCCCACTCCGCCTCGGTGGGCAGCCGGCGGCCCGCCCAGCGGGCGAACGCCGCGGCCTCGTGCTGGGACACGTGGTACACCGGCTCGTCCGGCGGCACCGGCTCGACCACGCCGAACCGGGTGCGCAGCCGGCGGTCGCCGTCGCGGTGCCAGTTCATCGGCGCGGCCAGACCGGCCTCGGCGCGGTGCGCCCAGCCGGCCGCGGTCCACCAGCGCGGGTCCCGGTAGCCGCCGTCCTCGACGAACTCCAGGTAGCGGCCGTTGGTGACCGGCACGGTGTCGATGGCGAACGCCGGCACGTGCACGCGGTGCGCCGGCCGCTCGTTGTCCAGCGCCCACGGCTCGGTCGACGTGCCCATGGTGAACTCGCCGCCCGGCACCAGCACCTCGTCCGGCCAGTCGCGGGGCGGCGCCGGCGGCGGGTCGGGGGCGTGCAGCACCGGCTCCCCCGCGCGGAGCTGGTGGGTGGCGAGCATGGTCTCGTCGTGCTGCTGCTCGTGCTGCACGATCATCGCGAAGGCGAAGCCGCGCTCGGTGAGCCGCCGGCCGTCGTCGAACGCGGCGCCCCCGAGCACGTCGAGCACCTTGTCGCGCACGGTGCCGACGTAGCCGCGGGCCTCGGCGGGGCCGAGCAGCGGCAGCGCGGGCCGCTCGCCGCGCGCGTGCCGGAAGGCGTCGTACAGCTCGTCGATGTCGCGGCGCACCGGCTCGCGGCCGCCGACGTCGCGCACCAGCCAGAGTTCCTCCTGGTTGCCGACGTGCGCCAGGTCCCAGACCAGCGGCGACATCAGCGGGGAGTGCTGGCGGGTGAGGTCGTGCTCGTCCACGGCCTCGGTGAGCAGCGTGCTGCGGGACCGGGCGCGGGCCAGGTCGGCGGCGAGGCGGTCGCGCAGGCGTTCGGTCTCGGTGGGAACGGTCATGGCGCGGGCACCTCCTGCTGCCGCGGCGCGACGGCCGGTGGGACGGGGGGCCGGGTGTCCGCCCCGGCGCGCAGGCCGGTGGCGAGCAGCTCCAGCTCGGCGACCAGCCGGGGCGGCGCGTCCAGGGCCGGCAGCCGGGCGGTGGCCAGGTCGAGCAGTGGGCCGGCGGCGGCCC
>DASWTI010000304.1:0-15309 GCA_036402215.1 Pseudonocardiaceae bacterium
CCGGTCGCCCCGGCGGGTTCGTCGGTGCGCCGGGGGCGCCGGTCCGCGCGCCGTCAGCCCTGGGCGGCCGCGAGGTCCTCCGCGAGGTCGTCGGCCGGGTCGCCCGCCGCGCGGGAACGCCCGCCACGGGCCGGGCGCACGAGCTTGTAGCCGACGTTGCGCACGGTGCCGATCATCTGCTCGTGCTCGGAGCCGAGCTTGGCGCGCAGCCGCCGCACGTGCACGTCCACCGTGCGGGTGCCGCCGAAGAAGTCGTAGCCCCACACCTCCTGCAGCAGCTGCGCCCGGGTGAACACCCGGCCCGCGTGCTGCGCCAGGTACTTGAGCAGCTCGAACTCCTTGTACGTGAGGTCGAGCGGACGGCCGCGCAGCCGCGCGGTGTACGTGGCGTCGTCGATCATCAGGTCCCCGAGCGCGATGGTGCCCGTGGCGCCGTCGTCGGCCGCCGCCGTGCGGGCCCGGAGCAGTCGCAGCCGGGCGTCCACCTCGGCCGGCCCGGTGCCGGGCAGCAGGATCTCGTCCACCCCCCAGTCGCCGGACAGCGCGACCAGCCCGCCCTCGGTGAGCACCGCCACCACCGGCACGTCGAGCCCGGTGGAGCCGAGCAAGCGGCACAGCGTGCGGGCCGCGGCCAGGTTCGTGCGGGCGTCCACCAGCACCGCGTCGTACGGGCCGGCGTCCAGCAGCGCGGCCACCTCAGGGGCGGTCGGCCGCACCCCGTGAGGCAGCAGCCCGAGCGCCGGGAGCACCGACCCCGGGTCGGGGTCCGCGGTCAGCAGGAGCAGCTCCATGCGCACCTCCAGGTCCGGCGGTGGCGCCGTCACCGGCCCCACCACGGCAGAACGGGACCGGTCCGGACCGGCGTCGTCGCCTGGCCCGGGCGCCACGCTTCGCGCGGCCCGATCCCGTTGCTGGTGCGACGATACCCTCAGCATCACGTGATCGGGCCTGCCGAGCGCGAAAGTGTGCACGAGTTCTCTCTCGAAGGAGCGGTGTTGAAGAAGGCGGCGATCGTCCTGGTGGTCCTCATCGGTCTGCTGGTGGCGGTCGACTTCGGCAGCGCCGCGGCGGCCGAGTACCAGGTGTCCAAGCGGTTGCGCGGCAACCTCGACCTGCCGGACGACCCGGCGGTGCGGATCAACGGCTTCCCGTTCCTGCTGCAGGCGTTCTCCGGCGACTACCGCGACGTCGACGTCGCCGCGGACCGGGTGACGGTGGCCCGGCTGCGGGACATCGACGTCGAGGCGACGCTGCACCACGTGCGGGTGCCGTTCTCCGACCTGGTGTCCGGCTCGGCCGACACGGTGCGGGTGGACGAGGTGGTCGGCCGGGTGCGGGTGCAGGCCGCCGAGCTGGGCAAGCTGGTGAACGTCGACGACCTCACCGTGGAGCCGGTGACCGACCGCGACCTGCCGGACAACGGCGACGAGCCGCTGCCCGAGAACGCCGTGAAGCTCACCGGCACGCCGGAGATCCTGGGCCGCCGGATCAAGGTCACGGTGGTCGCGGGCATGGAACTGGTGGGCGGCCAGGTGCAGATCACGCCGTACCGCGCCAAGCTCGACGCCGGCCTGCCGGTGGAGGCCGAGGAGGCCGCGCTGCGGCTGTTCACCACGCGCCTGGACCCGGGCCAGCTGCCGTTCACCGTGACGCCGACCAAGGTCACGGCGGACAACGGCTCGCTCGTGGTCGAGGGCACCGCGCGCGACGTGGTGATCAACGCCGGCGGTGCCACCGGCTGAGCCCGGTCCACCCGCGGGTGAGGTACGTCCCACTGCCCGGAACGACGCTCCCGGTGCGCGGGCGCGCTCGGGTACCCTCCGGAGCGTGACCCCGTTGCTGACCAAGCGCCGCACAGTGGACCTGTGCCGCGTCGGCAGCAGCCTGTGTCAGATGCGTTGACCGGGCGATAGGCCCGCGCGCACGCTCCATCACGCCCGCCTGTCGCCCCTGACCTGGACGTTCATCCCAGTCAGGAGGTCAGCGCCGTGGCCGATGCCGCGCCCGCGTCCCAGCCCGTCCCCTCCCCGCCCGCAGCCCCGCGACCGTCCGGCGGGCCGCTACCCGTCACGCCCGGCGACGAGCGGCACCCTTCGGTGGACCCGCGCGGGCCGCGCTTCGCCGCCTGGGTGACCACCGCGGTACTGGCCGGCATCCTGCTGACCGGCAGCGTCTGGCTGGCCGCCGCGCAGGCCGCGGCGTTCGCCCTGGGCGCCTTCGCCGGCCTGCGGTACTCGCCGTACGCCGCGGTCTTCCGGGTGCTCGTGGCCCCCCGGCTGCGCCGCCCCACGTGGCTGGAGCCGGCCGCTCCGGTGCGGTTCTCGCAGGCCGTCGGCTTCGCGTTCACGCTGGTCGCCACGCTGGCCTTCGCCTCGGGTCTGCCGGTCGTGGGCCAGGTCGCCACCGGGTTCGCGCTGGCTGCGGCCGCGCTCAACGCGGTGGCCGGGGTGTGCCTGGCCTGCCTGCTGTTCCCGCGCCTGCCGGTCCGGCTGCGCCGCGCGCTGACCGCCTGACCGGCCCCCGCTGATGTCGCACGAGAGTCGAGACAGATGAGTCGAGAGAGGAAGCACATGAGCCGCGACGACGTCCTGGTGTCGGCCGATTGGGCCGAGCAGAACCTGGACACCGAAGGGGTGGTGTTCGTCGAGGTCGACGAGGACACCACCGCCTACGACACCGGGCACCTGCCCGGGGCCGTGAAGCTGGACTGGAAGACCGACCTGCAGGACCCGGTGGTGCGGGACTTCGTCGACCGGGCGCAGTTCGAGAAGCTGCTCTCCGACAAGGGCATCGCCAACGACGACACCGTGGTGCTGTACGGCGGCAACAACAACTGGTTCGCCGCCTACGCCTACTGGTACTTCAAGCTCTACGGCCACGCCGACGTGAAGCTGCTGGACGGCGGCCGCAAGAAGTGGGAGCTCGACGCCCGCAAGCTCACCTCCGAGGAGGTCCACCGGCCGGGCACGAGCTACACGGCGCGGGAGCCGGACACCTCGATCCGCGCGTTCCGCCGCGAGGTGGAGGACGCCATTGGCGTGCAGAACCTGGTGGACGTGCGCTCCCCCGACGAGTTCGCCGGCCGCATCCTGGCGCCGGCCCACCTGCCGCAGGAGCAGGCGCAGCGGCCGGGTCACATCCCCACGGCGCTCAACGTGCCGTGGTCCAAGGCCGCCAACGAGGACGGCACCTTCAAGTCCGACGACGAGTTGCGCGCCCTGTACGCCGAGGCCGGCCTCGACGAGTCCCGCCCGACCATCGCGTACTGCCGCATCGGCGAGCGTTCCTCGCACACCTGGTTCGTGCTGCACGAGCTGCTCGGCCACCGTGACGTGAAGAACTACGACGGCTCGTGGACGGAGTACGGCTCGCTGGTGGGCGTGCCGATCGAGCTCGGCGACGGGAGGGCCTGACCGTGTGCGGCGCACCCGCGCAGACCGCGACGCTGCCGGCCGGCGTCGACCTGGCCAAGGAGACCGTGCTGACCGGCCGGGTGGTCTCCGGTGACGTGGGCGTCGGCGGCGCCTTCGTGCGGCTGCTCGACGCGAGCGGCGAGTTCACCGCCGAGGTGGTGTCGTCGGCGACCGGGGACTTCCGGTTCTTCGCCGGCCCCGGCGCGTGGACGGTGCGCGCCCTGCACCGCAGCGGCAACGGCACCGCCGACGTGACGGCCGACGGCC
The DNA here is from genome assembly GCA_036402215.1 of Pseudonocardiaceae bacterium. GTDB lineage: Bacteria > Actinomycetota > Actinomycetes > Mycobacteriales > Pseudonocardiaceae > DASXTS01. Next base: position 3,681 of record DASWTI010000304.1, read on the forward strand.
CGGGCCTGCACCCGGTGACCATCACGCTGTAGTACCCGGCCCGGTGGGGTGGGTGCCGCCCGCACCCGCCCCACCGGCCCGCGTCGTGCCGGCACACTCCCTGCCGCGCCGGGCAACCCGGCGGGGGCCGCGGCGTCCTGTGAGCGTCCGCTCGGGCATCGGTTCACAGGGGGAGTTCTCATGAGTTCGAGGGTGGTTCTCGCGCGCCTGCTCACGGTCGCGCTGTTCGCGTCGCTGCTGGCCGTGGCGGGCGCGGCCGCCGGGGCCGGGCCGGCGTCGGCCTGCACGGCGGAGGGACCGTCGGCGGCGTTCGCGCGGACGTTGCCGGACGTGCGGTACGGCTCGACGGGGACGGCGGTGGTGGGGTTGCAGCTGCGGCTGCGCGCCGAGGGGTACGGCCTCACCGGCACCGGGTGGTTCGGGCCGAACACGCGCGCTGCGGTGCGCGACTACCAGCGGGCGAGCGGGCTGACCGTGGACGGCTGGGTGGGTCAGCAGACGTGGCAGCACCTGGTCGGCCGCATCGGCCGCGCCGGCACCGAGGCCCCGCCGGTACCGGCCGACGGGCTGTGGCCGGGCGAGCGCGACCAGGCGGGGGTCGACACCGTGGGCATCGCGCTCTGGCGCATGGGCCTGGACGCCGAGCCCGGCGCCGGTGCCGGCGGCCGCCACGACGCGGCGCTGCAGCGGGCGGTACGGGACTTCCAGGTGCGCGCGGGCATCGTCCCGTCCGGCATCGTCGGCAACACCACGTGGCACGCGATGTTCACGGTCGTCTCCATCCGCGGCGGCTGGGGTTGCTGATCCATCGATGATCCGTGCCTGTCATTAGAACGAGTATACCGAGCACGATCAGCGGAAGGCGTTCCCGGAATGCCTTCCGCTTTTTCGTTCCGGCGAGTATCGTAGGGATGAGACCGACCCCTGTGCCGATCATTCAGGCATGCCGACGGCGGGGTCACACGCTCCCAATTCTCTCCCGGGAAGAGGATTGCCGGAATGGGTATCCCTGCCATCACCGCGTACCCCTTGCCGACCCCGGCCGACCTCCCGGCGAACGTCGCCGGGTGGCGGGCCGACCCGGGCCGGGCCGTCCTGCTGGTGCACGACATGCAGCGTTTCTTCCTCCGCCCGCTGCCCGAACCGCTGCGCGGACACCTCATCGAGAACGCCTCCCACCTGCTGAAACACTGTCGTCAGGCGGGCGTTCCGGTGTTCTACACGGCCCAGCCGGGGAGCATGACCGAGGCGCAGCGCGGGCTGCTCAAGGCCTTCTGGGGACCGGGCATGCGGGCCGAGCCCACCGATCGTGAGGTGGTGCCGGAGCTGACGCCCGAACGGTCGGACGAGGTACTCACCAAATGGCGCTACAGCGCCTTCTTTCGGTCCGGCCTGTTGGACCGAATGCGCGATCTCGGACGCGATCAGCTCATTGTCTGCGGCGTCTACGCCCATGTCGGCGTGCTGATGACGGCGGTCGACGCCTTTACCCACGACCTCGAGACGTTCGTCGTGGCGGACGCGGTGGCGGACTTCTCGGCGGCGTACCACCGGCTCGCCCTGGAGTACGCGGCCGAGCGCTGCGCGGTGGTGGTCACCACCGCGGAGATCCTGGCATGACGGCGGCGCCGGACCTGCTAGACCGGGTGCTGGCGCCGACGCCACCGCCGTTCGCCCTGCTGCGACGGCCGGACGCGCTCGGCCCCGGCCAGCTGGAGGTGCTGCTGGGCGAGGTGTCCACGCCGGCCGGGCTGGGCTCGATCGCGCTGCCGGACCGCGGCGACGACGCCGGGGGCCGGGACGGCCGCGCCGCCAGGGACCGCCGCTCGGTGCTGGTGATCGTGCCGCACCGGCAGATCGCCGAGCGCGGCTTCGCCTGCGTGGACGACGGCGCCGAGCTAGTGGCCATGCAGGTCACCGAGCAGGCCGTGCTGCCGCTCGCCGCGGCCCTGGCCCGCATCCCGCTGGTGCCGATGCGCCTGGTGGACGGCCACTTCGAGCCGGACGACGCGGCGTACGCGGACACCGTGCGGCGGATCATCGCCGAGGAGATCGGCCGCGGCGTCGGCTCGAACTTCGTGATCCGCCGCTCGTACACGGCGACCATCGCCGACTACGGCCCGGCGAACGCGCTGACGTTCTTCCGGCGGCTGTGCGAGCTGGAGTCCGGGGCGTACTGGACGTTCGTCGTGCACACCGGCAGCCGCACGTTCGTCGGCGCCACCCCGGAGCGGCACATCAGCCTGCGGGAGGGCGTGGCGGTGATGAACCCGATCAGCGGCACGTACCGCTACCCGCCCAGCGGGCCGACCCTCGACGGGCTGCTCAGGTTTCTCGACGACGGCAAGGAGAACGACGAGCTCTACATGGTCGTCGACGAGGAGCTGAAGATGATGGCCCGCGTCTGCGAGGGCGGCGGGCGGGTGATCGGGCCGCGGCTCAAGGAGATGGCGCGGCTCGCGCACACCGAGTACCTGATCGAGGGCCGCTCCACCCGCGACCCGCGCGACATCCTGCGCGAGACCATGTTCGCGCCGACCGTCACCGGCAGCCCGCTGGAGAGCGCGTGCCGGGTGATCGCCCGCCACGAGCCGGGCGGGCGCGGCTACTACGGCGGGATCATCGCCCTCATCACGGAGGACGCCGCCGGCACCACGTGCATGGACTCCGCGATCCTCATCCGCACCGCGGACATCGACCTGGGCGGGCGGCTGGCGATCGGCGTCGGCGGCACGCTCGTGCGGCACTCCGACCCGGACGGCGAGGTCGCCGAGACGCACGCCAAGGCGGCGGCGCTGCTGGCCGCGCTGGGGCCCGGTCCGCCGCGGCTCGCCGAGCACCCGCTGGTGCTGGCCGCGCTCGCCCGGCGCAACACCGGCCTGGGCCGGTTCTGGCTGGCGGCGACTGCGCGGCCGGGGAACGGGCACCGGCCCGCGCCGGAGCCGGTGCCCGGCCTGGCCGGGCGCACCGCGCTCGTGGTGGACGCCGAGGACGACTTCACCGCGATGATCAGCCACCAGCTCCGCTCGCTCGGGCTGCTGGTGACCGTGCGGCGGCACGACGACGAGCGGGTGCTGGACCGCGCCGACCTGGTGGTGATGGGACCGGGGCCGGGCGACCCCCGCGACGCCACGCACCCGCGGATCACCCGGCTGCACACGGTGATCGGCACGCTGCTCGCCGAGCACCGGCCGTTCCTCGCGGTGTGCCTGAGCCACCAGGTGCTGAGCCGGCTGCTCGGGCTCGACGTGGTGCGCTGCCCCACCCCGAACCAGGGCATGCAACGGGAGATCGACCTGTTCGGCGAACGTGAGCTGGTCGGCTTCTACAACACGTTCGCGGCCCGCTGCACCGAGGACGTGCTGGACCGCGCGGGCGTCGGCCTGGTGGGCGTGAGCCGCGACCGCGGCACCGGCGAGGTGCACGCCCTGCGCGGCCCGCACTTCGCCTCGCTGCAGTTCCACGCGGAGTCGGTGCTCACCCTCGACGGCCCGCGCATCCTCGCCACCCGGACCAGAGAGGTGTTCGGCCTGTGAGAGCCACGATCGCCTGGTGGGACCTGTCGGCGTCCACGCAGACCGTCGACTCGCTGCGCGAGTACCTGCGTGACGAGGGCGTGCGGCCGTGGGAGGCGGTGCGCGGGCTGCGGCTGAAGTTCTGGGTGGCCGACCGCCCCGGGAACCGCTGGGGCGCGGTGATGCTGTGGGAGGGCGACGGGCCGGGCGACCAGCCGCTGCCGCCGCACCGGGCGGCCGAGCTCATCGGCTACCCGCCGACCGAGCGGGTGCGGTTCGACGTGGAGGCCACGGTCGAGGGTGTGCACTCGATGTTCGGGCTGTCCGGCCAGGGCCCGGCGCTGGCCGGACTGCCGCCCGCCGCCCCGCCGCGGCTGCCGGAGTTCGACGAGCCGCCGCCGGAGCCGATGCCGCTGGTCCGGCGCTGGTTCGAGGCCGCGGTCGCGCGCGGGGTGCGCGAGCCCGGCGTGCTCTCGCTCGCCACGGCCGATGCCGCCGGCCGCACCTCCAACCGGATCGTGCAGACCATCCGGCTGACCGGGGACGGCCTGGTGTTCACCACGCACGCCACCAGCCCCAAGGGCCGGGACCTGGCGGCCACCGGCTGGGCGTCGGGCGTCCTCTACTGGCGGGAGACCCAGCAGCAGGTGACGCTCACCGGGCCGGTGCGCCGGCTGCCGGACGCCGAGTCCGACGCGCTGTGGCACGCCCGCCCGCCGGCCACTCACCCGATGTCGGTGGCCGCCGCGCAGAGCGAGCCGCTGGCCGACGAGGAGGCGCTGCGCGCCGAGGCCGCCCGGCTGGGGGCGGCCGGCACCCCGCTGGCCAGGCCGCCGGCCTGGGCCGGCTACCGGCTGGAGCCGACCGCCGTGGAGTTCTGGCACGGCAGCCCGGACCGGCTGCACCGGCGGCTGCGCTACGACCACGACGAGGCGGGCTGGACCACCGCCCGGCTCCAGCCGTGAGCCCACCGCCGTTGTCGCCACCGCCGCCAACGCCGTCGTCGCCACCGACGTTGGCGCGGGCGTTGGCGTTGCCGCCGTTTCCGCAGGTCAACGGTATGTACTCAGAGCAAAAGAGTCCCGCGGGCCACCACCACGGCCGAGCCGGCCACCTCGATCGGGCCGGTCGGCGCGTGCGCGGTGGCGAGCATGACCGAGGTCCGGTCCAGCTCCACGCCCTGGGTGATGGTCAGCCGCTCGCCGAACGGCAGGAGGCCGTGCCGGCCCAGGTGCACGGCCAGCGGCCCGGCCGCGGACCCGGTGGCGGCGTCCTCGGCCACCCCGTACGCCGGGGAGAACATCCGCATCCGCCAGGCCGCCGGGTCCACGGTGGGCGCCACACAGTTGACCGCGACGTCCAGGTGGTCGGCGAGCGCCCGCTGGTCCGGCCGCAGCGCGGAGAGCGCGGGCACGCCGGGCAACGTGACGTACACGTGCCGCGGCCCGTTGCGGTACACCTCGACCGGCAGCGTGGAGGCCGGCACGCCGAGCGCGGCCAGCAGGTGCCCGGCCTCGGCGTAGGGCTCCCAGGTGGGCGTCGGCTGCACCATGCTCGCCGAGCACGCGCCCTGGTAGGTGAACGGGATCGTGCCCATGGCGGTCTCCATGAGCAGCCGCTCCCGGCCGTCGCGCAGCACGATCGCGGTGCCCAGCGTCGGGTGCCCGGCGAACGGCAGCTCGTTCACCGGCGTGAAGATGCGCACCCGCACGTCGCCGTCGCGCTCGGCCGGCAGCACGAACGTCGTCTCCGACAGGTTGAGCTCCCGGGCGATTCGTTGCATCCGTTCGGCGGAAATGCCCTCGGCATTCAGGAACACCGCCACCGGGTTGCCGTGGAGCGCCTTTTCCGTGAACACGTCGGCCACCACGTAGTCGCGCATTCTTCGAGGGTACCGCCATTCTGTCCGACCGCCACGTCCGAAAGGGGCACGCGATGACCGACCTTCCCGGCGACGCCGACCGGCGGCGGCGCAACCGCGCCGTCGTGGAGGACTACCTGAGCCGCCGCGGGGAGAACCGGCTCACCAGGTACCTGCTGTTCACCGAGGACGGCAGCGCGGGGCTCTACACCGCGGACACCCTGCGGCCGGTGATCTCGGTCGGTCACGACAAGCTCAAGGCGCACGGCGAGTGGTCGCTGCGGATGTTCCCGGACTGGTACTGGTACAACATCGAGATATTCGAGACGCAGGACCCGGACATGTTCTGGGCGGAGTGCGACGGCAAGGGCAAGATCCTGTACCCGGGCTACCCGCCGGGGCACTACGAGAACCATTTCCTGCACTCGTTCCGGTTCTGCGACGGAAAGATCGCGGTGCAGCGCGAGTTCATGAACCCGTTCAACCAGCTCCGCGCGCTCGGCATCGAGGTGCCGACGATCAACCGCGGCGGCATCCCCACGTGACCGCGCGGCGGGACGCCACCCGCGAGGTGATCGACCTGATCACCGGCGGGTGGCGGGCGCAGGCCGTGCACACCGCGGCGAAGCTCGGCCTGGCCGACCACATCGAGGCCGGGCGCACCACGCCGGCCGAGCTGGCCGCGGCCACCGGCGCCGCCGAGGAGGGCGTGCGCCGGCTGCTGCGGCTGCTGGTGGCCATGGGCGTGTTCGAGGGCGGCCCCGGCACCGGGTACCGCAACACCGCGCTGAGCGCCGAGCTGATGGACCGGCCGGGGACGCTGCGCGACATGTGCCTGCTGTACGGCGAGGAGTTCCACGTCGCCTGGGGCCACGCGGCGGAGGCCATCAGCACGGTGCGCGCCGGGTTCGAACTCGCCTACGGCCTGCCGCTGTACGCCTACCTGGGCCGCGACGCGGACACCTCGGAGCGGTTCCAGCGGGCGATGCGCGCGGGCAACCTGTTCTTCGCCGACGTGCCCGGCGTGTTCGACTTCGCCGGCCGCACCGTGGTGGACGTCGGCGGCGGCAACGGTCACCTGCTGGCCACGCTGCTCGGCGCCGTGCCCACCGCGCGCGGCGTCCTGCTGGACCGGGAGCACGTGGTGCCCCTGGCCCGCGAGCACCTGGCGGCGACCGTGGGCCTGGACCGGGTCGAGGTGGTCGGCGGCGACATGCACCGCGAGGTGCCGGCCGGCGGAGACGTGTACCTGTTGTGCCGGGTGCTGGCCGGCTGGGACGACGACGCGGTGGCCGCGGTGTTCGAGCGCTGCCGCCGGGCCATGGCCGGGCCGCACGCCCGGCTGCTGGTGCTGGAGCGCGTGGTCGTGGACGAGGGCTCCACCGTGCTGCCCGCGCTCTGGGACCTGCACCTGCTGATGACCAACGGCGGGCGCCACCGCACGCTGGAGCGGTTCACCGCATTGCTCGACCGGGCGGGGCTGGACGTGGAACGGGTGGCCGAGCTGCCGGTGGAGACCACGGCGATCATCGCGCGGCCGCGCTGATGTGCGGCATCGCGGGCTGGGTGGCCCACGACGAGGATCTCACCGCGCGGCGGGACGTGGTGGACGCGATGACCGCCACCATGTCCTGCCGCGGCCCGGACGAGGCCGGCACCTGGGTGCGGCCGCGGGTCGCGCTCGGCCACCGGCGGCTCGCGGTGATCGACCTGCCCGGCGGCCGCCAGCCGATGGCGGTCACCGTGCCGGGCGGGGCGGTCGCCCTGGTCTACAGCGGCGAGACCTACAACTTCACCGAGCTGCGCGCGGAGCTGCGCGGTCGCGGCCACGAGTTCCGCACCGCGAGCGACACCGAGGTGGTGCTGCGCGGCTGGCTGGAGTGGGGCGCCGGGCTGCCGGAGCGGCTCAACGGCATGTTCGCGTTCGCCGTCTGGGACTCCCGCGACGACACCCTGTCCCTGGTGCGCGACCGGCTGGGCGTGAAGCCGCTGTACGTGTACCCGACGCCCGGCGGCGTGCTGTTCGGCTCGGAGCCCAAGGCGATCCTGGCCAACCCGCTCGCCCGGCACGTGGTGGACGCCGCGGGGCTGCGGGAGCTGGTGGCGTTCACCATGACGCCCGGGTGGGCGCTCTGGCGCGGCATGCGCGAGGTGCTGCCGGGCACCGTGCTGACCGTGACCCGCGAGGGCCCGCGCGAGCGCGCCTACTGGTCGCTGCCGGCGGCCGGGCATCCCGACGACCGGGACACCACGGTGGCGCGGGTCCGGGAGCTGCTGGACGACACGGTGCGGCGGCAGCTGGTGGCCGACGTGCCGCAGTGCGTGCTGCTGTCCGGCGGGCTCGACTCCAGCGCGGTGACCGGGCTGGCCGCCGGGCACCTGGCCGCGCGCGGGGAGCGGCTGCGCACGTTCTCCGTGGACTTCGCCGGCCGCGAGGACTCCTTCCGGCCGGACGAGGCGCGGCTGACCCCGGACACCCCGTACATCCGCGACGTGGCCGCGCTGGTCGGCTCCGAGCACCGCACCGTGACGCTGAAACCCCACGAGCTGGCCGACCCGGCGCTGCGCCGCGCGGTGATCCGGGCCCGCGACCTGCCGATCGGCTTCGGCGAGGTGGACTGCTCGCTCTACCTGCTGTTCCGCGCGCTGCGCGAGTCGTCCACGGTGGCGCTGTCCGGCGAGGCCGCGGACGAGGTGTTCGGCGGCTACCGGTGGTTCCACGACCCGGCGGTGGTGGCCGCGCCGACGTTCCCCTGGCTGGCGTTCCGCAGCCCGCTGAGCGGCGACCGGGCGGCGCTGCTGCACCCGGAGCTGCGCCGGCTGCTGGAGGTCGACGCCTACGTGGCCGACGAGTACGCCACCGCGGTCGCCGCCGTGCCGCACCCGCCGGGCACCCCGCCCGCCGAGCGCCGGATGCGCACGCTCACCCACCTGCACCTCACGCGGTTCGTGCGGATGCTGCTGGACCGCAAGGACCGGGTGTCCATGGCCGTCGGGCTGGAGGTGCGGGTGCCGTTCTGCGACCACCGGCTGGTGGAGTACGTGTCCGGCGTGCCGTGGGAGCTCAAGACGTTCGACGGCAGGGAGAAGAGCCTGCTGCGCGCCGCCACCGCGCACGTGGTGCCGCCGTCGGTGCTCGGCCGGGCCAAGAGCCCGTACCCGTCCACCCAGGACCCGGGCTACGCCGCGGCCATCACCGCGCAGGCCAGGGACGTGCTCGCCGAGCCGGGGCACCGGGTGTTCGACCTGGTGGACCGGGCCTGGTTCACCGCGCTGCTGGAGCGTGACCTGACGCTGCCGGGGGACGCGCGGCGGGCCGTCGACCGGGTGCTCGACCTGTACCACTGGCTCGACCTGTACCCGGTGTCCTTCGCCTGGTGACCGCCGGCCACCGATAGGCTGCCCCGGTGACGGGAGCGGACGGCAGGCACAACTCGGACGCGGCGATCGAGGCCGCCGCGGAGCGGGCCAGGACCACCGGCCGGCGGAACCTGCCGCAGTTCGACGACCTGCCGATCCCCGGCGACACGGCCAACCTGCGCGAGGGCCCGGACCTGAACGACGCCTGCCTGGCGCTGCTGCCGCTGGTCGGCGTCTGGCGCGGCGAGGGCGAGGCCGCGTACCCGACGATCGAGGGGCCGTTCCGCTACGGCCAGCAGGTGACGTTCGCCCACGACGGGCGGCCGTTCCTCAGCTACGAGTCGCGGTCCTGGCTGCTCACGGAGAGCGGCGAGGTGATCCGGCCGGCGGCCCGTGAGGTCGGCTGGTGGCGCCCGCAGGCCGACGACACCATCGAGGTGCTGCTGACGCACTCCAGCGGCATCAGCGAGATCTACTACGGGCGGCCGCGCAGCCAGACCGCGTGGGAGATCAGCACCGACGCGGTGCTGCGCACCGGCTCCGCCAAGGAGGTCACGGCGGCGCAGCGGCTCTACGGCATCGTCGAGGGCGGGGACCTGGCCTACGTCGAGGAGCGGGCCATGGTCGGCCGGCCGCTGCAACCGCACATCTCCGCCCGCCTGAGCCGCGTCGTCGGCTGAGCCGGGCCGTACCCGCTGCCGCTCGGCCCGCCGGCTGCCGCACCCCGCCCGCTCGTGGACCCGCCGGCCGGCGCCGGTCGTACCTGCCCGTCGGCGAACGCACGCGACGCGAGCGCCTCGGCGGCACTCGCGTCGCTCCGTGCTCCCCGGACGGCCCGGCACGGCAGGGGATGTGCCGGGCCGTCAGGGGCTCCTTCGTGGTCGAGCCGGTACTCACAGGGTGCGCGGTGTGCTCACGTGCGTCAGAGCGGCAGGCCGGTGATCCCCTGGATCCAGGACCGGAAGTACGGCACGTCCACGTAGATCGAGGGCGCCACGGCACACGTGCTGCCGCCGCCGGACCGGCTGGTGGCACCGATCAGTTCCCACGCGCCGCTCACGCTCTTGATCTCCGGGCCGCCGGAGTCGCCGTAGCAGGCGCCGGCGGTGCCACCGGGGTTGCTGGTGCAGATCTCGCTGGCGGCGTTGATGCCGCTGCACGAGAAGTCGTTCACGATCGACGTGTTGAGCTGCTGCAGCTGGATGGGGGCGCCGCAGCCGCCGGGCGTGGGGCAGGTCTGGCCCCAGCCCATGATCCGGGTGGCGGTCCCGACCGGGCCGGAGGTCGCGGCGATCCGGATCGGCGGGTAGGCCGCCGGCACCGTACCGATGCGCATCATGGCCAGGTCGGCCGACGGGTGGCTGTAGAGGCCGGTCACGCCGACCACCACGCCGCCGGAGGTGCGGTTGTTGGAGCCGACGCGGAGCTGCAGGCTGCCGGGTGAGATGCCGCTGATGCAGTGCCGCGCCGTCACCGCCCAGTTCGCGTGCACGACCGAGGCACCGCAGCGGTGCGAACCGGACAGGCTCTGCATGGAGGCCATGAAGGAGTACGCCGGTGCGGGGCTGCCGCCGACGATGTCCGGGCTCACCATTCCGCCGCCCGGAGCTGCGGAGGCCGTTGCGGGCAGGGCCATCGAGGCAATCGCCGCCGCGGCGGCGAACAGGCCGGTGACCAGAGAACGCAATCTCATCGTTCTCGAATCCTTCCTCGACTGGAGGACCGCCGATCAGCGGGTCCTAGCGACGGAAAGTAATTGGTCAGCGGCGGAGCGCAAAGGGCTTGCACCTGGCCCCTACTTTTGGTAACGGAGAGATCACAACGGGACCGTTCGCGCTGGCCTGCTGCGCCGTTCGACGGCATCACACTTGGGCATAACGCGGCACGGGGCCAGATTCGATCACGGAAATTGGCGGGAAAAGGACAGCCCCGGGCCTGCTCCAGTACGCCACGAATGGCGCACATGGTCCAGTGCGGACTGACACTGGAAGGCCCGGGGCCGGGTGACTGCTGGTATTCGCCGACCGCGGTGGGTCGACCTGACCAGGTCGTCGCACAGCGGCTAGCTGACAGCCACCTCACGAGTCCTATTGTCATTCAACGTTGGACCACCTCCTTCCCGTGTACCTCCACGCTACGACCGCCCGGGCCGTCCGGCAACGACTTTCCGGCACCCGCCGCGGGCGGGGCGTACGGTCGGCGGTGTGCTCCTGCTGCCGAGCGGACCGGACGCCGTGATGATCGAGCTGGCGACCGCCGGGGAGGTGGCGGCGGTGCGCGCCGCGGTGCTCCTGGCCGGGCTCCCGGAGGTCGTCGACGTCGTCCCCGCGGCCCGCACGGTGCTCGTCTCGTGCGCGCCGGGGGCCGGCACCGCCGGGGTGCGCGGGCTGCTCGACGGGGTCTCGCCGGGCGACCTGCCGGCGCCGCGAGGGCGGCACGTCACGCTGCCCGTGACCTACGACGGGCCCGACCTGGAGCTGGTGGCGCGCACCGCCGGCCTGACCACCGCCGAGGTCGTCGCCCTGCACACCGGGGCCGAGTACGCCGTGGCCTTCTGCGGTTTCGCGCCGGGGTTCGGCTACCTCACGGGGCTGCCCGAGCCGCTGCGCCAGCCACGGCTGGACTCCCCGCGCGCCACCGTGCCGGCCGGTTCGGTCGGCGTCGCCGGGGAGTACACCGGCGCGTACCCGCGCGCCTCCCCCGGCGGCTGGCGGCTGCTCGGCCGCACCGCCGTGACGCTGTTCGACCCGGGCCGGGAGCGCCCCGCGCTGCTCGCCCCGGGCGACCGCGTGCGCTTCGCGGCGGCCTCGTGAGCACGCGGGCGGTGACGGTGCTGCGGACCGGGCCGCAGGCGCTCGTGCAGGACCACGGACGGCCCGGCCACGCGCACCTC
>DASWTI010000305.1:0-1999 GCA_036402215.1 Pseudonocardiaceae bacterium
CGATCCGGGCGCCCCAGTGCACGCCGTCGTCGCCCTCGGTGCGGTCCCGGGTGATGCCCGCGGCGGTGGTGGCGTCCTCACAGCTGGGGCGAATGGACCGTTCGCACGCACCAACGGGGCACATGGTCCGTTCGTCTCACCTCTGAGCCGGCTCGTCCGCCCCTGCGGAGGCTTCGAGGACGGGTCCTAGCTCGCCACCGGTTCCCGTGGGCTGCCGGTGATGGGTTCCGGCGGGATGGTGGCGACGGGCTCCGGCGGGACGGTGGTCACCGGCTCCGGCGGTTCGCCGGCCACCGGGCGCGACGGAAGACCGGTGACCGGCTCCGGCGGTTCCCCGGCCGCTGACCGGGGCATGTCGCCGGTGCCTCGGGTGCCGTCGGCGACGGGGGTGGTGTCCGGGAGGCCGATGCGGTCGTACGTGGACTGCGCCTGGGCCCAGGCCAGCACGGCCTGCTCGTGGTCGCCGAGGTCGTGGTGCGCGTCGCCGATGCCGTGCACGGCGCGGGCCTGTTCGTACAGCTCCCCGATGGCCTGCGCGTGGTCCTCGGCGTCGATGTGGGCGGCCAGGGCGCGCACCGGGTCGCCGCGCAGCCGTAGCGCGGTGCCCAGCGCGTTCCCGGCGAGCGCGAGCCCCAGCCGGTGGTCCAGTTCCGACGCCAGCGTCAGCGCGGCGCGGGCCTGCCGGATCGCCTCCGTCAGCTCGCCCAGCCCGGTCAGCGCCCGCGCCACCCCGGCCGTGGTGTCCACCCGGCCGATCGGGTCGTGCACCTCCTCGTGCGCGGCGAGCGCCTGCCGGTGCAGCTCCAGCGCCTCCTGGTGCCGCTCCGTCCGCTCGTACAGCGTCCCCAGGTGGTGCCGGATGCGCGCCTCGCCGATCCGGCTGCCGAGGGCCGCGCTCAGCTCCAGCCCGTGCACCAGCCGCTCCTCGGCCTCGGCCGGCCGGCCGCGCCGGGTGGCCAGGATGCCCAGCGCCGCCACCACCGAGGCCTCGCCGACCCGGTCACCCGCGGACCGGTACAGCTCCAGCGACCGCGCGCAGCAGCGCTCCGCCTCGGCGTAGCGGCCGGCGCGCTCGTGCATGGCTCCCAGGTTGTAGAGCGCGACGGCCTGGCCGATGCCGTCGTCGGTGGCCACCGCCACCGCGAGTGCCTGCTCGTGGTGCTCCGTGGCGCCGTCGCTGTCGCAGAGCTGCCAGAGCGCCCCGCCCAGGTTGATCAACGAGCGGAAGATGCCGTGCGCGTCACCCACCTCCCGGTAGAGCGCGAGCGCCGGCCGCAGCCGCTCCATCGCCTCCGTCGGCCGGCCCAGCCGCCAGTGCAGCACCGCCAGGTTGTTCAGCGCGTGCGCCTGGCCCGCCCGGTCGCCGGACCGCCGCGTGTCGGCCAGCGCCAGCCGGTGCAGCGGCTCCGCCTCCTGGTAGCGCGAGCTGACGTCCAGGTGCCGCCACAGGATCGCCGACAGCAGCGGGGCGTGCGCCCGGCCGGCCACCGCCACCAGGTTCGGCCCCTCGGCGTCCAGCCAGGCCCTGGCCGCCGCCCGGTCCGCGTGCGTCACCACCGGCGAGTCCGGCACCGGCGGGCGGCGATGCTGCTCGGCCGGGTACAGCAGGTCGATCGCGGACGCCGCGCCGCACACGTAGTACCCGTACAGCCGCTCCAGCGCCGAGGCGCGCTCCGCCGGCCCGTCCTCCGCGACGGCGCGCTCGGCCGCCCACGTGCGCAGCAGGTCGTGCATGGTGAAGCGGCCCGGCGTCGGCTCGCTCACCAGGTGCGCGCGGACCAGCAGCCCGAGCAGCCGCCGCGCGCCGCCGTCCTCTCCCAGCAGCGCCGCCGCCGCGCCGGCGTCCGCCGACCGCCCGGGGTGCAGCCCGAGCAGCCGGAACAGCGTCGCCGCCTCGGCCGGCAGGTGGTGGTAGGACCAGGAGAACACCGCGCGCACCGCGGTCCGCGGATCGTCGCCGGCGTCCAGCAGGTCCAGCCGGTGCCGCTCGTCGGCCAGC
>DASWTI010000306.1:0-6972 GCA_036402215.1 Pseudonocardiaceae bacterium
GCACCGCCTCCGCGATGCGCAGCGCGTGTTCCAGCGCGCAGGCGTCGGCCGCCGACAGCGCGCCGTCGCCCGGCGTGGCCTCGCCGGTCAGCGGATCCACCGCGGCGTGCCCGCCGGCCCAGCGCAGCGCGGCCACCACCAGCACGCCGTCAGCCCCGGTGGAAGACGACACCGTGGCCTCCGTCCGGGTAGGTCCAGGAGATCGCGCCCGCGCCGTCGCACACCTGGTAGCAGGTGCCGCACTCGAAGCACCGCTCGTAGTTGAACAGGATGCCGCCGTCCGCCGTCGGCACGAACAGGTCCGCGGGGCAGGCGTGCACGCACGCCTTGGTGGTGCACGACCGGCACACCTCGGTGTCCACCGTGATGTGCGGCCGCTCGCCCACGCGGAACTCCACGGTGGCCATGGTGTCCTCGAAGGACCGTTCCTCGTACCCGCTCACCCGAGCCCCCGCATCGCCGTCCACCCGTCGCTCGCCAGGTCCCGCAGCCGCACGCCGTTGCGGCGGGCGCTGCGCCGCAGCAGGGTCCGCAGCCCCGGCTTGGGGCGTGGGTTGTCCACCTGGAACATCGCCTGCGCCAGGTCGCACGCCAGGCCGGGGTAGGCGCGCTGCACCCGCTCGGAGAGCACCAGCCCGGGAAGGTCGCGCAGCTTCCGGTGGTCCGCCAGCACGAACGAGCGCTCCAGCGCCGTGCGGTACCCGGCGAGCCCGGCGCGGCTCACGTCCCCGGCGGCCACCGCGCCCGCCGCCACCCGCCCGGCGTGCATGCCGGCGCCGATCGCGAAGTTCACGCCCTCCAGCCAGATCCCGGCCGCCAGGCACAGCGCCGCCGCGTCGCCCGCGACCAGCAGGCCGTCGGTCACCAGCTCCGGCAGGTGCCGGTAGCCGCCCTCGGGAATGAGGTGCGCGGCGTGCTCGACCAGCTCGCCGCCCTCGACGAGCGGCGCGATCGCCGGGTGCGCCGCGAGGTCCGCGATCAGCGACTCCGGCCGGACCCCGGCGCGGGCCAGGCCGGGCAGCGCCAGGACCACGCCCAGCGACACGGATTCCCGGTTGGTGTAGAGGAACCCGCCGCCGGGCACGTCGCCCGTGCAGCCCAGGATCTCCACGTCCAGCCCGTGGTCGCCGCGCAGCGCGAAGCGCTCCTCGATGGTCCGGCGGGGGAGGGCCAGGGTCTGCTTGACGCCCAGCGTCAGGTGCTCCGCGCCGTCGTCCGGGTAGAGCCCGGCCTCCTTGGCGAGGAAGGAGTTCACGCCGTCGCAGGCGATCACCACCCCTGCCGTGAGGTCCCCGTCCGGCCGGTCGGTGCGGACGCCGACCACGCGCCCGTCGTTGTCCCGCAACAGGTTCGTGGCCACCGTCGACGGCACCAGGGTGGCCCCGGCCGCCTCGGCGAGGCCCGCCAGCCACGGGTCCAGCTCGCCGCGGTGCACGGTCGCGCCGTTGTACGGCGGGCGGCCCCAGTCCTCCGTGCGCAGATCCACGGTGAGCGCCTGGTGGCCGGTCATGATCATGGTGCTGCGCCGGGTGACCCAGCGCTGCACCGGCATCCGCTCCCACCACCGCGGCACCAGGTCGTCCAGCACCCGGCCGTAGACGACGCCGCCGTACACGTTCTTCGAGCCGGGGAACGGCCCGCGCTCCAGCAGGATCACGCTCGCCCCGGCCCGCGCGGCCGTGAGCGCCGCCGCCGACCCGGCCGGTCCCGCCCCTACGACGAGCACGTCGACGTCCGGCCGCACCGGCCGCGGCACCACGACCGACCGCGACCCCGGCCCCGCCCCGCCCGTCACGTCCCGCTCCCGTCGCCGTCCTGTCCTTGCCGCCCGGCGGTGCCGGGGGCCGGCGGGCCGTCGGTCGTGCCGCAGCCGGGCTCGCCGCCCCCGGACCGCACCCCGAGGGCGGTGGCCAGGGCGCGCAGCACGGCCTGCGCGTCGGCCACGATGCCGAGCTGGGCCATGGCGGTCATGGGGCAGGACGGGTCGGTGTTGACGCTCACCACGTGCTCGGGGCTGCCGAGCCCGTTGGTGTGCTGCGCCGCGCCGGACACCCCGAACGCCACGTACAGCTCCGGGTCCACCACCGTGCCCGTCGTCCCGATCTGCCGCCGGTGGTCGGCCCACCCCGCGTCCGTCACCACCCGCGTGGCTCCCGGCGTCGCGCCCAGCGCCGCCGCCACCTCGCCCAGCAACGCCACCGCGTCCGGCCCGCTCAGCTCCCCGTGCCCCAGCCCGGCGCCCGCCCCGAACACCCGCCGCGCCTCGGCCAGCTCCACGCTCCCCGCCTCCGCGGCGAGCACTGCCACCACGTCCACATCCACTCCGCTGCCCGTGATCCGTTGCGCCCCACCGGTTGCCGGCTCCACCTCCGGCCCGCCGCCCGCGATCTGTTGCGCCGCAACGGTTACCGGGTCCGCGTCCGTGTCCTTGTCCGCCGCGCCGCCCGCGATGCGTTGCCGCGCCACGGCTGTGTCCGCCGCCACCCGCTCGCCCCGCCGCCCGCCGGCCGGCAGCAGGGTCGCCACGAACGGCCCGGTCACCGCCAGCTCCACGGCCTGCCTGGTGTCGTGCCGCGCCACCTCGGCCCCACCGGCCGTCACCCGCACGGCCCCCGCCAGCAACGGCCGGCCGAGCGTGAACGCCAGCCGTGGCGCCAGATCCCGCCCGTCCGGCGAGGCCGGCAGTAGCACGGGGGAGTGCGGGGCCACCAGCGGCGCCAGCAGCCCGGCCCACCGCGCCGCGGCGAACGCGCCCGCCTCCACCTGCCGTGCCGCCGGGAACACCCCGGCCGCCCGGTCCGTCCCCGAGCCCACCAGCAGCGCCCCACCGCCCAGCGCGGCGACCTCCTCGATCACGTCCTGCGCGCCGAGCGGCAGCACGCCGTCCCGCACGACCAGCACCGCCAGCGCGCTCACAGCGCCACCGCCACGCGATGCCCCTCGATCACCGCGGCGTGCGCGCGCCGCGGCGTCACACAGTCCCCGGCCCGGTGCACCTCGAACCCGTCCGTGCCGCGCAGCGCCCGCCACAGCGCGTCCTCCGGCTCCTGGTGCACCGCGCACACCACCCAGTCGTACCGCTCCTGCCGCGTCACCCCGGTGGTGTGCGTCAGCAGGTCCACCACCACGCCGCCGTCCGGGCCGGCGGCCGCACCCATCACCACCTCGTCGGTGCCCTGCGTGATCCCCTTGGCGTGCGCTCGCACCGCGAACGTCTCCAGGTCCAGCGTGATCCCCAGGTCCTGCCCCACGACCATGCCCGGCGTGCCGATGCGCACCGCGCAGCCCCGGTCCGCCAGCAGCTCCGCCACCGACGTCGCCTGGTGGAACCCGAGCTCGTCCACCACCAGCACCGACCCGCCCGGCGCCGCGCGACCCTCCAGCACGTCCCGCACGTCCACCACCCTGGCCAGGTCCCCGGCCCACCACGGCCGCGCCGGCCGGGCCCCGGTCGCCAGCACCACCGCGTCGGGATTCTCCTGGCGCAACAACGACTCCGTGGCCTCCACGCCGGTCAGTACCTGCACCCCGTACCGACGGCACTCGGCCAGCAGGTTGCGCGTCACGTCGAGGAACTCGGCGCGTCCCGGCACCGAGGCGGCCGCCGCGACCTGGCCGCCGGTGGCCGGTGCCCGCTCGAACAGCGTCACCCGGTGCCCGCGCAGCGCCGCGGTCGACGCCGCCTGCAACCCGGCCGGTCCGCCGCCCACCACGAGCACCCGCCGGCCCCGGCGGACTGGCGACGGCAGCGCCACCGACTCCCGGCCGGCGTGCGGGTTCTCGATGCAACCGAGCCAGCGGTTGAGCCCCATCCGGCCCACGCACTCCTGGTTGCACGACAGGCACGTGCGGATGTCCGCCGCCCGGCCGGCGCGTGCCTTCGCCACGAAGTCCGGGTCGGCGATCTGCCCGCGCACCACGCCCACCAGGTCGCAGTGGCCCTCGGCGAGCGCCCGCTCCGCCTGCACCGGGTCCTTGATCCGGCCGACACCCACCACCGGCAGCCGCACCGCGCGGCGAATGGCGTTGGAGATGTACAGCGCGTACCCCGGCGGCACCGCCATCGACGCCTCGATCAGGTACAGCGTCGCGGTGGCCACGCCGATCGAGGTGTTGATGTAGTCGACCTTGCCGGTGGCCTCCACGAGCCGTGCCACGGCCACCGCCTCGGCCACCGTGGTGCCGTGCTCGATGAGCTCGTCGCCGCACAGGCGCACGCCGAGCGCCGGCCCCGGCCCGATCGCCTCGCGCACCGCGTCCACGATCTCCAGCAGCAGCCGCGCGCGGTTCTCCAGCGGGCCGCCGTAGGCGTCGGTGCGCAGGTTGCTGGCGGGGGAGAGGAAGCCGCGCACGATCGAGGAGTGCGAGCACTGCAGCTCCACGCCGTCGAACCCGCCCTCGACGCAGTGCCCGGCGACCGTCGCGTAGCCAGCCACCACCTCCGCGAGCTCCCGGTGGTCGATCTCCTTCGGCACCTCACGGAACAACGGGTCCGGCACCGCGGACGGCGCCCACACCGGCAGCCGCGAGTACATCGAGGATGCCTGGCCGCCGTTGTGGTTGAGCTGCGCGAAGATCGGCGTGCCGTGGGCGTGCACGGCCTCGGTGATGCGCCGGTAGCCCGGCACCACGCGTGGCTCGAAGCCGTGGATGAGCTTCTCGTACGGCCAGTCCGTCCGGTGCGTCGAGTGCTCCTCGGTGATGATCAGCCCGGCGCCGCCGCGGGCGCGGGCCGCGTAGTACGCCTCGTGCCGCGCCGTCGGCAGCCCGTCCTCGGCGTAGTTCGTGAGGTGCGCCGAGAAGACGACGCGGTTGCGCAGCACCACCCGCCCGACCCGCAGCGGGGAGAAGAGGTAGCGGTAGCCGCTCACGCCGGGCCACCCGCCAGCAACGCCAGCGCCGCGCGGCGCCCCTCCAGGATCGCCTCGTACGCGGTGCGCGGCGCCACGCAGTCCCCGGCCGTCGGGTACCCCGCCGCCTCCATCCCCGCCGCGTCGGCCAGCCGGTGTCCACAGTGGACGATCGAGCCGCAGTCCACAATGGACTCCTCAGCGGTGAACACGTTGCGCAGCACCGCCTTCCCGTCCGCCACGTGCTGCACCACGGAACGCCGCAGCAGCCGCACCCCCGCCCGTTGCAGCCGCCCGTTCGCCTCGGCCAGGTCACCGGTGAGCGCGAGCTGCGTCCCCACCACCCCGTCCTGCGTCACGATCGCCGTGTCCCGCCCGGCCGCCGCGAGCAGCTCCGCCACCCCCACCCCGGTCCAGTCGCCCACCGGGTCCACGACGAGCACCGCGCCGTCCCCGAGCAGCTCGTCCACCGGGCGGCCCCCGTGCACCCACGCCGCCAGCTCCCGCGCGTCCACCACCACGGTCCCGCCGCCGTCCGCCCACCCGTTCGGGTGGTCGTGGTCGGCCCCGTCCGGGTGACCGTCGGTGAGGCCGTCGGTGGGCCGGGCGGCTCGCCCCTCCGCACGCAGGTAGGGCCGTGGCCCGGGCCGCGATCCCGTGGCCAGCAGCACCGTCCGCCCCACGAGCTGCTCGGGCGTCACGGTCACCCCCGTCCGCACGCCGACCCCCAGTCGCCGCACCTCGCCGTCCAGCCAATCGGCCAGCCGCGCCAGCCGTTCCCGCCCGGCCAGCCGCGCGGCCAGCCGCAGCGAGCCGCCCGTCCGGTCCTCGCGCTCCACCACCTCGACCGCCCGCCCGTGCAGCGCCAGCACCCGGGCCGCCTCCAGCCCCGCCGGCCCACCCCCCACCACCAGCACGGCCGCGCCTCTGCTCTGAGTACTCACCCGGTCCGGCGAGCCGACGCCCGGGCCGCCCGCCGGTGCCGTCGCCGGGCCTTTGCTCTGAGTACTCACCTGGTCGGGGGTGGCCGGTAACAGCGCGTCCGGGGCCTTGCCCTGAGTACTCACCTGGTCCAGCGCGCTCGGGAGGGCCGGATCGGTGGTTTCGTGACCGGAGCGTGGTTCGCCGAGGCAGCTCACGATGGGGTTGCGGGGGTCGCGGACGCGGCAGCGCTGGTTGCACAGCACGCACGGCCGCACCCGGCCGGCGGCGCCGGCGCGGACGAGGGCGACGAGGTCGGGGTCGGCGATCTGGGCCCGGGTCATCTCCACCAGGTCCGCCGTGCCGTCGGCCAGCGCCGCCGCGGCGGCGGACGGGTCCACGACGCTGCCCTGCAGGACCACGGTGGTGCGCCCGGCGACGGCGGCGCGGACGGCGCGGCACAGGCCGGCGTTGACCATCGGCGGCGTGTGCAGGTCGGGGCGGGTCGCGGCCGTGTTCATCGCCGAGCCGCGCACCGGCACCAGGTAGTCCACCAGCGGCGCGAGCCGGGCGGCCAGCTCGGCGCCCCGCTCCGGCGTGATGCCGGCCCACGGCGCCAGCTCGTCGCAGCCCAGCCGCAGCCCGAGCACCCGCTCGCCGCCCAGCACGGCCCGCACCGCCGTCACCACCTCGGCCAGCAGCAGTCCCCGGTCCGTCCCGTACGCGTCGTCCCGCCGGTTGGTCAGACCGGACGCGAACTGCCGTAGCAGCGAGTACTGCCCGGCCTCGATCTCCACCCCGTCGAGGTCGCACGACACGGCGAGCGATGCAGCGGTCGTGTAGCCGTCGAGCAGGGCGGCGAGCTCCGGCTCCTCCATGGCCATCGGCAGCTCGCGGCTCGCCACGTCGGCGACCCGGGAGGGCGCCCAGAGCGCCGCCTGCGAGTACGCCGACGAACCCTGCGACCCGGCGTGCCCGAGCCCGGCCAGCACCAGCGCGCCGTGCGGGCGGCACGCGGCCAGCACCGCCGACCAGCCCGGCGCGCACTCGGCGGCGAGCGGCGCCCGCTCGTACGGCCAGTCCGACTCGTGCACGCTCGCCGTCTCGGTGACCACGATGCCCGCGCCGCCCGCGGCCCGCCGCGCGTAGTACGCCACGTGCCGCTCCGACAACGCCCGCCCGCGCCCGAGGTTCGTCTCGT
>DASWTI010000307.1:0-2692 GCA_036402215.1 Pseudonocardiaceae bacterium
GCCGGTGCCGGCCGGGCGGGGCGCCGGCCGCGCGGCCAGCTCGGCCCGCGCCGCCTCCACCTCGGCCGCCGTGGCGAGGACGGCCGCGACGGTGGCGGTGAGCGTGGTCGAGCCGACGAGCACGCCGTCGGGGTTGACCACCAGCCGATAGGGCCCGCTCTGCGGCAGCGTCACGGTGAGCGTCTGGTTCGGGCTGCGCGTCGACCCGACCTGCGCGCCGTTCGGGGCGAACAGCCGCCAGGTCATGTAGCAGCAGCCGAACGCGGGCGACGAGGCGCTGGACCGCACGGTGAGGCTTTGGCCCGTGGTGCCGGTGAACGACGAGAAGGTCACGGTGCCGGGGTTCGCCACGGTCAGCACGAGCGGCGTGCCGTCGAGCGGCTGCGTACCGGCGTCGGCGTCGGCCGGCACGTTCCAGGCGGCGATGGTGGTGGAGCCGACGCGCGTGCCGTCCGGGTTCATGACGATGCGGTAGGTGCCGGTCTGCGGCAGCGTCACGGTGTCCTGCACGCCGTTGGGGCTCTGCGCCGCACCGACCGTCGCGCCGTTGGGGGCGAGCAGCCGCCAGCTCATGTAGCAGCAGCCGAACGAGGACGACGACGCGCTGGAGCGGATGATCACGCGCTGGCCGGTGGTGGCCTCGAACGTCGAGTACGCCACGGTGCCCGGCGTGGAGATGCCGAGCACCACCGGGGTGCCGTCGAGCGCCTGTGCCCCGGCGTCCACGTCGGCCGGCACGTTCCAGGCGGCGACGGTGGTCGAGCCGACCCGGGTGCCGTCCGGGTTCATGACGATGCGGTAGGTGCCGTCCTGCGGCAGCGCCACGGTGTCCTGCACGCCGTTGGGGCTCTGCGCCGCACCGACCGTCGCGCCGTTGGGTGCGAGCAGCCGCCAGCTCATGTAGCAGCAGCCGAACGAGGACGACGACGCGCTGGACTGGATGATCACGCGCTGGCCGGTGGTGCCCTCGAACGTCGAGTACGCCACGTTGCCCGGTGACGGGATGGCGAGCGTGAGCGGCGTGCCGTCGAGGGCCTGCGTGCCGGCGTCGATGTCGGCGGGCACGT
Organism: Pseudonocardiaceae bacterium; assembly: GCA_036402215.1. Classification (GTDB taxonomy): domain Bacteria; phylum Actinomycetota; class Actinomycetes; order Mycobacteriales; family Pseudonocardiaceae; genus DASXTS01. The sequence continues at coordinate 1,068 of DASWTI010000307.1, forward strand.
TCCAGGCGGCGATGGTGGTGGAGCCGACTCGGGTGCCGTCCGGGTTCATGACGATGCGGTAGGTGCCGTCCTGCGGCAGCGCGATGGTGTCCTGCACGCCGTTGGGGCTCTGCGCCGCGCCCACCGTCGCGCCGTTGGGTGCGAGGAGTCGCCAGCTCATGTAGCAGCAGCCGAAGGACGACGAGGACGCGCTGGACTGGATGATGACGCGCTGGCCGGTGGTGCCCTCGAACGTCGAGTACGCGACGTTGCCGGGCGTCGGGATGGTCAGCGTCAGCGGCGAGCCGTCCAGGGCCTGCGTCCCCGCGTGCACGTCGGCCGGGACGGTCCACGCCGCCACGGTCATCGAGCCGACGCGGGCGCCGTCCGGGTCCATGACGATGCGGTACGTGCCGTCGGCCGGCAGCGCCACCGTGTCCTGCACGGCGTTCGGGTTCTGTGCCGCGCCCACCGTGGAGCCGTCCGGGGCGATCACCCGCCACCTCAGGTAGCAGCAGCCGAACGACGACGACGCCGCGCTCGACTGCACGATGACGCGCGTGCCCGCGGTGCCCGTGAACGTGGAGAACGCGCTGCGCCCGGGGTCCGGCACGGTCAGCACGAGCGGCGTGCCGTCGAGCGCCTGGACGCCGGCGTCCACGTCGTCCGGCACCCGCAGCACCGTGGCGTACAGGGTGCCGGCGGTGGCGCCGGTGTTCCGCAGCACCAGGCTGCGCAGCCCCGGACCGGAGCGCGCGGTGGTGTCGACCCAGCCGCTCACGCCCACGCAGCTCGCCGAGCCCGCGGACCGGTTGCGCTCGTCGTACAGCGTCGCGGTGACCGAGCAGGAGCTGAGCGTGCCGCCGTCCAGCAGCACGGCGAACCGGTCGCCGTCGGCTGCCTCGAAGTGCCGCAGCGCGTACCGGCCGGCGGCGAGCGGGACGGCGGTGCGGGTGCCCACGGTGATCGGCCCCGGGTCCACCGACTCCGGCGGGACGCCGCTCGGCGGCACCACGAGCACGCCGGCCGCCTCGCCGGTGCCCGCCGGGGTGCTCACGCTCACCCGGCCGCTGGCGGCGCCGGGCGGCACCGTCACCGTGAGCGTCCCGGCGTCGCGCGCCGTCACGGTGGCGAGCAGCCCGTTGATCCGCACCAGGTTGTTCGCGTACGCCGGGTCGGTGTTCGACACGGACACCGTGACCGTGGTGCCCGGGGTGGCCACGGCCGGCGTGAAGCCGCTGACCACCGGCCGGTCGCCGACGATCACCGTGACCGGGTGGGTGGCGCTGCCCGCGCCGGTGTCGACGCGCAGGTCGCCGGTGGTGGCTGAGTCCGGCACGGTGACGGTCAGCCGCCGGTCGCCCGCCTCGGTGACGCTCGCCGCGACGCCGTTGATCGTGACGGTGTTGCCGGCCGGGGTGCCGGCGAAGCCGGAGCCGCTCACGGTGAGCCGGTCGCCGGGCCGGGCCCGCTGCGGCACCACCGACAGCACGGCCACCGCGGGCGCGCCGAGCCGCTGCACGCCGGTGACGTTGCCCGCGGCGTCGTAGGTGTAGCGGGCGACCTCGCCGGCGGCGTTCACCACGCCGGCCAGGCGCCCCGCCGCGTCGTAGGCGAACGAGGCCGGCCCGGGCACGGAGGCCACG
>DASWTI010000308.1:0-4050 GCA_036402215.1 Pseudonocardiaceae bacterium
GCCGCCGCCGCGCTGGCCCGGCCCGGCGCCGCGCTCGCCGCCCAGCTCCGCGTCGTCTCGCTGCTGTCCGGCGAGGCGGCCGTGTGCACGGTGGTGGACCGGCGGCGGCTCGTGGAGGCCACCGTCGAGGGCACCTGGGCCGACCTGGTGGCGGCTTGCGCCGAGGCCCCGCCGCTGCCGCGCTGCGACCAGCCGGGGCTGGGCGTCACGTACACCGGGCGCTCGCTGCTGGTGGAGTACGACACCGCGCGCTACGACGCCGGGTACGCGGCGCGGCTGGCCGGCTACCTGACCGCCGCGCTCACCGCCGTGGGTACCGACCCGGAGCGGCCGTGCACCGCCACCGACCTGCTGTCCGAGGCCGAGCGCGCCGACCAGCTGCACGGCCGTTCCGGCCCCGCCGTGACGCTGCCCGACCGCCCGGTGCACGAGCTGATCGCGCAGCAGGCCAGGGCCACCCCGGAGGCCCCGGCGGTGATCGCCGGCGGGGTCACCTGGAGCCACGCCCGGCTGGACGCCGCGGCCGATCGCGTCGCGCGCTGGCTGCTCGCCCGCGGCGTGGCGGCCGAGGAGGTGGTGGCGCTCGCCGCGTCCCGCGGCCCGGAGTGGACGGCCGCGATCATCGGCATCCTGCGGGCCGGCGCCGCGTACCTGCCGATCGAGGCCGACCACCCGCCGGCCCGGGTCGCCACGCTCCTGGAGCGGGCCGGCGCCCGGCTGCTGCTCACCGACGACACGCTCGCCGAGGTGCTCACCGGCCCGGCGCCCGAGCCGCGGCCGTTCCCCGAGGTCGGCCCCGGCCGGCTCGCCTACGTGTACTTCACGTCCGGCTCCACCGGCCTGCCCAAGGGCGCCATGTGCGAGCACGCCGGCATGGCCAACCACCTGCTCGCCAAGATCCGCGACTTCGCCCTCGGCGCGGGCGACCGCGTGGTGCAGAACGCCCGCGCCTCGTTCGACATCTCGCTCTGGCAGGCTCTCGCGCCGCTGCTCACCGGCGGCGCGAGCGTCACCGCCGGTCGCGACGAGGTGCTCGACGTGCCGCGCTTCCTGCGCACCCTGGCCGACGGCGGCGCCACCGTGCTGCAGCTCGTGCCGAGCTACCTGGACGTGCTGCTCACGCACCTGGAGCGGCACGGCCTCGGCCTCGGCGGCGTGCACACCGTCTCGGTGACCGGCGAGGCCGTGCCCAAGGCGCTCGTGCTGCGGCTGCTGCGCCGTTGCCCCGGCATCCGGCTGATCAACGCCTACGGCGCCACCGAGGCCTCCGACGACACCACGCACGAGGTGATCACCACGCCGCCCGCCGAGGAGCTGGTGCCGGTGGGGGTGCCGATCGCCAACGTCACGGTCACCGTGCTCGGCCCCGGCGACACCCTGGTGCCGCTCGGCTCGCCCGGCGAGATCACCTTCACCGGCGTGTGCGTCGGCCGCGGCTACGTCAACGAGCCGGGGCGCACCGCCGAGGTGTTCACCGAGGACCCGCTGCGCCCCGGCCGGCGGATGTACCGCACCGGCGACTACGGCCGCTGGCTGCCCACCGGGCACCTGGAGTTCCACGGGCGGCGCGACGAGCAGGTCAAGGTGCACGGCGTGCGCATCGAGCTCGGCGAGGTCGAGGGCGCCATGCTCACCCACCCCGCGGTGCGCGCCGCGTGCGTCGTGGTCACCACGTCGCCGGCCGGCAAGGGCCTCGCCGGCTTCTACACCGGCGCGGTCGCCGCCGCCGACCTGGCCGCGCACCTCGCCACGGTGCTGCCGGCCGCCTCGGTGCCGGCCGCGCTGCACCCGGTGGACGCGCTGCCGGTGAACGCCAACGGCAAGGTGGACCGGCGCGCGCTCACCGAGCTGGCGGCCGCCCGCCCGGCGCCCACCGCGGACGGCGACCCGCCGCGCACCGAGACCGAGCGCCGGATCGCCGCGGCCTGGGCCGGCCTGCTGGACCGGCCGGTGGAGTCCATCGGCCGCGAGGACCACTTCTTCGAGCTCGGCGGCAGCTCGCTCGCCGCGCTGCGCCTGGTGGCCGGGCTCGGCGGGCTGGTCTCGCTGGACGACCTGGTGCGCAACCCGGTGCTGGCCGCGCTGGCCGCCGCGGCGGACGGCACCGGGCGCACCGGCACGGTGCTGCGGCTGCTGGCCGGGCCGGCGACCGGCGCCGCGCTCGCCCTGGTGTGCCTGCCGTACGCGGCGGGCGCGGCCATCACCTTCCGGCCGCTCGCCGCGGCCCTCACCGCCGCCGACCCGCGCGTCGCCGTGTACGCGCTCCAGGCCCCCGGCCACGACCTGGGCCGCCGCGACGAGCCGTTGTCCGAGCAGGCCGAGCTGGCCAAGCTGCTGGCCGACGAGGTGGCCGGCCTCGCCGGGGACGGCACCCCGGTGGTGCTGTGGGGCCACAGCTCCGGCGCGGCGCTCGCCATCGACCTGGGGCAGCGGCTCGGGGCGCGGGTGCGGCACGTGTTCCTCGGCGCCCGCCTGCTGGAATCCCCGGCGCAGCTCACCGCCGAGGTCGCCACGGTCACCGCCACCACCGACCACGCGCTCGCCTCCTCGCCGGTCGTGCTGGAGGGTCTGGCCGACGTCGAGCTGTCCGACGCCGACCTCGCGTTCGTCGGCCGGGTGTACCGGCACGACACCCGGTGCGCCAACCAGTTCCTGCTGGCCGGAGCCGACACCCGGCTCAGCTGCCCGGTCACCGTCGTGGTCGGCCGCGACGACCCGCTCACCGCCGGGTACCGCGACCGCTACGCCCGCTGGCGGGAGTTCGCCGCCGACGTACGGCTCGCCGAGCTGGACGGCGGTCACCTGTTCTGCCGCACCCATCCGGCCGAGGTGGCGGCCCTCGTGCTCGGCCGAGCGGTGTCCGGCGACGGAGGGAGCGGCCCGTGATCGAGTTCCGCAGCGACACCTTCACGCTGCCCACGCCCGAGATGCGCGCGGCCATCGCGTCGGCGCCGGTGGGCGACGACTGCTACGGCGAGGACCCCACGGTCAACCGGCTGGAACGGCTCGCCGCCTCGGTGCTCGGCAAGGAGGCCTCGTGCCTGATGCCGAGCGGCACCATGGCCAACCTCGCCGCGCTGCTCGCGCACTGCCCGCGCGGCACATCGGTGCTGGTGGGCGCCGAGGCCGACATCTTCGTGTACCAGGCGGCGGGCGCCGCGGTGTGCGGCGGCCTCGGCTACGTGGCCGTGCCGAACCTGCCGGACGGCACGCTCGACCAGGCGGCGCTGGAGGAGGCGTTCCCCGAGGACCCGCACGACCCGCAGTTCGCGCTGCCGGGCGTGGTGTGCGTGGAGAACACCCAGAACCGGTGCGGTGGCGTCGTGCTGCCGCCCGGGTACCTGCCGGCGCTCTCGGCGTTCGCCGCGGACCGCGGGGTGCCGCTGCACCTGGACGGTGCGCGGATCTTCAACGCCGCGGTGGCGTCCGGCGCGCCGGTGGCGTCGCTCGTGGCCGACGCCGACTCCGTGCAGTTCTGCCTGTCCAAGGGCCTCGGCGCGCCGATCGGCTCGATGGTCGCCGGCTCCGCGCCGTTCGTCGAGCGGGTGCGGCGGGTGCGCAAGATGCTCGGCGGCGGGATGCGCCAGGCCGGGCTGATCGCGGCCGCCGGCATCGTGGCGCTCACCGACGGGGTGGCCCGCCTCGGCGAGGACCACGCGACGGCGCGGCGGCTCGCGGCCGGGCTGGGCGCGCTGGACGGCGTGACGGTGACGCCGCCACAGACCAACATCGTGCTGTTCACCGTGCCGGACGAGCGCTGGTCGGTGCCGGAGTTCGTGCACGCCGCGGCGGCCGCCGGCATCTCGCTCGGCGGCTTCGGCCACGGCCGGCTGCGCATGGTGACCCACTCCGGCACCACGCCGGACGACGTCGACCAGGCCGTGGACGCGATCGCGAGGCTGCTCAAGTGAGCGGCCCGACGATTCCCCGCCTGGACCGCTCCCGGCCGTTGCCCGCCACGCCGGCCCCGGCCGGGTCGCCGTCGCTGTCGCCCCCGTCGTCGTCCGCGCCGGTGCCGCCGTCCGCGGCGTCGCCGGCGTCGCCGTCCGC
>DASWTI010000309.1:0-3572 GCA_036402215.1 Pseudonocardiaceae bacterium
GAGCTGCTGACCGGCGACGTGCCGCTGTTCGCCACCGCCGCCGGGCACGGCGTGCTCACCGGCCCCGGCGGCCTCGCCGTCGGTGAGCCGCGCGACCTGGTGGCGGCCGCGCTCGACCGCTGGCGCGGGCTGGGCGACGCGGTGGAGGGCCAGGTGATCGAGACCGCCGTGGTGAGCGCCTACCGCGACGAGGACGGCGTGGACCCGGCCGAGCCGCTGCTGCCCGGCCCGGTGTCCACGGCGGACCTCGACGCGCGCCGCCGACGGCTCGCCGCGGACCTGGTGCGGGAGGCCGTGGACCATGCGGTGCGCGGCGACGACGGCACCGTCACCTGGACCGCGCCCACGCTGCTGCCCACCGGCGTCGTGGTGCGGCCGCTCGGCGCCGACGTCTACAGCGGCCTGCCCGGCGTGGCGCTCGTGCTGGCGGGCTACCGCGCCGAGGTCGCGGCCGGCCGCGCCGACGAGGTGCCCGGCTCGGCGGAGCTGCTGGACGGCGTGGTGCGCTCGATCGCGATGCTCGACGAGCAGGTGGAACGCGAACGCGGTGAGCACCCGGATGCCCGGCCCGAGGCGCCCGGCGCCTACGTCGGCCTCGGTGCCCGCGTCTGGGGCTGGCTCGCGCTCGCCGGGTTCGGCGTCGTCGACGCCGGGGAGGCCGCGGCCCGCGCCACCGCCATCGCCGCGCCCGTCCAGGAGGCCGTCGCCGCCGACGAGTTCCACGACCTGCTGATCGGTATCGCCGGGGCCGTCGTGCCGCTCGCCCGGCTCGCCGCGGCCACCGGTGAGGACCGCTGGCTGGACGAGGCGGTGCGGATCGGCGACCGGCTGGCGGCGCTGGCCATCGTGGACGGCGACGGCGCGCGCTGGCCGGGCACCCGCTCCGAGAGCGGCCTCGGCGGCTTCGCGCACGGCTCGGTCGGCATCGGCTGGGCGCTGCTGCGGCTCGCCGAGGCGACCGGCGAGGACCGCTTCGCGCGGCTCGGAGCGGCCGGCCTGGCGTTCCAGGACTCGCTGTGGAGCGACCGCCTCGGCGGCTGGGACGACCTGCGCAAGCCGGGCACCGTGGCGGCGAACTGGTGCCACGGCGCGGACGGCGTGGGCGTGGTGGCGGCGACCCTCCCGGACGGCGCCGGCGACCCGGCCCTGCGCCGGGCCGCGCACTCCACCTGGGCCGACGGCCTGGGCGTCACGCACACGCTGTGCCACGGCGACCTCGGCTCCTGGGAGGTGCTGGACCTGGCGCTGCGCCGGGGCGTGGCGCCCGACGGACTCACCAGGGATCTGCTGGACGCCCGGATGCTCGGCGGCATCGAGCACTTCGGGCCGCGCGCGGCGGTGATCGGCCGCTCGTTCCGTCCCGGCCTGATGACCGGCATGGGCGGCATGGCGTACCAGTTGTTGCGGATGCACCCGCGCTGCCGGCTGCCCACGTTGCTGCTGCCGGACCCGGCCCTGGCCACGACGGCGAGGACGGCGGCGGCGACGGCGACCGCGCGGTGAGCGGTCCGGGCGGGGACGCCGACCTGCTGGACGTGCCGGACGAGCCGGAGCGCGGGCTCGGCCGGCTGCTGCGCCGGGTGCCGTCGACGGTCCGGCCGGTGCTCACCACGTGCTGGACGGCGGCCCGGCGCCCGTCGTTGGTGGTGCTGCTCGGGCAGCTCGCGGCCGGCGCGCTCGGGGCCACCGGGCTGGTCGCGACGCAGGACGTGTTCGGCGCGCTGCTCGACGCCGGGGACGCCGCAGACCGGGTGCTCGCCGCGCTGCCCGCCGTGGCGCTGGTCGCCGCGCTGTACACGGCGCGTGGCGCCGCGCAGGCCGTCGGCACGTTCGCCCAGGCCAGGATCGGCCCGGCGGTGCGCCGGCTGGCCGAGGAGCGGCTGCTCGCCGCTGCGCTCGCCACCGAGCTCGCCGCGTACGACGACCCGGCGTTCCACGACCGGCTGCACCGGGCCCGCGACCGCGGCCTGATCCAGTTGGAGCTCGCCACCGCCACCGTCGCCGGGCTGCTCGGCGCGTTGCTCGCGGTGGCCGGGGCGGGCGGCGCGATGGGCGTGCTGCACCCGCTGCTGCTGCCGGTGCTCGTGCTGAGCGTGCTGCCGGAGGCGTGGGCGGTGCTTGCCGCCGCGCAGCTCCGGTACGCGAGCCTGGTCAGGATGGTGCCGCTGGACCGCCGGGTGCTGATGATCGGCGACCTGGCCACTCGGCACGAGTCGGCCGCCGAGGTGCGCGCCTGCCAGGCCGCGCCGTTCGTGCTGGGGGAGTACCGCGGCACTGCTGACCGGCTGCGCGACGAGGCGATCCGGGTGGGTGTCGCCGGCGCGCGCACCCAGGCCGCCGGGCGCGCCGTCTCCGGGCTCGGGGCCGCCGCGACGTTCGGTGTGCTGCTCCTGCTGGTGCACGCCGGCCTGGTGCCGCTCGCCTCCGCGGGCGCCGCGGTGGTGGCGATCGGCGCGGCCCGCGCGGCGCTCGGTCAGTTGGTGCGCTCGGCCAACCAGCTCGCCGAGCAGGGCATGTACATCGCCGACCTGGACGCCTTCCTGGCCGACGCCGCCACCCGCACGCGGGCCGGCCGCACCCGCCCGGTGCCGTCGGCGCCCACCGAGATCGCGTTGCGCGGCGTGGGCTTCCGCTACCCGGGGGCGGCCGCCGACACGCTGCGGGAGGTGACGCTCACCCTGCGCCGCGGTGAGTCCGTCGCGCTCGTCGGCGAGAACGGCTCCGGCAAGACCACGCTCGCGCGGCTCGTCGCCGGGCTGTACGAGCCGACGGCGGGGACGATCACCTGGGACGGCGTGGACGCCCGCGAGCTGGATCCGGACGCGCTCGCCGACCGCGTGATGATGGTGCAGCAGCACCCGGTGCGCTGGCCGTATGACGCCAGGGCGAACGTGCGCGTCGGCAGGCACGACCGCCGCGACCCGGGCGACGCGGCGCTGCGCGAGGCGGCCGCGCTGGCCAGGGCCGACGAGGTGGTCGCCGGGCTGCTGCGCGGCTGGGACACCGTGCTGTCGCGCTACTTCCGCGGCGGGCACGAGCTGTCCGGCGGGCAGTGGCAGCGGCTCGCGGTGGCCCGCGGGCTGTTCCGGGACGCGCCGCTGCTCATCTGGGACGAGCCAACGGCGCCGCTGGACCCGGCGGCGGAGTACGCGGTGTACGAGTCGCTGCGACTGCTCGCCCGCGGCCGCACCGTCGTCCTGGTGACGCACCGGCTGGCCAGCGTGCGGCACGTCGACCGGGTGTACCTGCTGCACGAGGGCCGTGTCGCCGAGCAGGGCACGCACCGCGAGCTGCTCGCCGCCGGTGGCCGCTACGCCCGGCTGTACGAGTTGCAGTCCCGGCTGTACGGGGTGGAGGCCGAGTGGTCGTCGCGGCCGGGCTGACCGCGCTGGCCGCGGCGCTGGACGGTGAGCTGCTGCTGCCCGGCACCGCCCGGTACGCCGCCACCGGCCTGCGCCGCACCCGGGACGGCAACCCGGAGCCGGCACCCCGGGCCGTCGTGCGCTGCCGATCGGCCGCGGACGTCGGGCACGCCGTGCGGTTCGCCCGGTCGGCCGGCCTGCCGCTCGCCG
>DASWTI010000310.1:0-26651 GCA_036402215.1 Pseudonocardiaceae bacterium
TCACGCCGCGGTGTCGGTGGTGCACCAAAGCGGGCGTATCGACACGCCGGCGGCGAGTGACCAGATTCCGTTGCGGGTGGACGCGATCCAGTACGAGGTGGATCAGGGTCCGGGCCTGGACGTGATCCGGGAGCACAGGTCGTACGTGATCTCGGATCTGGCGGTGGAGGACCGCTGGCCGGGGTTCAGCCGCCGGGTGGTTCGAGAGACCGGGGTTCGCAGCATGTTGGCGCTTCGGCTGTTCGTCGGTGAGGACACGTTGGGCGTGCTCAACCTGCACTCGGGTGACGTGGCCGCGTTCGACGACCACGGTCGTGCCGTCGGGGTGATCCTGGCGGCACATGTGGCGGTGGCGATGAGCAGCGCCCGTGATCGGGAACGGGCGGACACCCTGACGCAGGCGGTGGGGTCCAACCGTCAGATCGGCATGGCGATGGGCATGCTGATGGCCCACGGGCCGCTGACCCAGGACCAGGCGTTCAACACACTGCGACGGGCCTCCCAGCACTTGAACATGCGGCTTCGTGAGGTTGCCGCAGCGGTCATCGAGACCGGCCAGCTCCCCGCACCAGACCGGGGCCCGGACCGCAGGTCCTGAGGTACGGACTCGGCGCACGTCCGGTGCCGTTGCCAGCCCGACCGGATCGCCAACGGTGCCGCGTCAGCGACGCCGGCGCGCGGAGCCCGGCCCCTCGCCCTCACAGGAGATCACCGCCCACTGCCTTGCCGCCGTCGGCGGTCGGCCGGACACCCCAGTCCTGGGGCAGCTTGTCCACCATGATCAGACCTCGGTAGCCACCGAGACAGGACCGCCCGAGGACCGGCATGTCGGACGAGGTGTCCTCCACCTCCACCTCCACCTCCACCCGCACCCGGCACGGGTCCGGCTGCGCTCCAAGCGGATGCCGAGCGGGCCGGCGCATCTTCAACGGTAGCTCGTGGCTCCGCGACGATCGGCACCGCCTTCGACGACGCGAGCGTTTCCGTGGCCCGGTGGTGCGGCTTGCTCCCTCTCCGCATCCTCGGTGACCGAGCCTTCTGCCTCACCTCTGGCTGAGCCTCTGTGTCGCTCCGTGGCATGAGACCTGGCATAGAACGTCCGCCGAGCGGTGCGACAGCCGATAGAGTTGAGACGTCCGAAGCAACGGAAGCGCTGGTAGAGAAGCCTGAGACTCGACCGGACGCCCTCCGGAGGCGGGAGCGCAGGTTCGAATCCTGCCGGGGGCACTCTCTCAATCGCACGTAGAACGCCCCTGACCAGCGCGAACGGGTCAGGGGCGTTCTCCGTCGCTGTCCGGCTCCGTCCGGCCGTCAGCGGTCCGTAGCGGGTGTTCCGGCCCAAAACCGGTCCAAGTTCGGCCATCAGCCGCCGTGGCCCAACGCGGCCTGCACGCGACGTCGGGCCAGCTCGTCGTGCCCGTCGAGGCACTTGGCGTAGGTCTTCAGCAGCACCTCGACGGAGTGCCGGCCCAGGCGGCGACCTGGGCGGCCGGCACGCCACCGTTGAGCCAGGTCGATACGGCGGCGTGGCGCAGGTCGTACGGCACGCGTGCCAGCGGCCCGGCCTGAACCTCGGGCGTGAACGCTGCTGCCCTCGCCGCCCGCCACGTCCGCATATACGTGAGTTTGGGTAGTTCGTCGCGCGTTCTCCGGGGAACAGTCGGCCGCCGTCGTCCGTGCCGAACTCCGCGATGTGCTCACGGAGGATCGCGGTCAGCTCGGGCGGACACGGCACCGTGCGGGACTCACCGCGGGCGCGGTTCTTGAGCTGGCGCCGGTCGCGCTGCCGCCCGTCGCTCGTCCACTCGGAGCCGGCGTGCGGCGTGGCTTCCGACAGGTGCAACTCACCCCATCCCGACAGCGGCAGTTCGAGGTTGACCACCGCAGGTTCGCGGCCTCCTCCGGGCGCAGGCCGGCGCACCGTATGAGCTAACCCGCTTCATAATGCGCTCAGATATGTCAGGGCTGCACTATGACGTTCCTGTGGAGTGATTCAATGGCCGTCGCGCGATTCGCAGCCGAATCGGCCGAAGTCACTGAACAACAGGGCCGCGCACTCGCGGACGCCCGAAGTTCAGCACTTCAACGCGCGAGCCAGCGAACTCTTGGGACTAGTGGCTCAAGTCCGCATTGACCGCACTAGTACGTCCGCGGCTCGGGGAGTGACATCCACCTCTCGTCGCCCCTGATCACTGCGCATCGTTGCAGGTCAGGAGTGGTGTGTCGACACAATCACACGGCCTTGTCGAAACGGCCGTCGGCGACGTGCACCGTCGCGGGACAGTCCCTCCTGCCGACTTCGTCGGCCTCGGCAAACTAGGCACGTGACTGTTCGTCTTCGGAGCGCTAGACTTTGGCACTATTGAACTGGTATTACCCCTTCGCTGGGGTTGCCGGGGAGGAGGCGGCGGTGCCGGAAACCATTTCGCTGGACGATTTGCTCGCTCGTCAATCTGAGCCCACTAAGCCGCTGGCGACGATTGAGGCGATACCCGACGACCCTGACCGCGTAGTGGTCACTCCTTATCATCGCTCGGCCGGGCTTCGGCGTGCTTCTGCGCTGATTCTGAGAAAAGATTTGCTCGCATCAATTACCCCCACTGACATACAGCACCGTAGCGGCGATAAGTCGATCTCGATCGTCGAGGTTGTGTTCAATGAATCTCTCCTTGACGACATTTTCCGACAGCTTTCACATGCTCGCGCCGACCCGGCGTCGCAGTTCTCTCCGGTCGCAGCCTCGGAAGAGGTCGGCCGGGTCGGTCAGGATCTGTCGTCCTATTTTTGGACAAGATTCTCCGCGACTACCCCGATGATGCAGCTGCCGGAAGTTACGGGCCGTCGTGGATACCACCACTACTCCGGGCCGTTTCAAATTGTTAGCGTATCGATTCCTCCGTACCGTCCGACAACTCTAGCCTTCGTTCATTCTGTAGCGGGTGGCATCTGGAATCTTCGTAACGTATCCTCGATGCCGGTAGTTGTTTCGGCAATTGGTGGGACTGGGTATGTCCTCCGGAGCGAAACGATCTATCCCGGCGAACGCATTGATGGCCAGTGGAATGGACCCCAAGGAACCGATCGAATAGTTGCCGAGGTCGCCCGAGACCTACCCGGATATCCCCCGAGTGACATCTGGACGACCGCAAGGGTCGAGCACGACGTGACGCTTCGTCTATGACCACCCGGACGCCGGATGGCCCGGCCAGCAACCTGTCCCGCCTGTCCCACTGCTCGAATCCCCGCAGGTCAAAGGGCGGCAGCGGTGGGGACAGCCCGGCACTCCGAGCTGTCCCAGCTGTCCCACCCTGACGGCAGGTCCGCAGCACGGACGAGCTATCAAGACTTTTGAAAAAGTGATGACAGCCCCCAACCTCAACTACGGATCTAGGCTCGAGGAGGCGCAGTTCACCGGCGCCGCCCGGTTCATCCAGGTGCAGTTCACCGGTGACACCCGGTTCAACGAGACGCAGTTCTCCAGCGTCGCCCGCTTCGGAGGGGCACGGTTCACCGGGGCCACCCGGTTCGGCGGGGCGCAGTTCGCTCACGAGGTGCCGACACAAGTAGCTCGATTCCTCCCTCGGGGATCTGCACTGGAACGCGACCAGTCTCAGTCCTAGTCTCGGTCTGCACGGGTCAGCTGCTGTCGCGGCCCGCCGGAACACCTTCTGAGCTGCCCGTTTGACGGCATGACCTGTCACGACTGATGGGCGGTGGAATTGGAAATCGTGTTGGAGGCGAGGGCTGAACCCTCGCCTGCACGTCTTGTCGGTGCGTGTTCGGTCCAGTATCGGTCCGAGTTGCCTCGTAGCTCTACCGTGCTTCGCCGTCTGCGCAGGTCAGGGTCGCAATCGGTTGGCGCGCGATCCGGCCCTTCGGAGGCGGGGGCGCAGGTTCGAATCCTGCCGGGGCACCCAGCTGGCACGATCCACTTCAGCGAGTGTTTCCGCAGGTCAACCCCACTCTACGCCCCTCGGTGAGGCGTCCACGGCCGGCTCTGCCGGCGATCTTGGAAGGGATCGCGTGGCATGAACCGCCGTCCGGCCCGGACGGCTACCCATCCTGATGAGGTGGGGGAGTTCGGGGGGGCCTCCTCTCGGCGCGTGCGCCCGCAGGGGAACATCGAGGCGTTGCGCAGCGGGTCGCTGCGGGTCCGGGTCTATGCCGGTACGGACGTGGTGACCGGTCGTAACCTGTATCTGAGGGCGTTGGTCAAGCCGGGTCCGCGGCAGGCCGAGCGGGCGGAGAAGGCCAGGCGGGACCTGCTCCGGCAGGTCGACGAGGGCCGTCACGAGCGGACCAGCGCGCCTGTTCGGCATCTGGTGGAGTCGCATCTGGCGGTCGCGCAGGTGGAACCGCGGACCTCCGTCACTACTCGGCGACGGAACTTCTGACCGCCGGTGTGGACCTCCGCACGGTGGCCGGCCGGCTCGGCTACTCCGACGGCACGACCACCATCCGTGTCTCCGCCGCCTGGGTCGCGGCCGCCGACCAGCACGCCGGCACCGTGCTCATGAACCGCGGCGGCATCGGCTCACTGCTACCGAGGACCGCCCCGACCGGATCGCACCGAACGGCGCATTGCGTGATCGCCCGGCCACTCTGCACGATCAGGTGACTGATCGGACGCGGTGCGGGGGCCGTGGTCATCACTGGGGGGACTCCGATGACGCGTGTCCGGATGCTGGCTGCCGCCGTGTCCACCTGCCTGTTCGCCTCGCTGCTCGGCCAGCAGCCGAGTGCCGGTGGGCAGCCGGCGCAGGGGCCGATCGGTGAGCTTCCCCGTCAGGTGGCCGGGTCCGCCGCCGGGCTCAGCCACACGGTGCCGCCGGAATCGACCCGGGTGGACGCGAACCGGTTGCCGCAGCGGCCTGAGCCGCACGATGCGGCGCCGGCGGCCGGTGGGCTCGGGCCGGATGCGGATCGGCCGGTGCGCCGGTTGGAGCCGCAGCCGCCGGAGCGGGCCGACGTCCGGCTCGGTGAGCCGGAGGCGGCGCCGGCCCACCGGGGGTTCGACGAGGCGACCAGCGTGGAGCGGGTCGACCGGCGGTCCGGCAGCACGCAGGTGTTCGACAACGCCGACGGTACGACCACCCTGCGGACCTACCAGGGCCCGGCCTTCTTCCAGCGACCCGACGGCCGGTGGGAACGGATCGCGACGCGGCTGGTCGCCGACGAGGGGACCTGGCGGGCCGAGGCGAGTGCGTTGCCGGTGCGGTTCGGCGGCACCACGGACGCGGCGACGCTGGCATCCGTTCAGCTGGACCGGGAGACAACGGTGGCCTTCGGTGCCGCCGGGACGCGTGGGGTCCCGGGCCGGGCGAGCGGCGACGAGGTGGTGTACGAGGAGGCCCGCCCCGGGGCGGACCTGGAGTTGCGGGCGTTGCCGTCGGGCATCAAGGAGACCATCGTCCTGAAGTCGCGGGACGCGGCGACGGACTGGGACTTCCCGTTGCGGCTCAACGGGTTGACGGCGTCCATTGTGGACGGTGGGGTGCGGCTCACCGACCCGCGTGGCGTGCTGCGGGCGGTGATCCCGCCGGGGTACATGGAGGACTCGGCGGTCGACGCGAACGCCGGCCTCGGCGCCCGGTCGTACGGCGTCACCTACGAGCTGGCCGGCGACACGCTGCGGGTGCGGCTGGATCGCGACTGGCTCGCCGACCCGGCGCGGGTGTACCCGGTGCGCGTCGATCCGAGCGTCTTTCCGGTGGGCGCCAACGGAACCACGTACGTGCAGTCGCCGTTCACCAACGACTACTCCGGCAACGTCGACGTGTTCGTCGGCACCTACAACGGTGGCACCAACAAGGCGGCGGCGTACCTGAAGTTCGACTCCATCCACACGCCGCTCAACGGCAACTACATCATGGGCGCCAAGCTCTGGATGTACGAGACGTGGGC
This sequence comes from Pseudonocardiaceae bacterium, assembly GCA_036402215.1. Lineage (GTDB taxonomy): Bacteria > Actinomycetota > Actinomycetes > Mycobacteriales > Pseudonocardiaceae > DASXTS01. The sequence goes on from DASWTI010000310.1 coordinate 5,905, forward strand.
GTACTCCTGCGATGCCCGCCCGGTGTACGTGCACCCGGTGACCCAGTCCTGGACCGTCACGGGCAACAAGTCGTGGCCCGGTCCGTCGTACGGCTCCCTGGCGGGTGAGGCCAGCTTCGCCGCCGGGTACAGCGCGGCCTGCGACGTCAACGGCAAGTGGCAGGGCGTCGAGCTCAACGCGCACGGCGTGGCCACGGTCCACGGCTGGACGCACGGCTCGGCCAACCACGGCCTCACGGTGCGGGCCTCGGAGACCGACAGCTACGGCTGGAAGAAGTTCGCCTCGGCCAACAGCGCCAACCCGCCGTACCTGGAGGTCACGTACACGCCGTACTGGGCGGACTACCAGGTCGGCGCCATGAACCCGGTCCTGACCACCACGCAGGACGGCGTCATGCAGGTGACCGTGACCAATCACGGCCGGGACACCTGGACGCCGACCAACGGCTACGAGCTGACCTACCGGATCTGGGACGGCGGCGGCACGGAGTTGCCGCTCGGCACCGCGGCCAGCACCCCCATGCCGTCGACCGTGGCGCCCGGTCAGTCGGTGCTCGTGAACGCCACGGTGCGCACGATGCCACCCGGCTCGTACACGCTGCGCTGGGACATGAACCACGTCGGCAACGCGCTGTTCAGCTGGACCGGCGCGCCGATGTCGCCGCCGGTGGTGTTCACGGTGCCGAACCAGTCGCCGGTGGTGGACGCCATGGCCCCGGCGAGCAACGTCTCCGCCAACACCCTGACCCCGACGCTGCGCATCGCCGCCCACGACCGGGACACCTATCCGGGCACCGGCCTGCAGTACCACTTCAAGCTCTGTGACGCCGAGGGCGACGGCCTGCAGAACTGCACGCTGTCCGGCTGGATCGGCTCCGACGCCTGGATGCCGCCCGCCGGCGCGTTGCGCTGGGGCCGGTCCTACGTCTGGTACGCCACCGTGGGTGACGGTGGCGCAACGTCGCCGACGAGCGTGGGCTCCTACCTCACGACGCAGGTGCCGCAGCCGGCCATCACGAGTCATCTGGCGTCGGCAGCCACGGAGGCCGCCCGCGGCTTCGACCCCGGCGTCGGCACGTACACGACGAGGGCGGTCGACGCCGACATCGCCGTGGTCGGCCCCGATCTGTCGGTGGTCCGTACGTACAACAGCCTGGATCCGCGGCGCGGCAACGCCTTCGGCGCCGGGTGGAGCTCGCCGTGGGACACCTCGCTGGCCGTCGACACCGACGGGTCCGGCAACGTCGTCGTCACCTACCCCGACGGCCAGCAGGCCCGCTACGGCCGCCACCACGACGGCACCTACGCCCCGCCGCTCGGCCGGTTCGCCACCCTCGTGGCCATCACCGGTGGCTGGACCCTGACTACCAAGGGCCACACCACGTTCAGCTATGACACGGCCGGTCGGCTGGTGTCCGTCGCCGACGGCTTCGGCCGCACACAGAGCCTGAGCTACAACGGCTCCGGCAAACTCGCCACGGTCACCGACACGGCGTCCGGCCGCGCGCTCACGCTCACCTGGACCGGCGCCCACGTCACGCAGGTCGTCGCCACCTCGTCGCCCGCGCTGACCTGGACCTACGACTACACCGGCGACCTGCTCACCGAGGTCTGCGACCCCACCACGGCCTGCACCACCTACGGCTACACCGGCGCGCACCACTACCGCACCGTCGTCATGGACGCCAACCCGTGGGGCTACTGGCGGCTCGCCGAACCGTCCGGCGCCACCGCCACCAACCTCGTGCCGGTCACCGGCACCGCGGCCAACGGCACCTACACCGACGTCACCCTTGGCGCGCCCGGTGCCATGTCCGGCTCGGGCATCGGCTCCGGCACGTTCAACGGCACGTCGTCGTACCTGCGGCTGCCGGACGACACGATCCTCGGCCGGACCCACCTGGCGGTCGAGCTGTGGTTCCGTACCACGGCGTCCGGCGGCGGGGTCCTGCTCGGCAGTGGCCAGCACGCGCCGAACGACCCGGCGCCGACCGGGCACGGCATGCCGATCCTGTACGTCGGGACCGACGGCAAGCTCCGCGGGCGTTTCTGGAACGGCGACACCACGGGCATCGTGTCCGCGGGCGCGGTGAACGACGGCAACTGGCACCACGTCGTTCTCTCCGGCGCGCTCGACACCCAGGCCCTGTACCTGGACGGCACGGCCGTCGGCACCCAGTCCGGGGTTTTCCACAACGTCGACCGGTACAACCAGGTCGGCGCCGGGTGGTTGCCCAGCCAGCCGTGGGCGGCGAAACCCGCCGGCAACTGGGGCCACTTCGCCGGCCAGATCTCCGACGTCGCCGTCTACGACCACCCGCTCGGCGCGAGCACGGTCGCCGAGCACTGGGCCGGCCGTCTGGCCACCGACGTCCTGACGGAGATCACCGCCCCCGGCGGCCGCACCGCGGCCCAGGTCACCTACTCGACCGCGGACGACCGGGTGACCACCCACGTCGACGCCAACGGTGGCACCTGGACGCTGGGCATGCCGACGCCCGTCGACAGCACCCGGACCACGGTCGCCGTCACCGACCCGTCCGGCGACCCCACGACCTACACCTACGACCCGAGGCGGGGCGGCCGGCTCACCACCGTCACCGACTCCGCGGCGACCGAACGCCGGTTCGCCTACGACACCGGTGGCTACCTGGCGAGCTCCGCGCACTGGATCATGCCGCCGGTCACGTTCGTCAACGACGCCCGGGGCAACGTGCTGTCGCGCTCCGCCTGCCGTCAGTACGACTACGTCGCCGGGACCTGTCCGCAGCGCTACACCAGCTACAACACCTACTACCTGAACCCCGCGGACCCGCTCGACCCGCGCAATGACCGGATCGTCACGCACCGCGACGCGCGGTCGGCCTCGGCGACCGACGACACCTACCTCACCGAGTACACCTACACGACGGCCGGTGACCCGGCCACCACGACCGTCCCCGGCACCGCCACGCCGCAACGGCGCACCACCACGACCACCTACACCACCGGCACGGAGCCGGCCGAGGGCGGCGGCACCACCCCGGCTGGGCTGGTCGTGAGCACCACCACCCCCGGCAACGCCGTCACCACCTACGCCTACACCGGCTCCGGCGACCTCGCCCGGGTCGTCGACCCCGTCGGCCTGGTCACCACCTACGGCTACGACGACCTCGGCCGGATGACCGGCAGCACCGTCGACGGCCACACCAGGACGTTCGACTACGACGGCGCGTCCCGGCTGACCGAGGAACTCGCGCCGACCGTGACCAACGCGGTCACCGGCGCTCCGCACCGGCTGCGCACCACCACCGCGTACAACACGGACGGCACGGTCGACGAGGTGGTCCAGGAGGACGTGCTCGGCGCCGACCCGGACCGGGTCACCGGCTACACCTACGACTCCTTCGGTCGCACGCTGACCACGACCGACCCGGCCGGCGGCGTCACCCGCACCGAGTACGACGCGCACGGCGCCCTGTCCCGCACCGTCGACCCGGAGGGCGCCGAGCGCACCTACACGTACACGCCGCTCGGCCACCGCCCGGCCACGGTGACCCTGAAGAACTTCACCGGCGACGGCGCCGCGGCGCACGACGTCGTCCTGGAGTCCCGCGCCTACGACCTCCTCGGCCGGCTCGGCAACGTCACCGACGCCATGGGCCGCACCCACGGTTTCGCCTACTGGGACGACGGTCTGTTCGCCTGGTCGGTGATCCTCGACTACCAGGACCCGATCACCGGTGTCGTGGCCAACGCCTTCCGTGAGATCGCCACCTACGACGGCGCCGGTCACCTCACCATCGAGACCGACCCGAACCTGCACAACACCCACCGCACCTGGGACCCGGCGGGCCGGATCAGCCAGGTGTCGCGCTGGGCACCGGGGCTGAAGCGGTTCACCGAGTACACCTACGACCTCGACGACGGCATCACCCGCGTCGTCGACAAGGACCCGGCGAACGCCGTCACCGGCCGGGTCGACCTCACCCTGGACGACCTGGGCCGCGAGCTGACCCGCACCGTGCACACCGGGACGACCACCCTCACCACCACCACGACGATCCGCGACGACCGCGGCCTGCCGGCGACCGTCACCGACCCGCTCGGCGCGGTCACCACCCTCACCCACGACGCCCTCGGCCGGCTCACCACGGTCACCGCGCCGGCCGTCGCCGTGGAGAGCGGCGGCGGTGCCCCGAGCACCGCGACGCCGACGTCCACCACCGGTCTCAACACCTACGGCGACGTGGTGACCACCGAGGACCCCAACGGCAACGTCACCCACGTGACGGCGGACCCGATGGGCCGGCCGTCCACGGTGACGCTGCCGACCTACCTGCCGCCGAGCGGCGGCCCGGCGCTCACGCCGACCAGCAGCGTCGCCCACGACCTCGCCGGCCGCGTGATCAGCCGCACCGACGCCCTCGGCCACGCCACGACCTACGACCACGACGAGCTGGGCAACGTCGTCCGTCGCACCGACCCGGTGCTCCCCGGGCAGCCGGCGGCAGGGGAGTGGACGGCCACCTACGACCCGCTCGGCGAGCGACTGTCGCTCACCGGCCCGACCGGCGCGCAGACCTTCGCCACCTACGACAAGCTCGGCCGGGCCGCCACCTCGACCGTCGTCGAGCGGGTGCCCGCGCCCACCCGCAACCTCACCACCCGCTACGGCTACGACGGCAACGGCAACCGCACCACCCTCATCACGCCCGCCGGCCGCACCCTCACCGCCACCTACGACGACCTCGGCAACCGGACCTCGCTCACCGACCCGGACGGCGAAGCCACCGTCACCGCCTACGACGCGCCCGGCCGGCCGGTCTCGGTGACCGACCCGCTCGGCAACCGCACCACGGCCACCTACGACCTCGCCGGCCGCCTCGTCGGCACCGCCGACCTGGACGCCGCCGCGGTGCTGCTGCGCTCGTCGTCATTCGGCTACGACGACGCCGGAAACCGCACCTCGGCCACCGACCCGCTCGGCGTCACGACCACCTACGACCACGACGCCCTCGGGCGGCTCACCACCGTGACCCGCCCGGTGTCCGGCTCCGCGTCGCTCGTCACCGGCTACGGCCACGACGCCGCCGGCAACGTCACCCGTGTCACCGACCCCAACGGCAACACCACCGTGCACACGGTCAACCCGTGGAACCTGCCGGAGTCCGTCGTCGAGCCGGCCACCGCGGCGACCCCGGCGGCGGCCGACCGCACCTTCACCACGTCCTACGACGCCGCCGGCCGGCCGCGTCACCTGGCCCGGCCGGGCGGCGTCACCGTGACCACCGCCTACGACCCGATGGGCCACGTCACCGGTCAGACCGGCGCCGGCGCCTCGATCAGTACCCCGGCCCGGGTGTTCGGCCGCGACCTGCTCGGCCGGCTCACCTCGGCCAACACCCCAGGCGGCACCACCACCATCGGCCACGACGACCGCGGCAACGTCGTCTCCGCCGGCGGCTCGTCCTACGCCTGGGACGCCGACGGCCTGCGCAGCTCGGCCACCACGTCGGCCGGCACCACCGCCTACACCTACGACACAGTCGGCCGCCTGGCCACCGCCGTCGATCCGCTCACCGGCGCCACGGCCACCTACGACCACGACGACGCCGGGCAGCTCACCGGCATCGGCTACGGCGCCGGCGCGGCCACCCGCACGTTCGCACACGACGCCCTGGACCGGGTCATCTCCGATGAGGTCCGGGCGCCCGGCGGCACCGTCACCTCGGCCACCACCTACGACTACGATGACGCCGACCGCCTGGTCGGCAAGACGACCACGACCGGCGGCACCACCGTCGCCAACACCTACGACCACGACCTCGCCGGCCGCCTCACCTCCTGGGACGACGGCTCCACCGTCAAGACCTACACCTGGGACGACGCCGGCAACCTGACCAGCGACGGCGCCACCTACGACGAGCGCAACCACCTGCTGTCGCGCGCCGGCACGACCTACACCTACACACCGCGCGGCACCGTGTCCTCGCGCACCACCGGCGGCACCACCATCACCCAGGCGTTCAACGCCTACGACGAACTGGTCACCGACGGCGGCAGCTCCTACGCCTACGACGGGCTGAACCGGCTCGTCACCGCGGGGCCCCGCACCCTGACCTACGACGGCCTGTCCGACGCCGTCACCGGCGACGGCGTGTTCGACTACACCCACACCCCCGGCGGTGACCCGCTCGGCGTGCGGACCGGCGGTGCGTCGTCCATCGCCCGCACCGACGTCCACACCGACCTCGTCGCCCAGTTCACCCCATCGACCGGCGCCGTCACGGGTTCCCGGCAGTACGACCCCTTCGGTACTCCGCTCGCCGCCGCCGGGACGCAGCCGAGCCTGGGCTACCAGCACCAGTGGACCGACCCCACCAGCGGGTTCGTGGACATGGGCGCCCGCTGGTACCGGCCGGGCACCGGCACCTTCGCCAGCCGCGACCCCTACCCCCTGGACCCGCGCGACCTGGCCAACGCCAACCGCCACGCCTACGCCGGCGGCAACCCGCTGACCGGCATTGACCCCACCGGCCACCTCGTCCCCACCCGTAAGGACGGCGGCGGCAGCGCCGCGTATACATCGGTCAGATTGCCCAACGGCGCCAACGTGAGTATCGGGAGATTCTCCCGCCTGCCTACCTCGACCCCAGGTCGGCTGAAGTTCACGGTGTCGATCCGCGATCTCGTCATCGCCGGCCTCGGTGTTGCCGGCGGTGCTGCCGCTGGCTACTACCGCCTCCGCGCGGACGCACCCAGCTCCCGCGACCGGATCGGCGGTCCGGGCGGTTCCGGCGGGCCTGGCACCTGGGTCGGTCCTGGTGGCTCCCGTGGTCCCGGCGCGCCCGGCCGTGGTCCCGGAGCCCCTGGCCGGGGCGGCAGCGGCGGTGCTGGCGACGGTGCGCCGGCACCGTTCTTCGACGCCCGCGCGGCTCAGGTCCTCGCCAGCGCCATGACCCCGGTCGCCCGCCCACCCGCGGTCGCCGCGATCGCCGCCCACATCCAGGCCCTCATCGACGCCGCCAACAACGCCGCGGCCCTCGACCTCGGCTCCCTCGTCCCCGGCGGCCCGGACAACCCGTTCCACCCCGGCGGGACGCCGCCGATCCCCGCCGGTGGCCCCGGCACCCCAGCACCGCTGAACGTCCACCTGGACGACGCCTGCGCCACCGGCGGCAACTGGACCACGATCGACGGCCTCTCCCACACCCGCGGCGCCCAGGTCTACACCTGTGGCGCCCCACCCGCCCCCGGCGTCGACCCGGTCGCGGTTCCCTCCGCGTCCGACCTCGCCCCGGGCTGTGCTGACAACAGCTTCACCCCCGACACCCCCGTCCTCATGGCCAACGGCACCACCAAGCCGATCTCCGAGGTCCGCCTCGGCGACCACGTCCTGGCCACCGACCCGCAGACCGGCAGGTCCGGCCCCCGCCCAGTCACCCATCTCATCGTCGGCGAGGGCACCAAGAACCTGGTCACCCTCACCATCGACACCGACGGCCCCACCGGCAACAACGTCGGTACCCTCACCGCCACCACCAACCACCCCCTCTGGTCACCCACCACCACAACCTGGACCCCCGCCGGCCACCTCAAACCCGGCAACACCCTCACCACCCCGGACGGCACCCCGGTCCGAGTGGTCACCACCACCCACCACCAAGAGGCACGCCGTGTCCACAACCTCACCATCGCCAACACCCACACCTACTACGTGGGAGTCGAGTCCACAGCAGTCCTCGCACACAACTGCGGTGGCCTTGAGGACGACCGGACCTATGATGCAATCGATGAGCAGTACGGGCCTGAGGTTGCCGCCGGGGTCGACTATAACTTTCGACGCAGTTGCACTTTGTGCTACAACCCTGCGGAGGCTGCCGACCATCAGATCGATGGCATCGGTATGGATGCATCCGGCCTGGCTGCTTATCTCGCGAGCCAGGGTGACATGGGCATGACGCATTTCGATCGGAGGAGGCCGTCCGCAACGGCGCGTCGTGATCATGGCAGGCGCGATTCACGTGGACGTGCCGTGACGGTCGTTCGAAACTCCTACATGATCCATGCCTATCATCAGGATCTGAACGACTTCCACAAGTTCTTCCGGCCTCTGGGGTGATAGGAATGGATCGGGACGTTGTTGTCCGGCGGTCCGGTGACGGCTATGTCATTGGGTTGACGCCGGATCAGTTGGAGTTGGTGCAGAGAGTTCTGTCGAAGCTGTACTCGGGTGGCCGGCCCGAGGGGTGGGTAGTTGCGTTGATTGGTGCGCCGCCCGCCGAACTCGACGGGCTGCTGAAGCGCGAAGTGGACCTGGAGGGGTCGTCGAGGATCGAGGTCGAGGTGAGTGCCGCCGGCCTTCGGGTGCTGTTCGGTGCCGTGATGTCCGCCTACCTGGGTCGTTCCTCGGAGGAGACGTTCCTGTTCCGGTACGGCTTCTACAGCGAGAACGTCCAGCGGGTGGGCTGGGGATTCGAGGCCGCATTGCGCGAGCTCGACGAGCATGATCGGGAGGGTGGATGTACGACCGGTTGAGGCTTGGCCGGGCCGGTGACGGCTATCGGGTCCGGTTGCGTCCCGATCACCGTGACGTGATCCGGTCCGCGGTCATGCGGTTGTCCGGGGAGCGGCTGTCGAGCGAGGTGCTGGCGGTGGTCGCGGACGAGACAGCGCTGGAGGCTCTCGTGGTGCGGTTGTGGGAACTGCCGGTCGATACCAGTGTCACGGTCGAGATGGTTCTGAGTCGCGCCGAGCTTCGGGCCATGTACGGCGCGGTGGTGTTCGCCTATCTGAACGGTTCGTCGGAGGAGGAGTTCCATAGCGAGTACGGTTTCTTCCTGGAGCACATGCGGATAGTGGGGCGGGCACTGTGGCAGGGGGTTTCACACCTCGGCGACGCCGAAGCACCTGTGCATGCGGACTTCCCATGATTTGCCTCATGGATGCCCAACCGGTTGGAGGAAGTGGTGCCCGCGAGCGATTTTTAGGCCGGGATCGCCGAGTTGGAGAACGAGGTCAGGATCTTGTGCCGATTGGATTCAGTGCCGCGGCGATATTAGCGGCTGGAACACCTCCGCAGCGCGGTGCCCGGTCCGCGACCCGAGGGTTTCCTGCGCAACGTCGGGCCGATCGGACCTGACGCCCAACCTGATGTGTGGAGTCCGCTGACGCTCGGTTATCGAATCAGTTGATCATTGATCAGGCGGAACCGAGTCGGCTGGTCGTTCAGTAACCGTGATTGACGGCGCGGTAACTTGAAACGACTTGAGACACGCGGTCCCCGCTATGCTCATACTGTCGAATCAACCCGGCAACGGCTATCGACCACGTTGAATCCAGGATCGGTGGTGGAGATCTCACAGACGCCAACACGACTCCTGCCTGTACCTTCTGCAACAGTTCAAATCGGGATCGGCGTGCTCCCCCGAACTACACTGGAACCCGGCCACCCCCTCTGGAACCCCACCACCACAACCTGGACCCCCGCCGGCCACCTCAAACCCGGCAACACCCTCACCACCCCGGACGGCACCACGGTCCGAGTGGTCACCACCAAGAGGCACGCCGTGTCCACAACCTCACCATCGCCGGACTCCACACCTACTAAGTCGGAGCCGGGTCCACGGCAGTCCTCGCACACAATTGTGCGGGCGAAGGCACCATCAACTGGGATCCCGACCTGCAGCACGCCACCGTAACAGTGACGGACTCACGTGGGCGTGTCTTGGCAACTGAGCAATTCCTGCTGGCTGGGACGGCGCTGGGTCGCCCAATGGCTCCCCTGCAATCCGGCGAAGAGTTTCCTGTGACGGTCAATTACCAGATCGTGGATCTCACGACCACGGCCGGGCAGGACTACACGGTCGCCACCACCGGGTCGATCACGCTCGCCGCCCACACCTCGCAGGCGCACTTCCACGTGCCGATCGTCAACGACGGGGTCACCGAGTCGAACGAGACCTTCCGCCTGCGGGCGACCGGCATCAGCGTGAATGCCGACATCAGCGACACCGGCACCGGCACGATCCGCGATGGCGGCAACATGCCCGCCGACTGCGGCATGTCCAGGATCGATTCCGACACCCATTCCATCACGTGCACGAACCGGCCCGCCGGCCAGCAGTGGGTGCACCGGCAGCAGTGCATGATCGAGTGGCTCGAGTTCGTGAACGTCAACGGCAACGTCGTCACCGGTAACGGCACGTCTGTCACGAGTTGCAGTCCGTACTGGTACAACGCATCGAGCTTCGTGATTCTCGGCTAGGCCGTTCCGATCACGTGGGCGAGGCGGCCGGCGGACGATCGGCCGCCTCGCCGGCCGCCGTTGACGCGGTCAGTCCGACCCTGCTGCCGGTTCGGTTGCGGGGCGGGGTCGCCGGGGGTGCACGACCAGGGTCCACAGGGCGCGGGGTGCGCGGCGCCAGCCGAGTTCCTTGGTCACGCGCCAGGTCTCGCGGCCCAGGAGCAGGACGCCGATCCAGAAGACGACCTCGCGGGTGATCACGAGGCCGACCACCAGGGCCGCGGTGGTGCCGGCGTCCAGGTCCAGGAACGGCACCAGGAGCGCGCCGAGCCAGAACACCGTCGCGCCGAGGATGAGCAGCGCCCCGTACCTGGCCACCTTGGCATGGTAGGGACCGGGCCGACCCTCGTGCAGTGATCGCGCGAGACTGGCGACGACGCGCCACGGGCCGGGCCGGCACGCCCTTGGCGTCGGCGGACGGGTTCGCGCCGGGCGGACGGCATCACCGGTGGCGGGACGGGCTTCCCGCCGGGTGCGGGGGCTGGCAGGTTACGTGGGGTGGACTTCCAGGACGTGGTGCGGCGTCGGCGGATGGTGCGGGACTTCCGGCGGGACCCGGTGCCGGAGCGGAGCGTGCGGCGGTTGCTGCACAACGCCACCCGGGGGCCGTCGGCCGGGTTCTCGCAGGGGCAGGCTTTCCTGGTGCTGCGCGCGCCCGAGGAGCTCGCCTCCTTCTGGGAGGTGGCCGGGCAGGCCGCGGCGGAGACCGTGCGGGACGCGCCGCTGGTCATCGTCCCGTTGTCCTGCAAGCGGATCTACCTGGACCGCTACGCCCAGGCGGACAAGGGCTGGACCGACCGGGACGAGGCGCGCTGGCCGGTGCCGTTCTGGCACATCGACACCGGCATGGCGACGCTGCTGATCCTGCAGACGGCGGTGGACGAGGGGCTCGGCGCGCTCTACTTCGGCATCGTGCCGGAGGCGGTGGAGCCGTTCCGGCGGGCCTTCGGGGTGCCGGGCGACCACGAGCCGATCGGGGCCGTGGCCATCGGTTACGAGGCGGGGAGCGAACGCCGCGACCTGTCGGCCCGCCGCCGCTCGCCGGACGCCGTCGTGCACCACGGCCGCTGGGGCGCGACCGGCGACGACCTCCCGCCGTCGCGGCCCTGAACGAGCGCCGCCGGCACCGGGGCGACGGCCTCAGGCCGCGGTGGCCATGAGCATGGCCTGCGGACGCTTCGACGGCGGCGTCTCGTCCAGGCGCGTGGTCACGGTGAAGCCGGCGTCCGTCAGCCACGCGGCGACCGTCGTGGGTGGCAGCAGGTAGGCCTCGTACGTCACGGGGTGCCCGTAGGATTCGACGGGCGTCAGGCGTTCGTCGCCGGCGTGGAAGCCGAGGATCAGGTGCCCGCCGGGCCGCAGCACCCGCCGGAACCCGGCGAACGCCGCGGGCAGCTCGGCCGGCGGCAGGTGGAAGATCGACCAGGAGGCGACCAGGCCGGCGTACCACCCGTCGGGCGCGTCGATCGCGCTGAGGGAACCGACCTCGAAGCGCAGGTGCGGGTAGGTGCGCCGGGCGATGGCGATCATCCGCGGCGACAGGTCGATGCCGGACATGTCCAGCCCGTGCCCGGCGAGGCTCGCGGTGACGTGCCCCGGTCCGCAGCCGGCGTCCAGGACCGGCCCGCCACCCGCGGCCAGCACCTGCTCGGCGAACGCGCGCAGGAGCAGCCGGGGCAGCGGATGCCGGGCCAGCCCCTCCGCGAACCGCTCGGCATAGGTCTCGGCCACGGCGTCGTAGGACGCCCGGGTCGCGCCCAGGTGGGCCGGCTCGATCATGCCGCGGACGGTAGCCCGGCCCACCGACAGGACGTCGCGGATCAGGGCAGGAAGCGCCAGTTCTCCAGCGGCGGCAACTCCACGCCGGTGGTGGCGTCGCCGATGATGTAGCAGTAGTCGCCCGGGTTCACCTGGCCGAAGCCGGGGCGCATCTGCAGGATGGCCGACCGCTCGTACGGCGCGCGGATGGTCTGCAGGGTCTCGAACGTGTGCGGGTCGACGACGCGGGACAGCACGGTGCCGCCCTCGACCACGGTGGACAGCGCCTCGATGCCCACCTCGGGGTAGAACAGGCCACCGTGCTGGATGCGTTGCAGGGTGCGGCCGCCGCGCATCACCAGCTGGGTGGCCGGCAGCTCGGGCGTGCCGTCGATCATGCCCAGGGCCTTGAGGAAGTTGTCCACCCGCGTCATGGACCGCTCGTCGAAGCCGGCCTGGAGCTCGTTGCCGCCCTGCTCGGCGACCACGCACAGCGCGCCCTGGCGCCGGGCGTCGTCGGTGATGGTGCCGGAGAACGGGTTCACGTCGTGCACGTAGATGAAGTCCGTGGCCATCAGCCGGTTGAAGTCGAAGAGGCGCTTCTGCTCCGGCGTGGCGTCGCCGTTGACGAGCGTGTAGTCGATCGAGGTGTCGGCGCCGCAGTGGTAGTCCAGCAGCGCGTCGAGCCGGCTCAGCACGGTGGTGGACAGCGCGTGCGCGATGCGCTGCGTGATCCAGCCGTCCGGGGTGCCCGGGAACACCCGGTTCAGGTTGTTCATGTCCGTGTTCCAGCCGCCGCCGGTGGTGCGGGTGCCGCTCTCGAACGCCAGCGGGTTGGCCACCGGCACGCCGATCACGGTGCCGCGCAGCGCCGACAGGTCCAGCCGCTGCATCGCCAGCCGCACGACGTGGCTGCCGTAGACCGCGTCGCCGTGCACGGCGGCCACCAGGCCGAGCGTCGGGCCGTCCGAGGCGCCGCGGGCGACGTGCACCCGGATCGACAACTCCTCGCCGGACGAGCGCCGGGCGACCGGCAGCCGGAACTGCGCCCGGCTGCCGGGGTCGACGTCGAGCAGCTCGTCCGGCGAGCCGAGCACAGCGGGGGAGGTGGCCGGTTCCGACAACGTGGTCATGATGGTCCTTCCGGTGAGATGGGGGGTCAGACGTCGAGCCGCAGCAGGCGCGCGGCGTTGCCGCCGTGCACCATCGCCAGGTGCTCGTCGGACAGGCCGGCGGCCTCGAACACCGCGTCGGTGTCGCGCACCCGCTGGTCGCGGCCGAGGGAGAAGTCGGTGCCGTAGAGCACCTTGTCCGGGCCGGCCTCCTCGACGGTGGCACGCACCAGACCGGGGATCAGCGCGCCCCAGCGGGCCCACGAGATCGACGTCTCCAGGTAGACGTTGGGGTGCTTGCGGGCCAGGTACACGGCGTTGTCCATCGGGTTCGCGTGCCCGGCGACGAGCACCGTGTTGGGGCACATGATGGCCAGGTCGTCCAGCAGGTCCAGGTGCCCGTTGGCGAGCCGGCCGGCGCGGCCGTTCGCCGGGCCGGTGTGGAAGAGCACCGGGACACCCAGGTCGCCGGCGGCCGACACGACGGGCACCAGGCCGGGGTCGTCCAGCGAGAACCCCTGGATGAGCGGGTGCAGCTTGAGACCGCTCAGCCCGAGCGTCTCGATCGCATGACCCAGCGTCTCGATCGGGTCCTCGCGCGGGATGCCGGTGGTCTGCGCGAACGGCACCACCGAGGCGAAGCCGACGATCCGCCCCTCGCCGCGCTTGACCAGCTCCACGATGGACTCGTTGGTCATGTACGGGGCGATGGGCAGCACGACGGCCTTGTCGATGCCGAGCGCCGCCACCCGCTCGGTGAACTCGTCGACCTGGTCGAGCTGGGTGTTCCAGACGTGCGCGTGGAAGTCGATCTTCATGCGGACTCCTCCGGTCGGTGATCAGTCGATGAGCGGGACGGCCTGCGACCAGTCGAAGGCGACGTCCACCGGGGTGCCGACCGGCAGGCCCGGGCCGTCGCCGACGACGACCTGCACCGTCGTGCCGTCCGGCAGCGCCACCTCGTGCAGCACGCCGCCCGGCTGGTACTCCACGGCGGTGACGGAGCCGCGGTGCGCGCCGCCGGAACCGCCGGCCTCGGTGAGCCGGATGCGGTCCGGGCGCAGCGCCACGGCCACCACGGGGGCGTCGCCGGTCACCGGCACGGACGGCTCGACGACGTCGCCGAACGCGGTGCGCAGCGCCCGCGAGCCGTCCAGCGGCGTCACCGGGATGACGTTGGCCAGCCCCAGGAACTCCGCGGTGTAGCGGTGCCGGGGCCGGGAGAACACCTCGATCGGCGCGCCGGTCTCGATCACCCGGCCGCCGTCCATCACGGCGATCCGGTCGCCCAGGGCGAGCGCCTCGGTGTGGTCGTGCGTCACGTAGACGCCGGTCAGGCCGAGGCTGCGCTGCAGCCGCTTGAGCTGCCCGCGCAGCTGCACCCGGATGCGGTGGTCGAGGCTGCTGAGCGGCTCGTCGAGCAGCATGATCGCCGGCTCGGTGACGATCGCCCTGGCCAGCGCCACCCGCTGCTGCTGCCCACCGGACAGCTCGCGGGGCTTTCGGCCGGCGTACTCCCGCAGCCCCACCAGGTCGAGCACCTCGCCGACCCGCTCGTCGCGCCGGGCCCGGGGCAGGCGGCGCATCCGCAGCCCGAAGGCCACGTTGTCCCAGACCGACATGGTGGGGAACAGCGCCCAGGTCTGGAAGACCATGCCGACGTTGCGCCGGTGCGTCGGCACCCGGGTCAGGTCGCGGCCGTCGAGCACGACCTGGCCGGCGTCGGGCTCCAGCAGCCCGGCCAGCACCCGCAGCAGCGTCGTCTTGCCGCAGCCGCTGGGGCCGAGCAGCACCAGCATCTCGCCGCGCGGCAGCGTCAGGTCCACCTCGCGCACCCCGCCGCCGGTGGGGTAGAGCCGGGTCACGCCCTCGATCCGCAGGTAGTCCGGGGTGGTGACGGCCGGGGTCCCGGGGGACGGCTCGGTCCGTACGTGCGTGGTCGCTTCGGTCATCGCCGGGCCCTTCCGGCTCCCGCGAGCTGCCCGAGCCCGCCGAGCCTGCCGAGCAGCAACGCCGAGGCCACGCCGACCACGATCAGGATCGTGGACATGGCCGCGACCGTGGGATCGGCGTTGTACTCGAGGTACTGGTACATGGTGATCGGCAACGTGGTCTGCCCCGGCGAGGCCAGGAACAGCGAGATCGACACGTTGTCGAAGGAGAAGATGAACAGGAACACCGCGGCGCTGCCGATCGCGGGCAGGATGCTCGGCAGGGTCACGGTCAGGAAGGCGCGGGTGCGCGAGGCGCCCAGCGTCTGCGCCGCCTGTTCCAGGTTCGGGTCGACGCCGGCCAGGCCGGCCACCAGCACCTGGATGGCCAGCGGCACGCCCACCAGCACGTGCCCGAGCACCAGCCCGACCATGCTGCTGGACAGCGCGAACTGGCTGAGCATGATCAGGATGCCGAGCGCGATCAGCATGTCCGGGGTGACCAGCGGGGTCACCGTCGCGCCCTGCAGCGTGCGCCGCACCCGCCGGTTGCCGCGGGTCAGCGCGATCGCCGCCGGCACCGTGAGCAGCAGGCCGACGATCACCGAGGCCACCGCGATCTGCAGGCTCAGCACGAGCGAGCGGCGGAAGCTCGGGTGCTCCAGCGCCTCGCCGAACCAGCGCAGCGAGATCCCGTCCGGCGGGAACAGCAGGTACTCGTCGGGGTGCAGCGCGGCCAGCGCCACCACGAGCAGCGGCAGCAGGAGCAGCGCCGTGACCAGCAACGTGAACAGCGACACCGGCTGGCGGGTGCGGCGGGCGCGCGTCGTGACCGTGGTCATCAGCGGCCCCCGTACGTGGCGCGCGTGCTCCAGCGGGCGCTGAACAGGATCGGCACCAGCAGGATCACCACGAGGATGACGGCGAACGCCGAGGCGGTGGCCCACTGGTCGGACTGGCTGACCGAGATGTAGATCATCTGCGGCACCGTGTTGATCCGGCCGCCGCCCATCATGGCCGGCACGATGAACGCCCCGGCCGCGGCGGCGAAGGTGAGCACCCCGCCGGCCACCAGGCCGGGCACCGCCACCGGGAGCACCACGCGGGTGATCACCGCGACCCGCCCGGCGCCGAGGGTGCGCGCCGCCTCCAGCACCGAGGTGTCCAGCCGGGACAGGCTCGCGTACACCGCCATCGCCATGAACGGGAGCTGGAACATCACCAGCGCCATCACGATGCCGGTCATCGAGTGCTGCAGGCCGAGCGGCGAGTCGACGATCCCGAGCCACATCAGCACGTCGCTCACCGAGATGAGGCCGAGCTGCAGGCCGAAGATGCGCACCACGCCGTTGATCAGCAACGGGGTGAGCAGCAGCGAGATCTGCAACGCCCGCAGGCCGGGGCGCACGGTGAGCTGGTAGGCGAAGATCAGCCCGATCACCGCGGTGATGATCACGGTGACCACCGCGATGACCAGCGTGTTCAGCAGGGCCCGTACGTACAGCTCGTCGGCGAAGAAGTCCGCGTAGTGCCGCAGCGTGAAGCCCCCGGAGCCGCGCTCGTTGCTCTCCGCCAGGCTGGTGCGCACCACGCTCAGCGCCGGGTACAGGAACATCGCCGCGGTGAACACCAGCAACGGGGCGGAAAGCAGCCAGCCGCCGAACGGGGCCTGCGGGCGGCGGCGGGCGGCGCCCTCCGGCGGTGCCGCGCCGGGCGGGCGGACATCGGTGGCAGCGGTCATGAGCCGAAGATCCGCTGCCAGCGGGTCGTCCACTCGGTGATGTTCGCGCCGAACTCGAACCAGTCGATCGGCCACAGCGAGTCGGCCACCTCGGGGGTCTCCACCAGGTTTCCCGCGACGTCGCCGGGGAGCGTCACGTCGGTCGATGCCGGCGCCGCCTTGCCGTTCTTGGCCCACTCGATCTGCGTGGCGTCCTCGAGCATGTAGTTGATGAAGTCGTAGACGGCGTCCTTGTTCTTCGCCGCGGCCGGCACGGTGATGTTCTGCACGCTCCAGGTGGAGCCCTCCGACGGCACCACGGTCTCGATGCCGCGGCTGCGCAGCGGGATGCCCTGGTCGGCGATGGTGACGACGGCGGCCACGCTGCCGCCGGCCAGCTTGTTGACCCCGTCGGTGCTGGTGTTGAACAGGAACTGGACGTTGTCCTTGAGGCGCTCCAGCGCCTGCCAGCCGGCCTCGTAGTCGTCCGGGCCGTTGCCGAACAGCCGGGCGCCGGTGAACACCAGGAACAGGCCGCCGATGGACGGGGCGTTCTGGATCGCCACCTGGCCCTTGAACTCCGGCCGCCAGAGGTCCTCCCACGAGGTGACCTCGAACGGCACCTTGTCCGGGTTGTAGAGGATGCCGGAGGCGGTGTAGCTGATCGGGACCGCGCTCACCTTGCCGTCGCGGGTCTGGCCCTCGGAGAGCCGCTTCACGATGCCGCCGAACTTCGGGATGCGCGAGGTGTCGATCGCCTCCAGCACGCCGGTCTCGAAGCCGCGCGCGGCCTCGTTGCCGATCAGCCAGGCCAGGTCGTACTGGCCGGGCTTCTGGGTGAGCAGCTGGACGGTGTCGCTGCCCGGGTCGTTGAGCACCTCGACACCGGACCGGGAGGTGAACGGCGGGCACACCACCCGCAGCGCCTCCTCCCAGACGCCGCCCCAGCACCGCGCGGTGATGCGTCCCGAGGCGGCGGCACCACCACCCCCGGACGCGCCGCCCCCGCAGGCGGCGAGCAGGGCGGCGGCCCCCACGCCGCCACCCATCGCGAGGAAGCCTCGTCGGCTGAGCGCTGTCGCCATCCCACTTCTCCTTCTGGCCTCGATCGTCGATTGTCGACAGGAACACTGACAACTGTCCGTGTCCAACCTCGGTGAGCGTCGGGTCCGGGACCGGGATGCCGGTCGGACCGAGGGCCCGCTTCGCTTCGATGGGAGCCGCGTCCGCGCTGAGTGCCGGCGGGTGGGCCGCTGGGGTTGGGCAAGTGTTCACACGCCTATCCAGGCTTGTCAAGGGGTGTTTCCGTCCATACCGGCGGGTATCTTCCCGGTGTACGCACGGTGCCGGGCTCGCTGCGTCCGGCGGCCGGCCCTGGCGAGGGGGCGCCGACGGGGCGGTTGCTCATGGTGATTGGACGAGTACGAACAACGGGCTTCCCGGGCCGCCGATTCGGGGCTTATTGTCAACAATCGACGCTCAGCAAGGAGGGGTATGCAGACCGAGGTCGACGGCTGGAACGAGGTGCCGACGCTGCCATCGGCGGTGGCCGACTGGATCGTGCGGGGGATCGTCGCCGAGCGCTGGCCGGACGGGGCGCGGCTGCGCGAGACCGAGATCGCCGAGGAGCTCGGCGTCAGCCGCGGGCCGGTGCGCGAGGCGCTGCGGATGCTGCACGAGCGCGGCCTGGTGCGGCACGTCCCCCGGGTCGGGGCCGTGGTGTGCGGGGTCTCCACGGCCACCATCACCGAGGTCTACGAGATGCGCGCCCACATCGAGGCGTTCATCTGCCGGCTCGCCGTCCCCCGGCTGCGCGAGGAGGACCTGGCCCGGTTGCAGGCCCTGCTCACCGAGATCCAGGCGCTGCACGAGGCCGGCCGGCACGACGAGATGTACGCGGTGTGCTGGCAGTTCAGGGAGGCCCTGTACGCCCGCGCCGGGCACGGCACCGCGATGGAGCTGGTGCGCTCGCTGCGGGCCCGGCTGCACACCGTGCCCCAGGTGCTGCGCGGCGACCCGGCGCACCACGAGCTGGCGGTCCGGTTCTACACCCAGGTCACCGAGGCGTGCGTCGCCGGTGACACGAGGTCGGTGGAGGCACAGGTGAGCACGTTCATGATCAGGGCGGGGGAGCAGGTGGTGGCCCGCTTCCGCGCCGACGCCCGCACGCTGGCGCCGGCCGCCGGGCTGCCGCAGGTGTGGTCGTGACCGCCCCGCCAGCCGGCGCGCTGCGCGAGTACCTGGCCGAGACCGAGGACTACCGGCGCATCTTCGACCACCTGCGCTTCGACCAGCAGACGTACCTGCCGGACCGCGCCGCCGCCGACCGGGCCAGGCAGATCGGGCTCATGGAGGGCCGGCTCCGGGCGCGCACCGCCGACCCCGAGCTCGGCCGGCTGGTGGCGGCCGTCGAGGCGACCGCGCCGGACCCGGAGGCGGACTTCGGGACCTGGGCGATCGCCCGGGTGGCACGCCGCGACCACGAGACCGAGCTGCGCCGCCCGGCGGACACGCTCGCCCGGTTCCAGGTGGTCGCCGCCGAGGCGTTCCTGGTCTGGCGCGACGCCCGCCGCGACGGCGACTGGGCGGCGTTCGCGCCCTGGCTGCGGCGGCTCGTGGACCTCAACCTGAGCCTCGCGGACGCCATCGGGTACGAGCGGCACCCGATGGACGCGCTGCTGTCCCTGTACGAACCGGCGCTGCCGCACCACGCCACCGACGCCCTGCTCACCGCGCTCGTCGACCCCGTGGTCGCCCTCAACGCCCGCCGCCAGGAGTTGGTCGCCGCCGCGCCGCCGGACCCCTCGCCGGCGCTGCCGCGCGAGGCGTTGTTCGCCTTCGTCCGGGACCTCGCCGGGCGGCTCGGCTACGAGTGGGACCGCGGCGGGCTGGCGATCGCGCCGCACCCGTTCACCAGCCCGTCGGGCGCGAACGACGTGCGCTTCACGCTGCGCGACGACGTGCCGTTCCCGGACATCCTGCGGGCCGCGGTGCACGAGCTGGGCCACGCCCTGTACGAGCAGGGCACCGCCCCCGAGCTGTGGGGGACCGCAGCGGCCCGCGGCGTCATGCCCTACGTGCACGAGTCCCAGGCCAAGTTCTGGGAGAACATCGTCGGCCGCACGCCGGAGTTCGCCGAGCTCGCGTTCGCCACCCTGGAGCCGCACCTGCCGTCGCGGCCGGCCGGGTTCGGCCCGGAGTCGCTGCACCGCGCCGCGGTCGCCGGCCCCACGTCGCTCATCCGCACCGGCACCGACGAGCTCACCTTCAACCTGCACATCGTGCTGCGCTGGGAGATCGAGTGCGCGCTGCTCGACGGCTCGCTCGACGTGGCCGACGTGCCCGAGCTGTGGAACGAGCGGGCGGCCCGGTACTTCGGCGCCGTCCCGCGGCACGCCGGCGAGGGCTGCCTGCAGGACCCGCACTGGTGTCACCGCTACCTCGGGCTGTTCACCTCCTACGTGATCGGCAACCTGCTGTCCGCGCAGCTCGCCGGGGCGATGGCCGCGGACGGCGTGGACGTGACGGCGGCGACGGCCGCGGGCGACCTGTCGCCGGTGCTGGGCTGGCTGCGCCGCCACGTCCACGCACCCGGCCGCACCTTCACCCTGGCCGAGCTGACCGTGCGGGCCACCGGCGCCGAGCTGTCCGCCGAGCCGTACCTCGACCACCTGACCCGCCGCTACGGCTGAGAGAGGGGTGCCCGTGGTCACCGAACCCGACGAGGACCTGCGCGCCAGGCTGGTGCGGCTGCGCGTGCCGGCCGCCACCGACGAGCAGGTCCGCCTCGCCTCCGGCGTGTCCGCGACGAAGGCGGCCGACCGGGCGGCGCTGCGGGCCGTCCCGCTGCCGCTGCTCGGCGACCCGGTCTACCCCGGGCACGCCGACGCCCACCTGCGGACCGCCCGATGACCGCCACGGACGCCGCCGCGGTCGCC
>DASWTI010000311.1:0-3955 GCA_036402215.1 Pseudonocardiaceae bacterium
GGGCTGACCGACCGGGACATCGCGGCGGCGCTCGTGCTGTCCGCGCGGACCGTGGAGAGCCACCTGGCGGCGGCCTACCGCAAGCTGGGCATCCGCTCCCGGCGGGAGCTGCGCGGCGCCCTCCCGCCGTGACGCCGCCCGCGTGGCCGAGGACGGCGGCGCGGGCGTGGGCAGGTGCGGCGTCAGGGCAGGAGCGCGTCGATGGCGCGTTCGATGCGGCGCTCGGACACCGGCTGCGCGGTGCCGAGCTGCTGGGCGAAGAAGCTCACCCGCAGCTCCTCGATCATCCAGCGCACCTCGTCACGGCCCGGCGATGGCGGCAGCGCCCGGTACTCGGCGTGCAGCGCGTGCACCCGTTCCATCAGCTCGTGGTCGCGCGCCGGGTTCTCCGGCAGCTTCTCGACGCGGCGTTCCACGGCCCGCAGGTAGCGCACCAGGTGCGGCAGCCGCCGCCGGCCGGTGCCGCTCACGAAGCCCGCGTGCACCAGGGCGTCGAGCTGGGTGGTGAGGTCGGCGAGCGCGTCCGGCGGCACCGGCGCGGCGGCCAGGCGCAGCCGGGCCTCCTGCTCGGCGGCCAGCACCCGCTCCACGGTGGTGACGATCTCCATGAGCACCGCGCCCAGCTCGGGCCGGACGGCGGCGGCCAGCGCGTCGAACGCCACGCCGTCCCAGGCCGGTCCCCCGGCGGCGGCGATCAGGTCGTCCGCGGCGGCCGCCAGGCAGTCGTCCAGCAGCGCGCCGACCCCGCCGTGCGGGTTGCGGGTGAGCGTGAGCTTGGCGCGGTTGGACAGGCTGCCGGACACCGAGCGCAGCGGCGACGGGACGTTGAGCAGGACCAGGCGGCGGATGCCGGCGCGCATCGCCGTGCGCTGCTCCTCGGGGGTGTCGAACACCCGCACGGCCACCGAGTCGCCCTCGTCGACGAGCGCCGGGTAGGAGCGCACCACGAAGCCGCTGCGCTCGCGCTCGATGACCGTCGGCAGCTCGCCGAGGTCCCAGGCGCGGATGCCGGAGCGTTCGATGCCGGTGGCGGCCTCGGCGAGCGCCTGCCGCACCTGCTCGTGCAGCTCGCCGCGCAGCGCCGCCAGGTCCTTGCCCTCGGCGAGCGGCCGGTCCGCGGCGTCCACCACGCGGAAGGTGATGCGCAGGTGGTCCGGCACCTGATCGGGCCGCCAGGCCTCCCGCGGCACCACCACGCCGGTGAGCTCGCGCAGCGCCCGCTCCAGCGCGTCCAGCAGGGACTCCCCGGTGGCCTCCGGGTCCGGCATGCGCTCCAGCGCGCGGCGGGCCACGTCCGGCGCCGGCACCAGGTTGCGCCGCAGGTGCTTCGGCAGCGAACGGATGAGCGCGGTGACCAGCTCGGCACGCAACCCCGGCACCTGCCAGGAGAACCGCGCGTCGTCCACCTGGTTGAGCACCGGCAGCGGCACCCGCACGCTCACCCCGTCGTCGCGGGCGCCCGGCTCGAAGTGGTAGCTGAGCGGCAGCGTCAGCCCGCCACCCTGGTTCCACTCGTCGGGGTAGCTCGCCGGCGTGACGTCCTCGGCCTCGGCGCTGACCAGCAGCTCGCGGGTGAAGGTCAGCAGGTCCGGCCGCTCCCGCCGCTCGCGCTTCCACCAGGTGTCGAAGTGCCGGCCGGACACCACCTCGGCGCCGACCCGCCGGTCGTAGAAGTCGAACAGCACGTCGTCGCCGACCAGGATGTCGCGACGGCGGCCGCGGTCCTCCAGGGCGCGTACCTCGTCGATCAGCGCGCGGTTCTCGGTCCAGAACCGGTGCCTGGTCTCCCAGTCGCCCTCCACCAGGGCGTGCCGGATGAACAGCTCGCGGGACAGCGCGGGGTCGATGCGGCCGTAGTTGACCGTGCGGCCCACCACGATCGGCACGCCGTACAGGGTGACCCGCTCGGTGGCCAGCACGGCGCCGCGCCGGGCGTCCCAGCGCGGCTCGCTGTAGGTGCGCTGCACCAGGTGCCCGGCGAGCGGCTCGATCCACTCCGGCTCGATGCGCGCCGCGCCCCGGCCCCAGAGCCGCGTGGTCTCCACCAGCTCGGCGACCATCACCCAGCGCGGGGTGCGCCGGAACAGCGCCGAGCCGGGGAAGATCGCGAACCGGGTGCCGCGCGCGCCGAGGTAGTCGCGGGTCTCGGGGTCCTGCAGCCCGATGTGCGACAGCAGGCCGGCCAGCAGCGCGGTGTGCACGGCACGGCCGTCCGGCTCCACGGCGGGGCGCACCACGAGGCCCAGGTCGCGGGCCACCTGGCGGAGCTGGCCGTACACGTCCTGCCACTCCCGCACCCGCAGGTAGTTCAGGTACTCGGCGCGGCAGAGCCGGCGGAACTGGTTGCCGGACAACGCCTGCTGCTGTTCCTCCAGGTACCGCCAGAGGTTCAGGTAGGCCAGGAAGTCGGACGTGGGGTCGGTGAACCGGGCGTGCCGCGCGTCGGCGGCCTCGCGGTGCTCGACGGGACGCTCCCGCGGGTCCTGGATGGACAGCGCGGCCGCCACGACCATGACCTCGTGCACGCAGCCCTGGTCGCCGGCGGCGAGCACCATCCGGCCGAGCCGCGGGTCCACCGGCAGCCGGACCAGGCGGCGGCCGACGTCGGTGAGCTCGGGCGGCCGGTCGCCGGTGAGCGCGCCCAGCTCGTGCAGCAGCTGCACGCCCGCGGTGACGTTGCGCCGGTCCGGCGGGTCGATGAACGGGAACGCCGCGAGGTCGCCGAGGCCCAGCGCGGTCATCTGCAGGATCACCGAGGCCAGGTTGGTGCGCAGGATCTCCGGCTCGGTGAACGCCGGGCGGGACTCGAAGTCCTCCTCGGAGTACAGCCGGACGCAGATGCCGTCGGCGACCCGGCCGCAGCGCCCGGCGCGTTGCGTCGCCGAGGCGCGGGACACCGGCTCGATGGGCAGCCGCTGCACCTTGCGGCGTGAGCTGTAGCGGGAGATGCGCGCGGTGCCGGCGTCCACCACGTAGCGGATGCCGGGCACGGTGAGGGAGGTCTCGGCGACGTTGGTGGCGAGCACCACGCGACGGCCGGGGTGCGGGGCGAACACGCGGTGCTGCTCGGCGACGGACAGCCGCGCGTAGAGCGGCAGCACCTCGGTGGTCCCGGCGACCACGGCGGACAGTGCCTCCGCGGTGTCGCGGATCTCCCGCTCGCCGGACAGGAACACCAGGATGTCGCCGGGGCCCTCGGCGGACAGCTCGCGCACCGCGTCGATGACGGCCTGCACCTGGTCGCGGTCCGGGTCGGCGTCCGGGTCGGCGGGGTCGACGATCGGCCGGTACCGGACCTCCACGGGGTAGCTGCGGCCGGAGACCTCGATGATCGGCGCGGGGACCTCACCGGTGGCGAAGTGCCGGGCGAAGCGCTCGGGGTCGATGGTGGCCGAGGTGATGACGACCTTGAGGTCGGGGCGGCGGGGCAGCAGCCGGGCCAGGTAGCCGAGGATGAAGTCGATGTTGAGGCTGCGCTCGTGCGCCTCGTCGATGATCAGCGTGTCGTAGCGGCGCAGCAGCCGGTCGTGCTGGATCTCGGCCAGCAGGATGCCGTCGGTCATGACCTTGACCAGGGTGCGCTCGCCGCTGGTGTCGGTGAAGCGGATCTGGTGGCCGACCACGCCCGGGGCGTCCAGTTCCTCGGCGACGCGCTCGGCCACGGTCCGGGCGGCCAGCCGGCGGGGCTGGGTGTGACCGATCAGCCCGCGCACGCCGCGGCCGAGCCGCAGGCAGATCTTGGGCAGCTGGGTGGTCTTCCCGGAGCCGGTCTCGCCGGCCACGATCACCACCTGGTGGTCGCTGATGGCGGCCTCGATGTCGTCCACCCGCGCGGTGATCGGCAGCGTCTCCGGGAACGAGACGGCGGGCACGGCCTCGCGGCGGCGGCGCACCCGCTCCTCGGCGGCCGCGACCTCGGCCTCCAGGGCGCGCAGCGCCTCCTCGTCCGGGCGCG
>DASWTI010000312.1:0-7335 GCA_036402215.1 Pseudonocardiaceae bacterium
TCCCGGCCCTCGGCGAAGCCGCGCGCCATCAGCACGTCGTAGCCGGCCGCGGCCACCCCCCGGGACACCCCGAGCAGGGCCGCCAGCGTGCGGGTGGACGGCAGCCGGGTGCCCGGCGCCAGGCTGCCCGCCGCGACCGCCCGGCCGAGCTGCCCCGCGATCTGCTCGTGCAACGGCACCGTCGCGCCGCGGTCCAGCATCACCGGCACGGTCAGCGTCTCCCGATAGCGCATGCGCCCAGCGAAGGTGCTCCCTGTTGTGGCACCCCTGCCACGACCTTGTGGCCCGCGGCCGGCCCCACAACAGCGCCCCCGCCCCGGCCGCCCCCGCCCCTCGGGATGTGACTGAAAGGCGCCTTCAGCCGTCCCAGGTGACTGAAAGGCGCCTTCAGCTGTCCGACGTGGCCGAAAGGTGCCTTCAGCCCGTCGATGTGGCTGGAAGGCGCCTTCAGTCACGGGCTCAGGCGGTGAGCTCCTCCCAGCGCCGCTGCGCGGCCGGGTTCCACTCGGCGTGCTTGCGCCGGAACAGGGCCGCCGCCGTGGTGCCGCTCCAGCGGGCCGGCAGCAGCTCCTGCGGCAGCTGCGGGTCCAGGAACGGGAAGCGCCGCCACTCGTGCACCAGCCTGGTCTGTGCCACCAGACTCGCGTCGCCCGGCGCGGGGTGCAGCCCGGTGAACTCGTCGATGAACTCCTCGTACCGAGCGGCGATGGCCTCCAGGTCCCACGCCTGCTGGGTGATGGACTCCTGGCTGCCGATGGTGCCGTAGTGCGCGGCGAACGACATGGCACCGGCCGCCAGCCCCAGGTCCTCCAGGATCACCTGGGCCTCGTGCTCGCGCGAGGTGTCCGG
This sequence comes from Pseudonocardiaceae bacterium, assembly GCA_036402215.1. Classification (GTDB taxonomy): domain Bacteria; phylum Actinomycetota; class Actinomycetes; order Mycobacteriales; family Pseudonocardiaceae; genus DASXTS01. The sequence continues at coordinate 850 of DASWTI010000312.1, forward strand.
GCTGACCCAGACCCCTGCCGAGGGCGAGCCGAAGCCGGCCCAGCTCAGCCGGGTGCGCAGCCGGTGCCGCAGCTCGCGCTTGGCCTCCGGCACGCTCACGATGAGCACCAGCCAGCGCCCGTCCCACGAGCGGTCCGCGCGGCCGAAGCCGTGCACGCGCTCGCCGCCCTCGGTGAGCAGCCGCCGCCCGGGCGGCGTGAGCGCCCAGCGCACCCGCCGACCGTGCCGCTCTGCGGTCAGCCAGCCCTCGCCGGCGGTGCGGGCCAGCGCCTGCCGCGCGGACTTCTCCTCCACGTCGAACAACGCCAGCGTGCCGACCAGCGTGGCGGTCCACACCGGGCGGTCGCGCGGCAGCACGAACTCCCCGAGCACGGTCATCAGCAGTGAGCGGGCGCTGGTCTCGCCCAGTTCGCGCCGCCGGCTCACGGTGGGCCGTGGCGCCTCCGCCCGGCTGCTCGTGCGCGGCCCGGGAACCCGCCCTGACACGTCGACCCCGTCGGCACCCTCGGCCCGAATCATCTGCACGTCGCCCTCACTGCTCCGCCGCACTGTCCGGGCACAGCGCCAGGTACTCGGCGAACAATGAGGGGAGCGTTGCTGCTGCTGAGAGGCACGAAAATACCACGTACCACCAAATCGTGAAGAATCATGGAACAGATGTAGAAAGGTCTGTCCACTGCTCAGCCGGGCCGCGGGGGCCTACTGTGGACGCAGAGACCGTCCATCACCACCGGGGTGCACATGACGTCCGGCGAGACGCTGCGGGAACGGGTCCGAGCCATTGCCGCCACGCACGAGGGGCGGCGTGGCCCACTGCTGCCGATCCTGCACGACCTGCAGGAGGAGTTCGGGTACCTGGACGCGGAGGCGATCACCGTCGTCGCCGACGTGCTCAACCTGTCCCGGGCCGAGGTGTACGGGGTGGTGAGCTTCTACGCCGACTTCACCGAGGTGCCGCGCGGCGCCCGGACGGTGCGGGTGTGCCGCGCCGAGGCCTGTCGTGCGGTGGGCTCCGAGGAACTGGCCGAGCACGCCACGCGCCGCCTCGGGGTGGCCTTCGGGCAGACCGCGCCGGACCGCTCGGTGACCCTGGAGCAGGTGTTCTGCCTGGGCAACTGCGCCCTCGGCCCCTCGGTGCAGGTCGACGGCCGGCTGCACGGCCGGGTGGACGCCGCCCGCTTCGACTCCCTGGTGGCTGGCTCGTGACCGTCTACGTGCCGGGTGACTCGGCGGCCCGCTCGGTGGGCGCCGACGAGGTGGCCGCCGCGTTCGCCGCGCACGGCGTCCCGGTGGTGCGCAACGGATCGCGCGGCCTGCTCTGGCTGGAGCCGCTCGTCGAGGTGGCCACCGAGCGCGGCCGGGTGGCCTACGGGCCGGTGACCGCGGACGACGTCCCGGCGCTGCTCGCCGACGGGCTGGCCGAGGGCCGCGGCGCGCGCTGCCTGGGGCCGACCGGGGAACTGCCGTGGCTGCGCGACCAGACGCGCGTCACGTTCGCCCGGGTCGGCGTGGTGGACCCGTTGTCCCCGGCGGACTTCGAGGCGCACGGCGGCCTGCGCGGGCTGCGCGCCGCGCTGGCGCTGGACCCGGCCGACGTGGTGGAGCGCGTGGTGGCCTCCGGCCTGCGTGGCCGCGGCGGGGCGGGCTTCCCCACCGGCGTCAAGTGGCGCACCGTGGCCGCCGCCGCGGGCGACGTGAAGTTCGTCTGCTGCAACGCCGACGAGGGCGACAGCGGCACGTTCGCCGACCGCATGCTGATGGAGGGTGACCCGTTCACGCTCCTGGAGGGCATGGCGATCGCCGGTTACGCGGTGGGCGCCCGCGAGGGCCTGGTCTACGTGCGCTCCGAGTACCCGGACGCGGTGGCCGTGCTGCGCGCCGCGGTGGACGCCGCCCGCGCCGCGGGGTGGCTCGGCGCCGACGTGCTCGGCTCCGGCGTGGCGTTCGACGTCGAGGTGCGGGTCGGCGCCGGCGCGTACATCTGCGGCGAGGAGACCTCCATGCTGGAGAGCCTGGAGGGCCGCCGCGGCACCGTCCGCGCGAAGCCGCCGATCCCCGCGCTGTCCGGCCTGTTCGGCAGACCGACCGTGGTCAACAACGTGCTCTCCCTGGCCACCGTGCCGATGGTGCTGGCCGACGGCCCCGAGGCGTACGCGGCGCTCGGCACCGGCCGCTCCCGTGGCACCCAGGTCTTCCAGCTCGCCGGCAACGTGGCGCGCGGCGGCATCGTGGAGACGGCGTTCGGCGTGACGCTGCGCGAGCTGGTGCACGACTGGGGCGGCGGCACCCGCTCCGGGCGGCCGGTGCGCGCCGTCCAGGTGGGCGGCCCGCTCGGCGCCTACCTGCCGGGCGACGGGCTGGACCTGCCGATGGACTACGAGGCGTTCGCCGCCGTGCAGGCCATGGTCGGCCACGGCGGCGTGGTGGTCTTCGACGACACGGTGGACATGGCGGCCATGGCCAGGTTCGCCATGGAGTTCTGCGCCGAGGAGTCCTGCGGCAAGTGCACGCCGTGCCGGGTGGGCGCGGTGCGCGGCGTCGAGGTGATCGACCGCATCGTCGCCGGCCAGGACCGCGCGAAGAACCTGCTGCTGCTCGACGACCTGTGCGAGCTGATGGTGGACGGCTCACTGTGCGCCATGGGCGGGCTCACGCCGATGCCGGTGCGCAGCGCGCTGCGGCACTTCCCGGAGGACTTCGGGGCACCCGTCGAGGAAGGGGCGAGCTGATGGGCCTGCTCAAGGAACCCGACCTGGGTACGCCGGCCGTCACGAGCGACACCACGGCCGAGGTGCTGGTGGACGGCACCGCGGTCACCGTCCCGGCCGGGACCTCGGTGCTGCGGGCCGCGGCGCTCGCCGGCATCGACATCCCCAAGCTGTGCGCCACCGACAGCCTGGAGGCGTTCGGCTCCTGCCGGCTGTGCCTGGTGGAGATCGACGGCGCGCGCGGCACCCCGGCCTCCTGCACCACGCCGGTCGCCGACGGCATGGTGGTGCGCACCCAGACGCCGCGCCTGGAGAAGCTGCGCCGCGGCGTGCTGGAGCTCTACATCTCCGACCACCCGCTCGACTGCCTGACCTGCTCGGCCAACGGCGACTGCGAGCTGCAGGACATGGCGGGCGTGGTGGGCCTGCGCGACGTCCGCTACGGCTACGCCGGGGAGAACCACCTCGACGCGCCGACCGACTCCTCCAACCCGTACTTCGACTTCGACGCCAGCAAGTGCATCGTGTGCTCGCGCTGCGTGCGGGCCTGCGACGAGGTGCAGGGCACCTTCGCGCTCACCATCTCCGGCCGCGGCTTCGACTCCAAGGTCACCGCCGGCGTCGACCAGCCGTTCCTGGAGTCGGACTGCGTGTCCTGCGGCGCCTGCGTGCAAGCCTGCCCGACGGCCACCCTGCAGGAGCGCACCGTCGTCGAGCTCGGCATGCCCACCCGGACGGTGCTCACCACGTGCGCCTACTGCGGCGTCGGCTGCTCGTTCAAGGCCGAGCTGCGCGGCGACCAGGTGGTGCGGATGGTGCCGTACAAGGACGGCGGCGCCAACGAGGGGCACTCGTGCGTCAAGGGCCGCTTCGCGTTCGGCTACGCCAGCCACCCGGACCGGGTGCTCGCGCCGATGGTGCGCGACCGCATCACCGACCCGTGGCGCACGGTCTCCTGGGAGGAGGCCATCGGCCACACCGCGCGCCGGCTCCGCGAGATCCAGGCCGGGCACGGGCCGGGGTCCATCGGCGGTATCACGTCCTCGCGCTGCACCAACGAGGAGGTGTACGTCGTCCAGAAGATGGTGCGCGCCGCCTTCGGCAACAACAACGTCGACACCTGCGCGCGGGTGTGCCACTCGCCGACCGGCTACGGCCTCAAGCAGACCTTCGGCACCTCGGCCGGCACCCAGGACTTCCGCTCCGTGGCGTACGCCGACGTGATCGTGGTGATCGGCGCGAACCCGACCGACGGCCACCCGGTGTTCGCCTCGCGGATGAAGCGGCGGCTGCGCGAGGGCGCGAAGCTCATCGTGGTCGACCCGCGGCGCATCGACCTGGTGCGCACCCCGCACGTCGAGGCCGCGCACCACCTGCAGCTCGCCCCCGGCACCAACGTGGCCGTCATCAACGCCATGGCGCACGTCGTGGTCACCGAGGGCCTGGTGGCCCGGGACTTCGTGGCCGAGCGCTGCGAGGGCTACGAGGAGTGGGCGGCGTTCATCGCCCGCGAGGAGAACAGCCCCGAGACGCTCGCCGAGGTCACCGGGGTGCCGGCCGCGGAGCTGCGCGCCGCCGCCCGGTTGTACGCCGCCGGCCCGAACTCCGCGATCTACTACGGGCTCGGCGTCACCGAGCACAGCCAGGGCTCCACGATGGTCATGGGCATGGCGAACCTGGCCATGGCCACCGGCAACATCGGCCGCGACGGCGTGGGCGTCAACCCGTTGCGCGGCCAGAACAACGTGCAGGGCTCGTGCGACATGGGCTCGTTCCCGCACGAGCTGCCCGGCTACCGGCACGTGTCCGACGACGGCGTGCGCGAGGTGTACGAGCAGCTCTGGGGCGTGCCGATCCTGCCGGAGCCCGGGCTGCGCATCCCGAACATGTTCGACGCCGCGCTGGACGGCACCTTCCGCGCCCTCTACGTGCAGGGCGAGGACCTGGCGCAGTCAGACCCGAACACCAGGCACGTCACCGCGGCGCTGTCCGCGATGGACCTGGTGGTCGTGCAGGACCTGTTCCTCAACGAGACCGCCAAGTACGCGCACGTGTTCCTGCCGGGCACCTCGTTCCTGGAGAAGGACGGCACGTTCACCAACGCCGAGCGCCGGATCAACCGGGTGCGGCCGGTGATGGCGCCGCGCACCGGCCGGCACGAGTGGCAGATCGTGTGCGAGGTCGCGCGGGCCATGGGCTACCCGATGGACTACCCGTCGTCGGCGGCGATCATGGACGAGATCGCGCTGACCACGCCGACGTTCGCCGGCGTCTCGTTCGCCACGCTGGACCGGGTGGGCTCGGTGCAGTGGCCGTGCAACGAGGCCGCGCCGACCGGCACGCCGATCATGCACAAGGACGGCTTCGTGCGGGGCAAGGGCGCCTTCGTGCCCACCGCGTACGTGCCGACCAAGGAACGCAGCACCCGCAAGTACCCGCTCATCCTCACCACCGGCCGCATCCTGTCCCAGTACAACGTGGGCTCGCAGACCCGGCGCACGGCGAACGTGGTCTGGCACTCCGAGGACGTGCTGGAGCTGCACCCGCACGACGCCGAGGTGCGCGGCATCACCGACGGCGACCTGGTGGACCTGGCCAGCCGCGTCGGGCGGATCACGCTGCGCGCCCGGATCGCCGACCGCATGCCGGTGGGCGTCGTCTACACGACCTTCCACCACCCGGTGACCGGGGCCAACGTGGTGACCACCGAGCACTCGGACTGGGCCACGAACTGTCCCGAGTACAAGGTGACCGCCGTGCAGGTCTCGCTGGCCCGCGCGGACGCCCAGGTGGAGCCCGCCGCCGCGGCGGCCGAGCCGGTGCCGGTGGCGGGCGAGTGAGCACGACCGTCCGGCCGCACGTGCGCCTGGCCAACGACATCGCGGCGCAGTTCCACCACCTGCCGCCGGACGAGGCCGCCGAGCGGGTGGCCGCGCACCTGCGGATGTTCTGGGACCCGCGCATGCGCGCCCAGCTCCTCGCCACCGTGACGGCCGACGGGGAGCTGGACCCGGTGGCCCGCGCCGCCGCCCTGCTGCTCCGCGACACCCCTCGCTGATCCGGGGCGCCGATCCGGGCGCCGTCCCGGGGGCGTCCCCGTCGGATCCGGGGCGTCCCCGTCGGATCCGGGGCGCCGCCGCGCCCGCCCGGCGGTCCGCCGCGCGGCGCCGACCAGGCCGCCAACGGCCCCGGTTACCCGGACGGGTTCACCCGTGCCGGGTACGCGGCCGGAACGACCTGTCCGGGGGGGCGTCACCCCGGGGGGCCGGGTGACCGGGCGGGCCGGGCGCCAGTGGTGACTCTCCGTTCCCGGCCGGCCCCCGCGGAACCGTGCCGTTGACCGCACCGGCCATTTCTGTCGTCACTGCGGGCTGCCCCGGGTGAATTCACCGGTGGGTATTCGACTGGTCGGCGGCCGTGGTCCTGATGACGATGGGCCGGACCGGAGCACCTGGTCGAAAGAAATGCACGTGCTCCCGGAGAAACGTTCGTATTCCCCAGTTACGGAGGAATGATGTTCCCAACGAAGGCCGTTCGGCACGCGATCGTCGCGGCGCTCGGCGGCGTCGTCCTCGCCACCGCGGGTCCGGCCCAGGCCGCCCCCACCGGCACCGCCGCCGACGCGGAGACCGTCCACCGGCTCGTGACCGACCTCCGGTCCGGCATACGGGCCGGCGACGCCGGCGCGGTGACCGAAGCCGTCCGCTCGCTGGACCCGGTCCTCACGCGGCTCGCCGCCCAGGACCCGCCCGGCGCGGCCACCCGGGCCGCCGGGCTC
>DASWTI010000313.1:0-6622 GCA_036402215.1 Pseudonocardiaceae bacterium
CCGCGGCCAGCGCGTCCCTGGCCTGGGCCATCGACGGCCGCTGCGCCGGGTCGTCACGCAGCAGCGTCAGCAGGGTCTCGGTGAGCGCGCCGGCCCGCTGCGGCGGGCGCACCCGGCCGGCCGCCACGGCGTGCAGCAGCGCGAGCGCGTTGTCACCGGTGCCGAACGGCGGCTGGCCCTCGACGGCGGCGTACAGGGTGGCGCCGAGCGAGAACACGTCCGAGGGCGCCTCCGGCGGCCCGCCGCGCGCCACCTCGGGCGCCAGGTACGCCGGGGTACCGGTGAGCACGCCGGTGCGGGTGATCGTCACGTCGTCGGCGGCGCGCGAGATGCCGAAGTCGGTGAGCTTGGCCAGTTGCTCCGGCTCGTCGGCCAGCAGCACGTTGCCCGGCTTCACGTCGCGGTGCACGATGCCGGCCGCGTGCGCGGCGGTGAGCGCGTCGGCGAGCTGGTGGCCGATGGCGGCCGCCCGCTGCGGCGCCAGCGGCCCGTGCGTGGCGAGCTCGGCGGCCAGCGTGCGCGAGGGCAGGTACTCCATGACGAGCCAGGGCGAGCCACCGTGCAGGGCCACGTCGAACACCGCGATGGCGTTCGGGTGGTGCAGCCGGGCGGCCAGCCGCCCTTCCCGCAGCACCCGCTGCCGGGCGTCCTCGGTGGCGGCCTCGTCCTGGCCCGGCGCGAGCACCAGTTCCTTGACCGCCACGGTGCGGCCGAGCAGTTCGTCCACGGCCCGCCAGACGACACCCATGCCGCCGGCGCCGATGCGCTCGACGAGTCGGTAGCGGCCGCCGACGAGAGCCTGCGGACCGGTCACGGCGGTGAGGATATGGGGTCCGCCGTCGTCGCCGCGAACCTCACCGGTCACACCCGGTCCGGCGCGGGTGCGGCGTCCGCCGCCGCCTGGTCACGGTCCTCCCGTCCCGCCCGGCCGGAGCCGGCCCCCACGCCGTCGTCCGAACCGCTCTCACCGGCCACGAAGTCCGGGTGGGTGTCCGGGTCCGGGGCGTCGGCGCGCTCGCGCATCGGGGCCAGGAACCACAGCGAGCCGAACACCAGCGCGGCCAGGGCGCCGAACACGATGGCCGGCCAGCCGCCGATCACGACCTCGGCCAGCAGCAGCACGGTGCCGGTCATGGCGATCGCCAGGCAGGCCAGCCCGCTCAGCGCGAAGTGGTTGGCCACGCCGAGGATCTCCCGGCGCCGGCCGCGGCGGAACAACATGCGGTGCCAGGCGGCGGGCGCGGTCAGGAACGCCACGGAGAGCGCGGTGAACATGACGGTCACCATGTGCGTGGTGCGGACGTAGGGGTCCGCGCGGGTGTACAGCTCGGTGAAGGCGATGGAGAGCAGGAAGCCGAACAGGATCTGCACGCCGGCCTGGGCCACCCGCAGCTCCTGCAGGAGCTCGTTGAAGTTGCGGTCCAGGCGCTGGCGCGGGGTCTCCGTGACGCGCCGGTCCGTCTCCTGCATGGCTCCCTCCACGGCCGTGTCGGCGCACGGCGCGCCCGTGCCGGGATTTCCCGGTGGCGCGCCGCCCCAAACCTGGTCAGGGCCGGACGCGGGCCGCCGTGAACGCGTCGACCACCGCTTCGTCGCCGTCCACCGCGAGCGTCCCGGCGAACCGCTCGTCCGTCCGGCGCAACCGCGCCCACCCGAACAGCAGCAGCTCACCGGCGGGCCCGCAGACCGTCGTCGCCCCGTCCACCGCCGGGCCGGGCGTCCAGTCCGGGGCGAACGCCCAGCTCCGCCCGACGTCGGTCGCGCACAGCACGAGCGGCGCCGGCAGGTCGCGCAGCGCGGTGCGGTCGGCGCGCGGCAGGAACAGCCCGACCAGCTCGTCGACGCCGTCGGCGTGCACGTCGGGCGGGACGTCCGGCGGGGCCGGGGCGTCCGGGTCGGCCGCGCTGCGCAGGTCCCACAGGTGCACCAGGCTCTCGTGCAGCTGGCGGCGCAGCCAGAACCGCACCGTCCGGTCGGCGCGGTCGAACGTCCAGCACGGCGTGGCCGGGTCCAGCCCGTCCAGCGCCGACAGCAGCGCGGCGCGCGACTCCGCGTAGTAGGCCGCCGGGTCGGCATCGGGCGGCGCGTCGGCGAACTCCGCGCGGCTCGTCGTGCCGGTGTTGGCGGCGGCCCAGCGGTGCACGGCGCCGAGGTGACCGGCGAGGCCGGTGACGGTCCAGCGCGGCACGGCGAGTGGCGCGGTGGGGTCCGCCGTGGCCAGCTCGGCCTCGAAGGCCCCGGTCACGGCGCGCAGGTGGGTCAGCGTGTCCACGGGGCGGATCGTGTCACGACGGTCCGACGGTGGCGGTCTGGGCGGTGGGCGTGACGTGCAGCGTCCAGTCGTCCATCGCCGGGCGGCCGGCCGCGAGCCACCAGTCGTACGCGGTCACCAGCTCGTCCCACAGCCGCCGTGGGCCGTGCTGGCGCACCTCGAACCCCGCGTCCGCGGGCAGCACGAGCGCCCAGGACCCGGAGCCGGGGTCCACCAGCCGGGCACCCCGCGGCTCGCGCAGGTCGAAGGAGCAGCGGGGCAGCGCCACCGCGACCGCCCAGCGAGCCGCCTCGTCCTGCAGCACCGCCCACGGGTCCAGGCCGGTGGCCTCCGGCGGCGCCGCGCCGGTCACGGACTCGTCGTCCGGCAGCGCCACCCGGTGCCCGCGCAGCTCCATGAACGCCACCCGCATGGGCAGCACCCGCCCGGTGGCGGTGCCGTCGGCGGCGACCACGAACCGCACCAGCGGCCCCGCCGCCAGGTCCGCCCGCACCGGCGCCACGATCACCGCGCCCGGCTCTGCCTGCGCCACCCAGGCGTACGGCAGCCCGCCGAGCGGCACGCCGGCCGTGGCGATCACCCGCTGGTACGGCGCACTCGCCGGCCAACCGGCCGTGCCGTCGCCGTGCACCACGGTGACCCCGAGGTGGCCGGCGAGCGTCGCCCTGGCCTGTTCGGCGATCCCCGCGTCCACCTCGACCGTGGTCACCCGCCGGGCCCGGGCGGCGAGCAGCGCGGCGTTGAACCCGGTGCCGGTGCCGATCTCCAGCACGTGGTGCTCCGGCCGGACGTCGAGCGCGGCCAGCATGCCGACCATCACCTCCGGCATCGACGAGGAGCACGTGGCGCGCCGTCCCACCGCGGGCCACTCGGTGGCGCCGTCGTCGTACTGGGTCACCACGACGCGGTTGGTGTAGACGGCGCCGGCCCAGCGCGCGGGGTCCTCGGCGCGGTCCACCGCTACGCAGTGCACCGGCCCCCGCGGCGGGCCCTCGTCCACCCACACCCGGTCCGGCAGGAAGTGCCCGCGCGGCGTGGCGCGCAGCGCGTCGGCCCACTGCGCCGGCAGATCGCCCCCGGCCCGCAGCTCCCGGACGAGGGCCTCGGCCCCCGCCCGGTCGGCGCGCGTCAGCGCGTACTCCACCTCGCCATGCTCCGCCCCCGCGATGGGGTGCGGCCAGTCGAAGTGGAAGGTCCGCACGAACCGCAGCCCGAGCCGCGCCAGCACCCGGCGCGAGCGGACGTTGACCGCCATGGTCTCCGCGTAGACCCGCGGGGTGCCCAGCACCTCGAACGCCTCGCGCAGCAGTGCCCGGCCCATCTCGGTGGCGTACCCACGACCCCAGACGGCGCGCCGCAGCCGGTAGCCGAGCTCCACGTCGGAGGTCCCGCGCTCGTGGTGCGGCCGCAGCGTGAACCAGCCGGCGAAGGCACCGCCGTCCCGCTCGTGCGCCGCCCAGAACCCGTAGCCCGGCCGGCGCTCGCCGACCGCCAGCATGCGCGGCAGGACGCGCTCGGCCACCTCGGCCCGCGGGGTCGGCACGCCGCCGGTCAGGAAGCGCATGACCTCCGGGTCGGAGTCCAGGTCCACCAGCAGGTCCACGTCCGCGGGGCTCGCGGTGAACGGGCGCAGCAGCAGCCGCTCGGTCGTCAGGCGCACGTCCACCCGGCGATCCTCGCGGGGGCACCCCCGCCCCGGCCAGCGGATAATCCCCGCAGCCCACCCGAGGAGGTCACCGTGTCCGAGCGCCCGCGCTTCCACCTCGCCGTGCCGGTCGACGACCTGGACGCCGCCCGCGCCTTCTACGGCGGGGTGCTCGGCTGCCCGGAGGGCCGCAGCGCCGACACGTGGGTGGACTGGGACCTGCGTGGCCACCAGTTCGTCACGCACCTGGCGCCGCGGCCGCCCGCCGCCAGCAACCCGGTCGACGGTCACGACGTGCCGGTGCCGCACTTCGGGCTGCTGCTCGACGTGCCGGGCTTCCACGAGCTGGCCGGGCGGCTGCGTGCCGCCGGCACCACCTTCGTCATCGAGCCCTACCTGCGCTTCGAGGGCCGGCCCGGCGAGCAGTGGACGATGTTCCTGCTGGACCCGGCGGGCAACGCCCTGGAGTTCAAGGCGTTCGCCGATGACGCGGACGTGTTCGCCACCTGACGGTCCGATGACGGTCCCTGTCCGGGGTGGCGGCGGCGGGCGCCGAGGGAATACCGTCTGAGCTGCGGTTAAGTAGCCAGCCGCGCCGGACAGGTTTCTCCACCGGCGAGGAGGGTCCCATGGGAGTGTTCGAGAGGCTGCGTCCGGGAACGCGGCGGAACCGCCCCGACCCGTCCCCCGAGGATCTGCTGCGGGTCGCCGTCGAACGGACGGCCGCCACCGTGGTCGTCCGGGTCAGCGGCGAGGTCGACCTCTACACCACGCCGCTGCTGGCGTCCGCGCTCGGCCAGGCCATGGTCGGGGACGCGGAGTTCGTGCTGGTCGACCTGTCCGAGGTGACGTTCATGGCGTCCAGCGGCCTGCGCGTGCTGCTCGACGGCCTGGAGCGGGCCGAGCGGCGGCACTGCGAGCTGCATCTCGCCGGCAGCACGGCCGCCGTCCGGCGGCTCATCGAGGCCGCCGGCCTGCGCGGCGTCCTACCCGGCGCCTGACCGGTTTCGGCCGAAGATCATCGGCGTACCGAGCGGTATCGCCGCCACGGCACTACCTTGAGCAGCATCAGGCGTCAGGGCAGGTGGAGGCATCCGTGGCCGACGGGTACGGCGCTCCGTGGCTGCCGGGGGCCGTCGGCGAGCTGGGGGAGCTGATCGCGGCCCGTGACTGGTCCGCCTCGCTCGGCCCGATCTCCGGCTGGCCCGCGGAGCTGCACGGCGTGCTCGGGACCTGCCTGTCGTCGCAGGTCCCGATGCACGTCTGGTGGGGCCAGGACCTGGTGCAGCTCTACAACACCGCGAGCGTGGCGGTGCTCGGCGACCGGCACCCGCACGGCCTCGGCCGCCCCGCGGCGCACACCTGGTCCGAGGCCTGGCACGAGCTGGGCCCGCCCGCGGCGAAGGTGCTGGCCGGCGGCGGGTCGCAGCGCACCGACGAGCAGCTCCTGCTGGTGAACCGCGCCGGGTATCCGGAGGAGACCTACTGGCGCTTCGCCTTCAGCCCGGTCCACGACTCCCGTGGCGGCGTGGGCGGCGTGTTCGTCACCACCGACGAGGTGACCGACCGCGTGCTGAACTCGCGGCGGCTGCGCCTGGTGGGCGAGCTGGGCCGCGTGGCGGAGCTGCCGGAGAACGGCACCCGCGACGCCGCCACCGCCTGCCGGGCCGCCATCGAGGTGCTCGGCGAGGCGGGCGCCGACGTGCCGTTCGCGATCGGCTACGTGGTGGACGAGCACCGCGACGTGCACCGGGTCGCCGCCACCACCACGCTGCCGCCGCTCGGCGAGCGCGAGGCCGTCCGCCGGGTCGCCACCAGCGGGCACCCGGAGACGCTGGGCGGCCTGAGCCGGGTGCTCGGCGACGGCTTCCGGCCGCCGGTGGGCACCGTCACGCCGGACACCGCGGTGGTGCTGCCGGTCATGGTCTGCGGCACCACCGAGCCGGCCGTCGTGCTGGTGTTCGGCGTGAGCGCGCACCGCGAGCTGGACGAGGAGTACCGGATGTTCCAGCGGCTCGTGGCGGGCCAGGTCTCCACCGCGGTCACCGCGGCCGTCACCGGGGCCATCCGGTCCGACCTGGCGCTCTCCCGGCTGCGCGAGCGTGAGGCCCGCTTCCGCCGCGCCCTGGTGGACTCGTTGCAGGAGGGCTTCTTCGTCACCGACACCGAGGGCGCCGTGGTGGACATGAACCGCGCGTTCGCCGCGATCACCGGCTACGGCCAGGACGGCGGCCCGTACGCCTGGCCGTTCCCCTGGCTGTCCGACCGGGCGCGCGACCCCGAGGACCGCGCCGAGCAGGACGCCGTGTTCGCCGCGTTCGTCCGCGACGGCGGCGGCGAGTTCACCGTGCCGATCCGGCACCGCGACGGCCGCCGCGTGGTCGTCCGGCTGAGCTCCACGGTGGCGCCCGGCCGGGAGAACGGCGAACAGGTCTACGTCGGCACGCTGCGCGACGTCACCGAGGACCTCGCCGCGGCCGAGCGGGACGCCGAGCTCGGCCGGTTCGCCGCCGCCCTCGCCGCGTGCGCCGACGTCCGCGAGGTGCTCACGGTGGCCGCCACCGAGCTGCGCGCCGTGCTCGACGCGCGCCTCGCGGTGGCCGCGTACTGGTCGCCCATCGGCTCCGAGATCGTGGCCGGCTCGCCCCCCGTGAACGGCCCCGGGGACCTGCCGGCGGACGTGCGCTCCGCGCTCGCCGACGCCC
>DASWTI010000314.1:0-10289 GCA_036402215.1 Pseudonocardiaceae bacterium
TTTCGCTCTCCCCGGGCCGGCCACGCCGGCCACCGCGGCCGGGACGCCGGACCACGGCACCGGTGCACCCCGCCTGGCGACCGGCGCCGCGGCCGGGCCCGCCGGTACCGCCTCCCACCTCGCCGCCGGCGCACCGGCGACCGCCAGCAGCTCCGCCGCCGGTCACCCGGCGGGCGCGGTCACCGACGGCTCGGCCGCGACCCACTGGGAGAGCGGCAAGGCCGCCTTCCCGCAGTGGGTCCAGGTGGACCTCGGCGCGGAGGTGCAGGTGTCCCGGGTGGTGCTACGGCTCCCCGGCGACGACGCCTGGCCGGCCCGCCGCCAGACGATCGGCATCCAGGGCAGCCTCGACGGCGAGGGCCTGGCCACCATCACCACAGCCGCCGAGCACACCTTCGACCCCAAGACCGGCAACGTGGTGACGCTGGACTTCCCGGCGTTCCTCACCCGCTACGTGCGGGTGAACGTCACCGCCAACACCGGGGCGCCGGCCGCCCAGCTCGGCGAGCTGGAGGTCCACGGGGCGCGCGCGTCCGTCACCAACCTCGCGCAGGGCAAGGCGATGCTCGCCAGCAGCCACACCCAGACCTACGTGGCCGGCAACGCCAACGACCTCGACCAGGCCACCTACTGGGAGAGCGCGAATGGCGCCTTCCCGCAGTGGCTGCGCGTGGACCTCGGCGCCTCCGTGCAGGTCAACCGCGTGGTGGTCAAGCTGCCGGCCAACTGGGAGGCGCGCAACCAGACCTTCTCCGTGCAGGGCAGCGACAACGGCACGACGTTCTCCGACGTCGTCGCCTCCGCCTCGCGGGCCTTCACCCCGGCCGCCGGCAACACGGTGACCATCAACTTCACCGCCACGAGCACCCGCTACGTGCGGCTGCACTTCACGGCGAACACCACGTGGCCGGCCGGGCAGGCCTCGGAGTTCGAGGTGTACGGCCCCACCGGCGGCGACACGCAGCCGCCGACGGCCCCGGGCAACCTGGCGTACACCCAGCCGCAGGCCGGCCAGATCCGCCTCACCTGGAACGCCGCCACGGACAACGTGGGCGTCACCGGCTACGACGTCTACGCCAACGGCGCGCTGCGCACCAGCGTCTCCGGCACCACCCTCACCTACACCGACACCCAGCCCACCGGCGCCACGGTGACCTACTTCGTGCGCGCCAGGGACGCGGCGAACAACCAGTCGCCGGACAGCAACTCGGTGACCCGGCCGGGCGGCGGCGGTGGTACGAACCTGGCCCTGGGCAAGGAGATCACCGCCTCCGGCCACGTCCACACGTTCGTCGCCACGAACGCCAACGACAACGACGTGCTGACCTACTGGGAGGCCAACTCCGGCGCCTTCCCGAACACGCTCACGGTGAAGCTCGGTGCCAACCACACGCTGAACACCGTGACCGTGCGGCTGAACCCTGGCCCGGAGTGGGGCGCGCGCACGCAGAACATCCAGGTGCTGGGCCGTGAGCAGAGCAGCTCCACGTTCACCAGCCTGGTGTCCGCGGCCGGGTACTCGTTCAGCCCCGGCAGCGGCAACCAGGTGAGCATCCCGGTCGGCGGCACCGTGGCCGACGTGCAGCTTCGCTTCACCAGCAACACCGGCGCCCCCGGCGGCCAGGTGGCGGAGTTCCAGGTCTTCGGCACGCCGGCGCCGAACCCGGACCTGTCGATCAGCGGCATGTCCTGGACGCCGGCCTCGCCCGTCGAGACCAGCGCCATCACCCTGTCCGCCACCGTGCGCAACACCGGCACCCTCGGCTCCGCAGCGACCGCTGTCACCCTGTACCTGGGCAGCACGCTCGCCGGCACCGCCCCGGTGGCCGCCCTCGCGGCCGGCGCCAGTGCCACGGTGAGCGCGAACATCGGCACCCGCGACGCCGGCACGTACCAGGTGAACGCCAAGGTCGACGAGGCGAACACGATCATCGAGCAGAACGAGCTCAACAACGCCTACGTGCACCCGTCCTCGCTCGTGGTGTCCGCGGTGCAGAGCTCCGACCTGGTGGCCTCGCCGGTCGGCTGGTCGCCGTCGAACCCGTCCGGCGGCCAGACCGTGACGTTCACCGTGGCGATCCGCAACCAGGGCAACATCGCCTCGGCGAGCGGCGCGCACGGCATCACGCTCACCGTGCTGAACGCCAGCGGCGCCACCGTGATCACCCGCACCGGCACGTACAGCGGCGTGATCAACGCGGGCGCCACCACCGCCCCGGTGAACCTCGGCACCTGGACCGCGGTGAACGGCCGCTACACGGTGCGCGTCGTGCTCGCCGACGACGCCAACGAGGTGGCGATCAAGCGGGCCAACAACACCAGCAACCACCCGCTGTTCGTCGGCCGCGGCGCCAACATGCCGTACGAGATGTACGAGGCCGAGGACGCCGCGGTGGGCGGCGGCGCCGGTGTGGTCGGCCCGAACCGCACCATCGGCGACCTCGCCGGTGAGGCGTCCGGCCGGCGCGCCGTGACCCTGAACAGCAACGGCGCGTACGTCGAGTTCACCACGCGGGCCAGCACGAACACGCTCGTCACCCGCTTCTCCATCCCGGACTCCGCGGGTGGTGGCGGGATCAACTCGACGATCAACGTGTACGTCAACGGCACGTTCTTCCGCGCGATGCCGCTCACCTCGCGGTTCGCCTGGTTGTACGGCGCCGAGGCCTCGCCCAACAACTCGCCGGGTTCCGGCGGCCCGCGGCACATCTACGACGAGGCGTCCCTGATGCTCGGCCAGTCCTTCCCGGCCGGCACCCGCATCCGCCTGCAGAAGGACGCGGCCAACACCACCAACTACGCGATCGACTTCATCAACACCGAGCAGGTCTCGCCGATCGCGAACCCGGACCCGGCGCGCTACGTGGTGCCGGCCGGCTTCTCCCACCAGGACGTGCAGAACGCGCTGGACGCCGCGCGGCAGAACGCCGCCATGATCGGCGTCTACCTGCCGGCCGGCGCGTACCAGACGTCCGGCAAGTTCCAGGTGTACGGCAAGGCGGTGCGGATCATCGGCGCCGGCCCCTGGTACACGCAGTTCCACGCGCCGCAGACGCAGGACAACACCGACATCGGCTTCCGGGCCGAGGCGTCGGCCAACGGCTCGGTGTTCGCGAACTTCGCGTACTTCGGCAACTACACGTCGCGCATCGACGGCCCCGGCAAGGTCTTCGACTTCTCCAACACCAGCAACATGCTCATCGAGAACATCTGGAACGAGCACATGGTGTGCCTCTACTGGGGCGCGAACACCGACAACACCACGATCCGCAACTCGCGCATCCGCAACATGTTCGCCGACGCCATCAACATGACCAACGGCAGCGCCGGCAACCTGGTGTCGAACAACGAGTCCCGGGCGTCCGGCGACGACAGCTTCGCGCTGTTCAACGCCACCGACTCCGGGGGCGGCGAGGTACGGGACAACACCTACGAGAACCTGACCTCGATCCTCACCTGGCGGGCCGCGGGTATCGCGGTCTACGGCGGCACCAACAACATCTTCCGCAACATCCACGTCGCCGACACGCTGGTCTACTCCGGCATCACGATCAGCTCGCTGGACTTCGGCATCCCGATGAACGGCTTCGGTGCCACGCCGCCGACGCAGTTCGACAACATCTCGGTCGTCCGGGCCGGCGGGCACTTCTGGGGGGCGCAGACGTTCCCCGGCATCTGGGTCTTCTCCGCGTCGAAGGTCTTCCAGGGCATCCGGGTGAGCAACGTGGACATCGTCGACCCGACGTACCACGGAATCATGTTCCAGACGAACTACGTGGGCGGCTCACCACAGTTCCCGGTGGCCGACACGGTGTTCACCAACATCACGATCACCGGCGCCCGGCAGAGCGGTGACGCGTTCAACGCGAAGTCCGGGTTCGGCATCTGGGCCAACGAACTGCCGGAGGCCGGGCAGGGTCCGGCGCGGGGCTCGGTGACGTTCAACAACCTGCAGATGAGCAACAACCACATCAACATCCGCAACACCACGTCGACGTTCACCATCACCGTGAACTAGCGGCGTCCGCACCGCGAGCCGGGGCCGCCGGGCACTCCGCCCGGCGGCCCCGCCGCGTCACCCCCGTATCACCGGCGCGTCACCGTGATCCCGGCTCGTCCGGTGGCGTCCGGAAGTTCGTTGTGCCGTAACAGGGTTCGGATGGAGCAGCGGAGACCACCCATCTGCCGCGGCCCGCGATCGCTCTTCTCTCCCGGTGCGTCCGGCAGGACGTGTGTGGGCTTTCGTGGAGATGAGGAACAGCGATGTACGTGGTGGTGGGCAGGACGCGATGCGCCAACTGCGAGGAGCTGGTGGAGCGTGAGCGGGTCCTCGCCGGCGAGGTGATCTGCTGCGACTACAACAAGTGCGCCGCACACGGCCGGCACCTGCACACCGACTGCACCTTCCTGACCGACTGCGAGAACTGCCACCGGACCATGCCGCCCGCGGTGCTGCCGTACCAGCACGTCCCGGACCACTGGGAGGACGTGGAACTCGCCGACACCCCGCGCGACCTGGACACCTGGAAGGCGCAGCTGCGCACCTTCCTCACCGCGCCGACCCCGGCCGGCGAGTGGTTCTACCTCGGCTACCGGCGCGGCGGTCACGAGCTGAGCTGGGCCGGCGAGCTGCGCGGCGTGTTCGGCGTGCTGGAGACCGTGCAGGTGTTCTTCCACGTGCACTTCACCGACCGGTTCAGCTCGCGCGCCGAGAAGTGGGGCTACGGCGGCGCCTGGATCGAGGGCGTCATCGGCTCCGGCATCGAGCTGGAGGAGGAGCCGCTCGTCCTGCGCCAGGGTCTGTCCGTCGTGGTGGCCGCGTTCCTGGACCGCCTGCGGGAGGCCGAGAAGCTCCGCCTCTCCTCGGCCGCGAGCTCCGGCAGCTGGCGCAAGGAGGACAAGTAGGTCCGACCGCTCCGGGTGCGCCGCCGGGAGCCCACGTCACTGCCGAAGCGTTGGGAGACAAGGAAAACATGTTCGTTGTGCTGGGTAGTTCGACGTGCGGCGTGTGCCAGCAGCTGATCAAGGAGCAGGAGGTCCGGGCCGGCGGGGTCGTCTACTGCGACACCGACAGGTGCGACTACCGCTGGACGTCGCACTTCCATCGCGCGTGTGGCAGCTCCAGGATCGACGCCACCTGCGTCTGCAAGGAGCCCTGGGCGCCGGGCGTCCTGCCGCACCGCCACGCGGCGACCGGTGGCCAGGGGGTGGCGGCGGCCCCGGCGAGCGCCGCCGAGTGGCTGAGCCGGCTGCGCACCTTCCTGACCACGCCGCCGGCCGCCGGCGAGTGGACCTACCTCGGGTACCGGCACAAGGCCCACGAGCTGGGCTGGGCCGGCGTCCACGAGTCGGTCTTCGGCGCCGAGGCCGTGCACGTGTTCTTCCACGTGCACGAGCCGAAGCTCGTGGTCCGCGAGCCGAAGAGCTGGCTGCTCGGGGGCGCGTGGCTGGAGGGTCACGGCGGCGCGATCAAACTCGGTGACGAGCAGCCAGGGCCACTCGTCGACGGGGTGACCCAGCTGTACCGGACGCCGGTGCTGCTCGACCGGATCATGACCACCCACAAGGCGCGGTACGACTCCGACCCGTC
This sequence comes from Pseudonocardiaceae bacterium, assembly GCA_036402215.1. Lineage (GTDB taxonomy): Bacteria > Actinomycetota > Actinomycetes > Mycobacteriales > Pseudonocardiaceae > DASXTS01. Next base: position 5,591 of record DASWTI010000314.1, read on the forward strand.
GAACCAGTCCTGGCGCAAGAACAAGTAGGCCCGCGCCACGAGCCACGAAGGGGGCGCACCCATCACGGGTGCGCCCCCTTCGCCGTCGTACGGGGTGTGCCTACTCGGCCGCGGTCCGGCGCCTCCGGGCGACCAGCACCAACGCGCCGCCGCCGAGCAGCAGCAGGGCGCCGAGGACCAGCGGGATGGCGATGCTGGCACCGGTGTCGGCCAGGTCGTCGTCATCGGCCGGCACGGTCGTCGGGGCCACCTGCTCCGTCGTGGTGGCCGGCGGGGCCGTGGTCTCCTCCGAGGTGGTGGTCGTGGTCTCCTCGGTGGTGGTCGTCGGCTCGGTGACCGTCGTGGTGGCGGTGGTCTCGGTCGTCGTGGTGGTTGTCGTCGTGGTGGGAGCCGTGGCGCACGCCTCGACCGTCAGCTCCTTGGTGAACGACCAGCCCTTGTTGCTCTTGGGGTCGTCCCAGGCCATCACCCGGACCACGAAGTGCTGGTCGACGGTGCCGTCGAACTCCCAGGAGTCCGTGAGGTCGGTGCCGAAGTCGTTCTCGTCCAGCACGGTCTGCTCGTTGGCGGTGACCTTCACCGAGTTGTCCTGCTGCCCGTTGTAGCTCTTCAGCTCGACCACGAGCGTCGTCGTGCCGTCCTCGCAGTGCGCGTACACCTTGGGGGTGTGTGCGCCGGCCGGCACCGCGAGGCCGACGAGGGCGGTCGCGGCGACCACGCCGGAGCCGAGCGCGATGCGCGCGGCGGACGTCCACCGGCGGGTGGTCGGGGAAAGAGCCATGGAAGCCTCCGGGCTGAGGTGGGGTGCTGGTAGCTGTGCGCGGCCGTCATGTCGCTGTGTGTGGCCCACGAATGGGGGAAGGCTAATCACCCATCCGAGTGGTGCTCCACCCGGGTCGGTGATACGCGCGCGTGCCCGCGTCGGCGGAGCGCGTAGGCGGTAGGGCAGGGCGGAGGCCGCTCCCGGGGTGGGCCGGCATCGGGGTCGAGCGGCCGGGGCGGGACCTCGCCCCCCCACGCGAGGTTCCGCCCCGGCGCCGCGGGCCCGGCGACCGGGTGCGGCGTCGGCACCACCAGCGACGCCGCGGCTCCCAGTCCGTTCCGGTCGCGGGGCCCGCGGTGACGCCGCCCGATCGTGCACCCACCTGCCCGTAACGGTGGTTCCCCTGACGGCGTCCGTTCCTGTTTACTGCGTCCCCACGTTGTCCGGCCCCGGCGGCGGACAACGGGTGCCGGCGACGGTCAATACACCCGAGGGGGTCGGGGGATGCCACGACCGGAGCGGCCGCTGGACCCGGCGGCCGGGCCGATCCAGGCCTTCGCGGCGCAGCTGCGCGCGCTGCGGGAGGCCGCCGGACGGCCCAAGTACCTGCAGATGGCCCGTGCCACCGGCCGCTCCCGCACGGCCCTCGCGGAGGCGGCGGGCGGCGACCACCTGCCGACCTGGGAGACGGTGGACGCCTACGTCCGGGCGTGCGGCGCCGACCCGGCCGACTGGCTGCCGCGCTGGGAACGTGTCCACGAGGCGCAGCACCCCCGTCCCACTCCCACCCGCCTCACCCTGCCCCGGCCCGCTGCCGCACCTGCCACCCCGGCCGACGCTCCGGTCGCCGACCCTGTCGTCCACCCTGCCGTTGCCGGCTCCGTCGCGGCCGCCGGCGGTCCGCCCTGCACCGGGGGCGTGCCGGCCCGATCCGCCGCGAGCCCGCCGGTCCGCCTCGTGCCTGCCCGGCCTGTCGCCTCGGCCGTGCGGCGCCGGCCGGCGGGACGCAGGGAGCGGGCCGGGACAGCCGCCCCGAGGTGGAGAACGGCAAGCAACCGGCCCGGGGCGGTGGCGGCGCAGCCCGCCCGGCTCGTGGTGGGGCGGGCGGAGGTGGTCGGGCTGGTGATGGTGCTGGCGGTGCTGGCCGTCCTGTCCGGGGTGGCCACCGCCTCGGTGTTGCTGGGGCGGGTCACCATGACCGGGCGGCCACCCGCCGTCGATCCGCGGTCGACGTCGGTGATCGTGGTGGTGCCGGATCCGGTGCCGCTGCACCTGCGGCCGGTGGCGGGCTGCCCCGAGCAGGGTTGCACGGTCCCGAACACGGAGCTGCATCTCGGCAGCCAGGTCGAGGTGTTCTGCCACGTCGTCGGCGACTCGGTGAGCGAGCGTCCCGGCGCCAACGTGGACAACGATCCGCTGCGCCGCGCCGGGGAGTTCTCCGGCTGGTACGGCACGCGCCTCGTCACGGGTGGCATCGGGTACCTCCCCGAGGCCTACGTGGCGCCCGAGCAGAGGCACGGCCTCGGCCTGCCCACGTGCCCACCCTGGACGGCGCTGGACTCACGCTGACCGGCGAGGTTGACCTTCACCCTGGGGCAGGCCCCAGCGTGGGCCGCGCCGGGCGCCGTGCCCGGGTACGAGGAGGACGGGTGACCGGGCTGCTGACGATCGGGGCGTTCGCGCGGGCCGCGCGGCTCTCGCCGAAGGCCCTGCGGCTCTACGACGAGCTGGGGCTGCTGGTGCCGGCCGAGGTGGACGCCGCCTCCGGCTACCGCCGGTACGCGCCGGAGCAGCTCGAACGCGCCCGCCTGGTGGCCTGGCTGCGCCGGCTCGGCATGCCGCTCGCCCGCATCCGCGTGGTGTGCGACCTGCCGCCGGCCGCGGCCGCCGAGGAAGTCGCGCGCTACTGGGCGGCCGTCGAGGCGGCCACCGACGTGCGGCGCGATCTGGCCGCCTTCCTCGTGGCACACCTGTCGCCGGAGCCGGAGGACACCACGATGACCACCACCCCGCTCGCCATCCGTTACGCCGTCCGTACCGACCGCGGCCTGGTCCGGGAGGCCAACCAGGACCGGGCGCACGCCGGGTCCCGGCTGCTCGCCGTGGCCGACGGCTTCGGGCCGTACACCGGGCCGGACCAGCTCGCCGACGTGGCCATCGAGGAACTGGTGCGGCTCGACGGCGCCATCCCGGCCGGCAGCCTGCTGGACGCGCTGCAGGACGCCGCTCGCCGCGCCGGCGCGGCCGTGCGGGAGCGGGTCGCCGCGGACCCGGCGCTGGCCGGCGGTGGCACCACGCTCACGGCGCTGCTCTGGTCGGGCTCACGGCTCGCGCTGGTGCACGTCGGCGACTCGCGCGCCTACCTGCTGCGCGGCGGTGAGCTGTTCCGGCTCACCCACGACCACAGCGTGGTGCAGGAGCTCATCGACGACGGACGCCTCACCGAGGAGGAGGCTGCCTCGCACCCGCAGCGGGCGATCCTGGTGCGCGCGCTGCACGGCGGCGACGAGCCGGTCACCCCGGACGCCGAGGTGCGGGACGTCGAGCCGGGCGACCGGTACCTGCTGTGTTCCGACGGCCTGCACACCGTGGTCGGCGGCGCGCAGCTGCGGGCCGTGCTGCTCGCCGAGGCCGACCCGGATGCCGCCGCCGACCGCCTGGTGGCGCTGGCCAACGCGGCCGGCGGCCCGGACAACATCGCCTGCGTAGTCGCCGACATCGTTGCCGCGTAAGGCAACCGTGTAGGGCGACCGGCGCAAGGCAACCGGTGCAAGGCAACCGCCACAGCACGCCGCCCAGGAGCTGCGCAGCACGCCGCACACGCCCCGCGCCGGGTCAATGGACCATGAGCTCCGCTATGCGGGGCGAATGGTCCATTGACCCACGGCGCGCCGGGCGGGCCTCAGTGGTGGTGGCGGATCTTGGCCTTGTGGATGTCGGTGCGCAGCGCCGGCGGGCCGTCGACCGGCGGCGTCGGGCCGCCCGGCGTGGGCGTCACGCCACCGGCGGCGACGGCGTCCAGGGTGCGCAGCCCGTCGGCCGTCACGCTGCCGAAGATCGAGTAGTTCGGCCGCAGCGCCGAGTTGCCGTAGACCAGGAAGAACTGCGAGCCGTTGGTGTCCGGGCCCGCGTTGGCCATGGCGAGCACGCCGCGCGCGTACACCTTGCGCTGGCCGGTCGGGTCGGTCGGCGCCGGCGGCAGGCCGACCGGCAGCTCGTCGCGGTACCGGTAGCCCGGGCCGCCCGAGCCGGTGCCCGACGGGTCGCCGCACTGCAGGACCTTCAGCGTCGGGTACGCGGTGAGCCGGTGGCAGAACGTACGGTCGTAGAACTTGCTGCGCGTCAGGTGGATGAAGCTCTGCACCGTGCACGGCGCCAGCGAGCGGTCCAGCACCAGGTCGATGTCGCCCAGGTTGGTGCGCAGCTCGACGTTCACCAGGCCGCGGTCCGGCGTCGGATCCGGGTCCGGCGGCAGCGAGACCGGGCGCGCGGCCGGGTCGTCGGGCGTCGGCGTGTACTGGCACGGGCCGGACTGCGGCGGCCGGTGCCCGTCGAGGCCGGCGGGCGTGGCGGCGGCACCCGCGGAGTCGGCGGAGCCGGCGGACGGACCCGCCGGGGCCGCGGTGGCGGCGCCGGAACCGGACGCGAGGGTGCCGAGCAGCAGGGCGGCCGCCGCGGCGACGGCCGCGGCGCGGGCGGTGGTGGAACGGTGCACGATGACGCCTCCCGAACCTGTTGTGTCGAGTGGGGCCCGGGCAGCCTAGGGCGGTCCGCCGACGCCTGGCCAGGTCTCGGCGTCACCGATCGGTAAGCGGACGAGGACGCCGCGTCGTGGGATCGTGGGGTGATGCGCGCAGCGTGGGTGCTCCTGGTCGTGTTCCTCCTGGCGGGCTGCGGCGCCGCACCGGGCGCCGGGCCCGGCGGTTCCGGTGAGGC